>CAZRBF010000011.1:0-14118 GCA_964598195.1 uncultured Candidatus Peribacteria bacterium | reverse complement strand
ACCGGAGTGAACCGTACGACTGTACGGAGAACGAGGAAACGGAGATTTAAGCTTGAAGAACGAGTTTTTCAGAGATTTCTATAAATTACTCATAAGCATATTAATAATAAACCACGACGACACAGCAATAACAAATCCAATAATACCGTGCTGTATCGTCTCGGCTCATTTTTTCTTTTCCTGGGAAGTCAGCCCAAAGAGAGCCATCTGAAATGCCCCGTAGATGATCATGATAACCGCCACCGTTGCAGCAAAACCCAGGACAAAGTTCGTCGCATTATTGATAATCTTCGGGATGTCATCAAAAGTGACATTTCCCTCTCGAAGCTTTGTTCCAGTTATACCATTCCCTCCAATAATTCAGGCATCATCCCCGGCCGCAAAAACACTCCGGGAAACAAGAGAGGTTACTGTAGCTGTCAGTACATAGAAGAGTGATTTCATACAATGAATGACTTAAAAATATTACAATGTGACGATTGTATCTATTTTTCTACACAATCCAAATTTTTTCCAAAATAAAATCCCTTGCGCTGCAAGGGATTTTATGATTAGATGTCTTTCTTTTCTCGAGCTGGCCAAGTTTTCTTGGTTCCTCCGGCATCATCTCTACTACGTGGAGCTTCATAAGTGCGTTTCTCATAACTTCCACGATCCTTTCGTTCACCATCAAATTTTGGTTTATAATCCGCCGAGGAGGAACGATCTGTTTGTGGCCGATCGCTTCCGTATGCAGGACGGTCAGAATGAGTCTTGGGAGTGCTCGAATTGAAGACTCCACCAAAAGTGTCGGCTCCGCTTCTGAGTCGATCCGACTGAGGACGACTTCCTTGGTAACCTCCACCAGATGATGAACCTTCGGAACGATTCCCTTGGTAGCCTCCACTTGAGCGACCACCTTGGTAACCCCCACCAGATCGCTCCCCTCCTTGGTAACCACCGCCTGATCGTGGTCGGTCACTTCCGTACGAAGGACGACTAGAGGTTTCACTGGAACGACTTCCCTGGTAACCACCAGAAGATCTCTCCCCTCCTTGGTACCCTCCAGAAGGACGATCACTTCCGTATCGTGGCCTCTCAGAAGGTCCTTCAGAAGAACGACTTCCTTGGTAACCTCAACCAGATGCGGATCGCGCTCCACCCTGGTAACCCCCAGAAGATCTCCCTCCTTGATAACCTCCACTGGAGCGACCACCTCCACCACCAAAACTTCGGCGACTTCCAGTACGATGATGTCCTCCGTTTCCGCTCGATCGACCAGCAATACGAACTACTTCATCTCCATGAATATCAATTTGCTTGAGGGTAATTTTATTTCGACGTTCGATATTTCCAAGAAGATTTCGCTCCCCGCTTGTTACGAACATAATAGCCTTTCCTTCAGCACCCGCTCGACCAGTACGACCGATTCGGTGGATATATGCTTCTGGATCTTCTGGCACATTATAGTTGACTACGAGCATGATATCCTTCATATTCAGGCCACGTGCTGCAACATCAGTCGTGATGAATACATTACAAAAACCGTCCTGAAATCGCTTGAGTGATCGAGTTCGATCGCGTTGCTGCATATCTCCATGGAGACACCCCGTCGAGAACCCATCTCGTTCGAGCATATCCGCGATATCCTCTGTCTCATGCTTCATTCTGCAGAATACAACAATCTTTACATCCTTATGATCCCCGATATATTTTTTGAGCATATCATACTTCTCGAAGTGCGGAACCTCTATAAATGCATGATCAATCTTTGATACCATCAGGTTTTCTGTCGCCTTGATAGACTCATACCCGGTCCCAACATATTTTGCAAGAAGGTTATTTACTTCCTGTGGAATAGTTGCGGAAAATGTCATAGACTGCTTAATATTCCCAAGTCTCGACCAGATCATGTCAATATCATCGATAAATCCCATATCAAGCATTCGATCTACTTCATCGAGCACGAGGTACTCCACATGAGAAAGATCAATAAATCGTCGTTCGATAAGGTCGATCAGACGACCAGTTGTTGCCACAACCACCTGAGGACCACCGTCAAGAGACTCTCTCTGAGATCGGATATTGGATCCACCATAAACTGCAACCGATCGAAGATTGGTTCCAAAAGACAGCTTATAGAACTCTTCACGAATCTGCATAGCAAGCTCACGAGTCGGAGCTAACACGATAACCTGAGGTTTTCGAATATTTGCATCGAGCTTCTGAAGAAGCGGTATAACGAAAGCAGCAGTCTTACCGGTACCCGTCTGAGACTGTCCGATAATGCTCTTCCCCTCCATAGCTGCTCTGATAACTTCTTCCTGGATTTTGGTAGCCTCCGTATAACCGTTTTTTGTCAGTGCTGCGAGTACTTTTTCGTCGAGACCTAACTCTGAAAATAACATAGTGTAAAAATAGAATAGAAAATAAATGGCTCGAAAATTTTAGGAAAGAGGAATTCTTTCTTACAAAAGCCACGTATCATTTTTCCAAAAATATGGATATTTGAATAATTTCAAAATGGATGACACACGGAATATTCCATCCGCGCGGTATGAATTCTCATAAGGTATGAGAAGAAAGCGAGGAGGGGGACTTTGGTTTCGAGCAAGTACGAAACAGTCCAAGAGAGAAAGAACAAATTCTATTGTCCTCTAAATTCAAAATCGAGTGCCAAGAGTATATAGAAAATCTGCATTTCACCAAAAGATTTTTTAACAGAAAATTCTTTTTTCTTTTTTGCATTTTCTCCAAAAGTTCCTACTATACCTACATAGAACCCAATACCCCTCACCTCTACTCCATATGTCCAAAAAAATCCCTATCGGTATACAAGATCTCCAAGAACTGAAAGAAGGTGGATATTTTTATGTCGAAAAAACAGAGGCCATATATAATCTACTCTCGAAAAAGAGTTTAATTTCTACTGGGCAGACACAGGTATTCCGAGTGCTATACTCAATATGATCAATAAGTTTCTAAGCGATACTGCCTATGAATGGATCAACAAGAATCCAGAAGGATGGTTCAAAACTTTTCTCTGAATGCTCCTACGCCTCAACAACATCTACTACTATCCAGAAGTACAAAACCTGAAGGGACGAAAAGATCTCGTGATCCCGGTCAATAACAAGTACTACATCATAGAAGCAAAAGTCGATGGTACTTGTGAAGCGGCTATCGGTGGACTGTAGGGGCGGACCTACGTGTCCGCCCTGCCTACGTGTCCGCCCTGCCTACGTGTCCGCCCAGATAAAATACAAATTACCCCACCCTTATCTAGGGGGTGGTCGAAGACTCCCGAAGGCAGTCCTAGAAGGGCCGGGTATTTTTTTCCACAAAAACTTTTGACATTAAACTCTATAAGGAGTATTATATGCTCAGAAGTAATAAAATTAATCTTTAACCATTAGGATATATGAACGCTATGAATCAAAAATACATGCGATTTATCGCACTCGGAGCCCTATTAATCACGACAGTTTTAGGAGTAGTGACAGTAAATGCTACTTGGCAGAGTGCAAACAGCTTTGCATGATGTGGAACAGACCTTGATATGTTTGCTCAGGATGGCGATGTAGTCACGACAGATAAATGGAACCAGAGTTTTTGTTACGTAAGAGGTGTTTATTCAGCACTCGTTGATTGGCCATCTGGAAATAATCCCTTTATAGTCTTTGGTAATAGTTTATTGAACCCCGGTAAGTTCCTCACCACATCTATAAATCTCCCTTCAAATACGACTGCAGTTACTAATCCTGTATGGCCTGGTCTTGGTGGAACTCTTCAATGGAGGGATGCATCAATGAATTATGATCCAGGAATCGGTGCTGGTTGGAAAGGAGGAATTGCCTACAATGACACGGATGACACTCTCAATCTCGTTTGATTCGATGGATGATTAAATATCATAGATGCCACTATATCAAAAAAATATAAACTTGCATGGGAAAAGGTTGATATAAATGATGCTGTTAGTTTTTTTAATTCAGAGTGTACCTATAAAGTAAATACTAACTTACTTCCCAATGCCTTTGTGACGTCTGTCGCTTCACAACCGAGCGATATTGCATTTGTATTAGATGGATGACGATATTTCTCTATAACTTATTGATCAAAAATTTCAGCAACCCTTGTTGATCCTAATGCTACTCCAGTAACTTCAACTATTGTAGTAAATTATCTCTATAAATCATGTTTTCCAGCCTACAATTAAAATAATAGATTCATAAAATATCTTATTTATTTTTATATTTAATTTACAATATATGCATCTCGCTAAAATGATTCCTGTTCTACTTGTTGTCCCTATGATATTCACTTCCTGTTTTTGATCAAAAGACGAAACAAAAACTGTAGCTCCAACTGAGACTGAAAAAGTAACCGAAACTCGAGCTCCAGTAGAGCCACTTATTAGTGAGCAAAAACCAGATGCTACTAAAAAGGCGACCGCAGAGCGTAAGCGAATTGAAAAACTCGATACTCTTACTACTGATAATCTGGAAACACAAATGGTTACACAGAGTGGTAAAACAGTTCTTGGAAATCGTAGTCTTTTTATGAACTACATAAAATCCGAGAAAGTAGATACTTCCGCCAAACTTATGGCGGCACTCGAGAAAGTGACCAGCTTTGCACAGAAAAATGGCGTAGAATTGAATGAATCAGATTTTAAGAGCTTGATTGCTGGTACTCAGAGAGATAATCCTTCATGGAATGTTTGTGGGAATTTTAATACGACGAAAAAAGATCTTGACAATAAGAGTAAGTATTATGAATATATTCTAAAATACTGCAATCCACCCCTGCCTCCACTCATGCATTAATTAAAAAGATGACTTCCGCTCGTGGGAATCCCCGAAAAAAGTAAAAAAATCTCTACAAGTACAAAATACCAAAAACAAAAACACATTTATCTCTTACCAATGATGGTATGAAAACCAATAGTATTCTTCTTGCTACTCTCGTGTTCGCCTGAACACTTCTCCCCCTCTCTACAACCCACGCTGCAGCGGTTGAACCACTGTCATCAGGAATCAAACAGCAGGCATATACCCTCGAATGGTGTTCACCACATCATGAACGTCTCGCTAATGGAACTTGGTGAACGACAATCTGTAAGATGGGGTCTTTTCAAGATGTTTCTGGCGTAGCAACAGTACAATATAATGGTACAACCTATGCAAATGGTAATGTCGGTGCATTAGCGTCAGGATTTGGCATTACTCGTACTTCCCAATCTGGAGCATCCATGACAGATCTTGTGGGTTTTTTCAATGTGGCAACAAGTGGTGCATTTGCACTAGAGTGAGAATGAGTACTGACCATACGAACCTACATGACCGACTACGCAGACAATACGAGTTTTTATAAAATGGTCTATAAGATAGATAAGACCGCACCGGATCTCACATTTCGTTCCAGGATAGTAGGTCCAAGTATTACAGAAGGTTCTCCGAATGCTTATTATGAGTGAGAAGTAAATACCAGTGCAACAGTAACAAAAAATGATTCTGTAGATAGATCATCAAATGCTCCTGCAACAAATTCACCTGCCTATGCAAGCCCCCTCTTGAGTGACTATAAACTCGCTAGTGCCTCACCTCGAGCGATACATACACGCACCCTTCTGCCAGCATACTATTTTCGATTCACTGATTTAAACACATTCACACTCAATGTACTTTCTTCAGATACATACGGTGCATACCTCGATAATGTAGCCAGCTCCAATCCCCTTCCGGATGGCTATACTGGATCACTTATCTCTGGAGTAAGTAGCAACTATGCCCTGGTAACAAGTGCATCAGTAGTATCTCCACTTACGGGGATACCCACTCCTTCAAATGCTCTTTTGACAAGTAATCCTGGCTGAAATTCGCAATCAACCTACCGTCTTCGTCTCTACGACAATACGGTCGATGCATGAGGCCTACCTGCAAGCTGAAATTACTCAGAGACGGCATTTTATGCGGTACGTGATAATACCCCTCCAAATAGACTTGTGTCAGAATCAGACAATAAGCTTGCCATAGAGAGACTCCTCAGATTTGGTGATAATCTTACAACTGTCTGGGATAAAACAACAACAAATCCAACAGCCTATAACCCCGAAATTGCAGGGGCAGTATCGAGGTTTATAGCAGCAAATGCTGCACAAACGCTCTATTCAAATCTTTCTGATGTAGGAATAGGATCAAGTCCTTCTGCTGATATGTTTAATGCGGGGCTCGATAGATCAGGAGGTTTGAGATTAGATATTGAGCAATCAGCACTTCTAAATTCTTATGATCCAGTATTTACTTATTGAGATAGATGGACTAATGTTCTCACTCGTACAAAAAATTTCAGTAACGTAGATCTTGCAAGAACAAATGGATACCGTAAATATAAGACCCAAATGAGTGCCCTTTGTGATCTGGTTGGAAACTGTTTGGATCCAAAGCTCGAATTCCGTGTAGTTGCAGCATGACTCGATAAAAATGCTTCAACTCTGGCCATTACAGGCGCAACACAGTCAGTTCCATGAAAAGTTATAGCCAACGGGTCAGATTCGTATAAATTATCCTATACCTTAAACGATGTATACTACAACAGAATCGTTCCAGTTGTAGCCCCAGAGAATGGCTGAGCACAGATAAAAAATATAGATTCTACCATTAACTTTCAAAATGGCCTCTTCGCCGATCAGAAATCCAATACACCAAGTGGAGCTAAACTCGTTACCGCCGCAGATCTTGAGATAGATAACTCTACCTTTACTAACAATATTAATATTGGTGGAGCAATTTCCATGAAAGAACTACCAAATACAAATAATGGAATTTTTAGTATCTCACTCGTATCCAAAGTTCCAACCAGAGGAATGTACCCATATCTCTCTGCAAATTCCACTCTCAATGTTACGTCCATCGTAAATACCGCGAGCGGATCAGCACCAGCAGGGTCGACATATCCACCAGTTGGTTATTTCAATGATACCACGAGTCCAGCTGGATCCACGAACATTATTACCTATAATAGTGGTGGTATAGCACAGTCACTGAATAATCTTGGATTCATTTTTGATGATACAAATTATGGGAACGTAACCGGTGGTATTGCAAATTTTACAAATCTCGGAACAACCTATAAGGCCTTCCTCGAGTTTGCCTCGCCGGCAGTGTATGGTCTGGAAAATATGACCCTCGGAACACTCACCAATAGTGTATTTGTAAGTCATACTAAAAAACTCTTCACTCTTGGTGGTGTAACACCAAGACTCTACGAGAAAATCCTCGTAGCATATAAGGATACAACTCCAAGTAAGTTTATAGATACAAACGGTAAGGATGGCCAGCCTGGTGTTATCGATTTTAGCATCCGAACAGCCGGATCAACTGGCTCTGGGACGCTTATAAATCCTGGTGCTTGTTCTAGTGGTCCTTGTGCAATTACCAATATGTTTGGAACAGCAGGAACACCAGTAGGATATCCGTTTAGTATTGGAAATAGTACAAATGTAGAGATAGCCATGTCACCTATCCCTTCTCGCATGCCGTACATCAACTCCAATATTCATAAAGGATACGTATCAGCTCTCATGTATAATGTAGGTTCTGATCTCATACAACTTCCATCTGTTGCACGTGATATATTGAACAATGCCTGAGCGAATCTCAATCAGTACGATATGACCCGAGCCTATTTTGATGATGCCTATAAACTCGACTTCTCTACAGGGACCGTTCAGAATCTTGCTGTCACATTCAATGATATTGCCATTACCGGACTCAGTAACCGTTACAATGGAATCACTACCGGAACTGGTGGAACCAAGGGAAATGTAAACATAGGAAAGGAGTTAACAAGAATGGATCTTGTTACCACTATCAAGAAGAATGTCGCCATTCTTTCAGCGGGGTTTGGTCCGTCAGCCTGAAAAAAATGGTGTGCTAATGCAACAACCATTGATCAATATTTTATCAACAATGATATTTCCTCGCCTTCAAAAGATTGTACCCAAATCATCAACGGCGAGACAATCTCATTCATCGATGGAAATGCCACGATCGCATGTGATCTTCTGGGAGACAATATTTGTCATATAGCCAATAAACGATCCATCATTGTCAAGAACGGATCACTCTATGTAAAGTCCAATATCACAACTATAAAAGCAGGAGCTCAAACTGCGGGACAACTCTTCCTCTGAGTCATGAATGACGCTGGACTGACGAATGTGACAGTGAATGTGAATAATCCAACTATTACGGATGCAAGTTATAAAGGATGGCTCTTTATAGACCCACGTATTACCAATATAGATGCGTTCCTCTTCGCACAAGGACCAATGGTATCATATAGTGATAACCCAAGTTATTCAGTATTTTATGGATGAAATACAGTGAGTGCTAAATCGAACACACAACTCCGCAATCAGCTCCACATCATGGGAAGTCTCTTGACTCTCAATAAGATCGGGGAAGCAAATACACCAAAATGTCCGTATATCGTAGCAAATTGTACCACAGACACTGCCCCCATCTTCGATCTCATCAATTTCCGAAACTTCCAGTTTACATCACTGAGCACCTACGATGAAGATGCAACTCATAATAGTATCATGAGTCCCTGGTATCCAACCCCTCCCCCTGCCAGTGATGGCCAAGGTGACGCCAAAACTTCTGGTGGACTCGGAGAACTCGAAGAACCTGCATGAAGTGGTACAATAACTTGTGACACCTCAGCTGGAACAGACAAGCATGTCTGACTTGCCGATCTCCGATGTATCACCGATCGAGATTACCGTGGATATCCTATGCTCATAGAACGAGATCTCCGCTGGAATACCAACCGCAGCGAGTTCTTTCGAGCACAGAACTAAGACCTCATCCCTCTCCTTTTGGAGGAGAGGGGAAAAGATGAATAGTAAATAATAAAACAAAAATACAAATGAGCCAGTTGATTGCAATTGATATATTTGATTAAACCCAAACTATCTGCTACCATATAATCAAAGCCTACCCACTAAATTTACTTCCTATGAAAAAATATCTCCTCCTCATTTCCCTCATCGCAACCACCACCCTCGTCTACATCCAGACTACGAGTGCAGGGTTGATACCAGGGACGATAGTACTGGATACTAAAACCTCCCCGGCCCGATCATGTACAACTACCCCCAGCTATGCCTGACCTAGTTGAACTGATTGGCCAGTGTACACATGTGTAGGAAATAGCACCTACAACGCCTGATGTTATCAATACAACTTAGTAGCCGATTCTTATTGTACTCCATCAACTTATGGGTGCGCTGCCTGGCCTCAGATTATAGACTATTCAAAACATACATGATGTACTTATGACCTAACAACCTATTCAGCAACAGGAAGCTGTACAGGTACTTCATCAAATGTTAGTACAAGTTCAACCAATACAGGTAATTGTCTTGCCGCGGTTGCATGAACATGTTATGGAAACAAAACGTTTGCTAATATAGTCCAGACATACTGAACAAAAAGCGATACTACGAGCAGTACTTGTGTTACATACAACCCATGTAGAGTTTCTCAGCATGGATGTGAGATCTACAAAGATATACCAGTACTTTCTTCTTATAGAACCGTGACAAAGTATGCTTCCAATACTAATCAGTCTTTTACGTATGGTGGAACCAACTTATGAGTAGAGGCAAGTAATTCTTGTAGTGTAGATGCTATATGTAAAGACAACTCATCGGTCACCACTTGTGTTCGATGATATACTGCCCCATCATCCACGACTCTTACTTGCGGAGCATGACTTCCATCTGCATATGCATGAGCAACCACCCTAAGCTATACTACAACATGGAACAACGATCAACAAGATGGTGATTGTAGATTTGAGGACAATAATTATAGAATAGATACTTTTAATCAACTCGTGTGAAAGCTAAGTTTTACCTCTCCGGTAAGTCCAAAACCAACACTTAGCACCTGTTCCGTAGATTGATTGACTGCCACAGTAGACAATACTGGTCCGAGTATTGCTCCAATGTTCACAACAGCAAACAATGCTTTTACCACCTTTGTGAATGATACTGGCACAAATGCCGATCAGTGGTGTAATATGACAAAGTATCTTGCTTGAGCTTATGGGACAACTGCAGCCACACTTCCGGGTTGTGAGTTCTATAAAAATCTCAATTTTCATGCGAATGCTTCAGACAAGCATCCTGATCTCCTTGAAGGTCTCTCGTTTAAAATTGACGATGTTTCTGGAATCTCGGAGATTAAGGTGGAAATAGGAAAGTGTACTGCCACGTACACAATTCCAAGTACTGCAATAAACGCTGGCATGCTCGTGAGCACAACAGCTGATTCATGAGTAAATGCAAATCATAAAAATATTGTGCTCCATTATAACTCTACGGTTACTACTGACGGTTCCGGGGGTCCTTGGGTATGACAAAATTCCCTCTTGACTAAAATGGGAGTCGGGCGTCTTGATTCTTGTCTCGACGAAGGAAAGAACTATATCAAAGTAACGGCGAGGGACAATGTGCGTTCTGATAATGATGGTGTGACTGTTAATCTGACTCGAAATACGAGCTACTGGACGAGTGGAAATGGACTTGGATCGGCAACTACCGTCGGAATTTTGTTCATAAAAGTGGATGGTGCTGGTCCTATGATCAAACTCACGAGTGAGGCAGCTGAGCCAGCATCGTCAAATGCCACCCCGAGTCAGTTTATAGCACCTCCTACTATTCAAGATGTATGGAAAAACTTCACGATCAGTGGAGATCTTAAATCGTGAGATCCATTTGGAATATTACCCACTCCACCTCCTTCTTGTACCGTCTACTCTGGTGCACTTCTGACCTGTACTTGAGCAAAACCAGCAGGTACAGTATGGACATCTCCATCTGGTGTTGATGGTGTTACTGGAAAATTCACTGGAGTTATCTGTGACGGGGTAGGACCTATTCCTGACACAACTGCATGTGCCTTTGGCTGTACTGGTGGAAAAGTATTTGATACCAATACAAATACATGTGTAACATCCTCCAATCTCTTTATACTTTTTGATTCTGGAACTACTAATACTTCTGGTACATATGCAGCAAAACTCTCCAATGATTCATCTGCATCTCATGGACTCATGAACTCCGAGTCAAAGACATGTGCTACCCCACTCAATGCCACATCTTCGAGTCAATGGAGAATGTTCTCGTATCTCATAACTGGAACCTATAGTTTTCCAACCGCACCAGTAGGACCATTCCCTATAACACCGACCGTGTACTGACTTTGTACTCCTATCTGTAACCTCAATTATAGCCATAATGGACTCGGTAACTGTATAGCAAATAAAAGAAACTTTGCATGTAATCCACCATCCCCTATAGTGAACACTGTATGGAATGGACCTTCATCCATAACACAAACATGGGATGGTTCAGCATGGATGCCAATACTCCCGACTACTACCTATGATCTCACTGCAGGAACTTGTCACTTCAAGTGTGCAACAGGATATGTCTGGGATGGAGGAACATCAAGCTGTATTCCTGTACCAGTAGTCACCCCACCACCAACATGACTTCCTATCTGTACCGCCGGAGGAACTGTTCCTTGTGTGGTTTGAGGATAAGCTCGATCGATTAGTACTAAAACACCCCCACTCTTCTCTTATGAAGGAGTGGGGGTGTTTTACGTATTGAGACCGGTCTCATACGTCTATCGGCTCACTCAAAAATCCGGAAACTCTGATTGACTGTATGTCATTGGAGACCGGTCTCTATGGAGTAGGAGGATATTTTGGAGAGATGGTTTTTACTTCCAGCTGTTTTGTTCGCGGTAGATTCATACTACGAGAACCGTATTTCACTTTACTTTATAGATTATCTTAAATTTATATTTTGACTCTACTGCCACTCTGTAAATATCATCTATTGGTGGTCATATAAACGGATATTCGCCGAGCAACTGAATGCTCTTATAAATATAATCCTGTACTTGATTTGCATAGAAAATATTATCCTTTGCGATATAATCTACAATTGATTGAATGCTCTGGAGTACTCGTCATAGTACTTTTATTTGGTGCATTCCTGATTATGTTTAGAAAAAATATTATTTCTAATAATGACAAAAGCCTCATCCAGAGTATAGGATACTCAGGTAGCACTAAACTCCTCCTCTGTAGTTTTCAGATCCTGTATTTGCTCAAAGCTGAGTCACCCATCTTTGAGGGCTTGCACTTGTTTTGTCGAGAACATAATATGAAATTTTAAGTAATACACCCGTATTATATTCACACCCTCAAAAATACCAAAAAGAATTTTTCTGTTCGAGAGTGAGTGAGGCCGGTTTATTTTTGGATGGGAGAGAAAACTTTTTGAGTTTTCTGGGATTTTCGTATAATGGGTGCGTGTTATCTGTAAACAAAACCGTACTATGAAAAAAACTATAAAAAAACTTCCCATATGAAAACAATCGTTCATTGTCATACGAACATGAGAACCAACCGTTTACATTGATAAAACCAAGTATATCTTGGACCTTATCGAGAATGGAAAAAATACCCCCTATTTCCTCTCCCGCCCTCGCCGTTTTGGGAAATCCCTGTTTATAGACACTATCAGATGTCTCTTTGAAGGACGAAAAGAGCTTTTTGAGGGACTGTATATCTCTGATAAATGGGATTGGGAAGTGAAGTATCCGGTTGTAAAAATAGTATTTGGAGAAGGATTTATCGATAGTAAAGAAAAGCTTCAGGAAAATGTGCATAAAAACCTTGATGAGGTATATGAGGAATATGGCATACAAAGCACCTACACCAGTATTGATCTTCGACTTTCAGATCTTATAAAAAAACTCTACAAGAAAACTGGTCGCCAAGTAGTCGTTCTCGTGGATGAATACGACAAACCCATTCTCGATATGATCAATAATCTTCCAAGAGCAGAAGAGATTAAAGACGAGCTCAAGGGGTTTTATTCTGTGCTCAAATGAGCGGATGAGTACCTGAAGTTCGTTATGCTCACCGGAGTCACCAAGTTCTCGAAAGTATCGGTATTTAGTGGACTTAATAATCTCAATGATATAACCATAGACCAGAGATTTAATGCTATCTGTGGATATACATTACCCGAGATTATAGATAACTTCTGACCAGAAGGATATCTCGAATGAGTCGATCTGGAACAGATGCGGGTATGGTACAATTGATATAGCTTCTGAAATACGGAGGAAACAGTCTATAATCCTTTCTGACTCCTGAATTTCTTTGATAAGAAACAGTACCAAAATTATTGGTTTACCACCGCCACTCCAACATTTCTCATAAACCTCATCAAAACAGGAAAGTATGACTTCAGTACTCTCGATCTCGAAAGAATAGAAGTGGGAAATGAGATACTCGATGCTTTTGATATAGACACAATAGAGCTGAAAACTCTCCTCTTCCAGTCTGGGTATCTCACCATCAAAGAGATAGTTGATCTCGGATGAGAGATAAGCTATACACTTGGAGTCCCAAACGAAGAGGTACGAAAGAGTCTCAATAATCACCTCATAAAAGACTATCTCTGATTTACGAATCAAACCTTCAATTTCGATAAACTCAAGCGTCTCTATGAAGTCCTCACCGCCGGAGACATCGACGGATATACCACCATTATCCGCCAGATATTTGCAGGAATCCCCTATGCCAATTATGTCAATAATCCTATTCACCAGTACGAGTGATTCTACGCCAGTGTCCTTTATAGTTTCATGGCATATACGGGTATAGAGTTTATAGCTGAAGACTTTACCAACAAATGACGCATAGATTTTACCATGAGAATACAGGACAAGGTTTATATCATAGAATTTAAAGTAGAAGAAACCGGCAAAAAAGCTCTTGAGCAGATCAAAGAGAGAAAATATTACGAGAAATATACATGAGAATGAAAGGAAGTGTATCTTGTAGGTATGAATTTTGATCCCGAGAAGAAGAATATTGGGGAAGTTGAGTGGGAGAAAATTTAAAGTCTGAGACCGATCTCACCCACTCATCAACTTGCTTAAAGATCCGGAGCTCTGGCTGGTTTTGGGTCATGGGAGACCGGTCTCTTTATGCACATGCAAATCTTTTTGATTTCCGAAAGAAATTCCTATAATA
>CAZRBF010000010.1:18932-19998 GCA_964598195.1 uncultured Candidatus Peribacteria bacterium | reverse complement strand
TTTGCCATGGGAGGAAGCGGGGAAAATAGTGCCATGCGAATTACCAGAAATCCTTGGGATGTTACACGTATTCCTGGGGGATCATCATCTGGATCGGCAGCTGCGGTTGCCAGTGGGATGATACCTGCAGCTCTCGGAACCGATACAGGTGGATCCATCAGGCAACCTGCGAGTATGTGTGGGATCGTCGGATTCAAACCAACGTATGGGCGAAACTCTCGACGTGGAGTCATTGCCATGGCGAGTTCTCTGGACACTCCGGGGACTTTTACACGTACCGTGGAAGATGCGGCTTTTCTCTATGAAATCATGGCAGGTTACGATCCCCTCGATTCTACGAGTCTCAGAGAGTCCACTCAAATAGATCCTGCTATTTGGGATAAGAAAGACCTCAAATGAGTGAAAATAGGGATACCGAAAGAGTACTTCATAGAAGGGATCGAAAAAGGAGTACGAAAAGAGATTGATGCGGTCATTGCAAAACTGCGCGATCTCGGAGCAGAGATCAAGGAAGTAAGCTTGCCCCATACAGAATATGGACTTGCAGTATATTATATAACTATGCCAGCAGAAGTTTCTACGAATCTGGCCCGTTATGATGGGATTCGATTCGGACACACACATGGCGGTGGTGCTGATATCGCCATGAGTCGCAGTGAAGGATTTGGACCAGAGGCACAGAGACGTATCATGCTCGGATCTTTTGTACTCTCTTCTGGATTCTATGATGCCTACTACCGTCGTGCAGCCGTCGTTCGAGAGCTCATCAAAGATGATTTCAAGAAAGCATTTGCAGAAGTGGATGTTCTTGTTACCCCTGTTTCCCCATCTGTTGCATGGAAGATCGGAGACAAGTCAGCAGATCCACTCAAGATGTATCTATCGGATATATTCACCGTAAACGGAAGTCTTGCCGGGCTCCCAGGAATCTCCATCCCTGTTGGGTATGCACTTCCCGAAGATGGATGAACCACCAAACTCCCAGTCGGACTCCAGATCATGGGAAGAGAGCTCTGAGAACAGCAGATCTTCGAAGTGGCTCATGTCCTCGAATGAGCCATGAAAG
>CAZRBF010000010.1:14739-18832 GCA_964598195.1 uncultured Candidatus Peribacteria bacterium | reverse complement strand
TTGTCAAGACATTTATGTGTGCATTTATATTGCATAATACGGAAATATAGTGTATAATGCTTCGCGAGTAATATATTTCCCTTCACATAGTTCCTATGTTCCGCAAGATAAAAGATTCCGCTACATTTTTTTCTATGCCACTCAAGAATGACCTTTGAGACATAGTTGATTACACGAACAAGCTGTTTGATTTCGCACTCGAGACAAATGCCTCAGATATCCATGTAGAGCCTACAAAGGGCTTTATAACCATTCGTTTTCGTCAGAGTGGTGATTTCTTGTTTGTTGATAAAATTAGCCATGAGGAGTACGCTAAGCTCCTCTCTCGTATGAAGATACTCGCTAATATGCGTATAGATGAGAAACACAAACCCCAGGACGGAAAGATCTCATTTACCTCAGAAAAGATCGGAAACGAACTCGTGGATATACGTGTGAGTGTCATGCCTATAGTCGCGGGTGAGAAAATCGTAATGCGTATGCTCCGACAAAATGCCGACATGCTCAACCTAGAAAAACTCGATTTTCTGGATGTAAATCTCGAGAAAATCAAAGTAAGTCTCGCCAGTAAGTACGGGATGATACTCGTTGCCGGACCTACAGGATCAGGAAAGTCTACGACACTTTTTTCAGCCCTTCGCTCTTTTGATCCACTGGATTACAACATCACAACCCTCGAGGATCCAGTTGAGTACAATATCGCTCATGTCAATCAGACTCAGGTAAAACCGCAAATTGGTTTTGACTTTGCCAGTGGTCTTCGAGCACTCGTGCGTCAGGATCCAGACATCATAATGGTCGGGGAAATCCGAGATAAAGAAACTGCGACACTAGCGATAGAAGCCGCTCTCACTGGTCACTTGGTACTCTCAACTATCCATACTAACAGTGCTGCTGGAACCATACAGCGACTTATCAATATGAATATAGAGCCATTTCTCATCTCTTCAGCCCTGAAGATGGTTATATCACAGCGTCTCGTAAAGAAACTCTGTCCTCATTGTAGCACCACTTACAAAGTAACAGATCCGACAATTCAAGCGAAGATAACAGGATATCTGAGTAATGTCATAGAGGATGATGTTGCTGATATCGATTTCTATAAAGCTGTCGGATGTGAGAAATGCGATATGTCTGGATATGCTTGACGCATGGGAGTTCATGAAGTATTGGTTATTAGTGAGGCGCTTGATCACCTCATACTCAGCAAAGCACCCGTTCATGAGATAGAACAAAAAGCACGCGAGCTTGGCATGATTACCATCATACAAGATGGCCTCATAAAAGCAGCTACCTGAAAAACTACAGTCGAGGAGGTCATGAAGCTTATATAATGATATCTGTACGATGTTTTCAAAACTCAAACATATCTTCTCTAAAACACCTAAAGTATCCGAAAATATTACTGATATATCGGATGCTCTTGCGTGGATTAAAACGTACAGAAAGGCAGGAAACTACACCACAGCAATCACTGCAGCAAAAGAACTTGTTCTCAAGAGCCAGACAAGTATTACCTATTACGAGAGTGCTCTTCGAAAAATAGCGGTACTCGAAAATACAAACGTTGAAAGTATCTCTAAAAAGGCAAAGGAAAAACATGCTCAAATAGATGCTATCCTTAGTGGTCTCCATAAGGAACTCAATAGTCTCGATAAGCTTATTGCAGATATTGAAAAAGAACGTACAGATAAGCTCTCTGTCGAAGAACAGAAAATACAAAGAATAAAATTTAAACAGCATGTACAAGAGATACAGAAAATCATAACGAAAAAGGATTACCTTCATGCTCTCTCATTTGCAAAAAAACTTGTTTCGGATTTTCCAAATGAAAAATGAGGACTTCAAATACTCGCTAAAACCCAAAAGCTCTATGATAAAGAAAAAATAAACCAAGAAAAAAACCAAGAAAAAGAAGAAAAGATGAAAAGCATCCTCAAGGAAGTGGGTTTTGAAATAGCTGATCTCAAAGAGAAAAAAGATGACTCCATCTTTAAAAGACTCTCTCTTTTGGTAAAAAATTCAGAACTCAAGAATCTCGAGAAAAAAGAATATATCAAAAGACAGAAGGCATTAAAAGACGTAGAACAACTCCTCATACAATCTGGAACCATCGAGAAGATATGAGATGATGGTTCTTCCCATGGTGAACTTTTTTCCATCATGAATAGCGGACTCACGAAAGATATTAGTGATTTTTCTATCCATGGTTTTAACTTTTTTGGAAAGATCCATGGAAAGGATAAGATCGTCGGTGATACATTTGGATATCACAAGGAATGAAATAAAACTATTTTCTACATAGGGGATGCGACTGGACATGGAGTACAAGCCGGTTTTACTGTTGCTCTTCTCTCAAAACTCTTCTTTGAATTTTCTAAAAAAATCCAAACCTTTCCAGAGTTTTTTGTTACTCTCAATAACGAACTGAAACAAAAGCTCAAAGGGCGCATTTTTGTTACCTCGGTATTTTTTGAATTCGATTCTACCAGCAATAAACTCTCGTTTATCGGAGCAGGTCATGATCCTATGCTCATCTACAGGAAAGAAACCAATACTATAGAGAAAGTCATTCCCTGAGGACTAGCACTTGGGGTTCGTCTCATACAAAACACCTCTTCCGTCAAACTCCGAGATATTCAAATGGTGGATGGTGATGTGTTGTTTGGATATACCGACGGTATCCTCGAAGTAAAAGATACTAACAATGCCATGTATGGACTCGATAAAATGGAAAAGAGTTTTCTGAACCATGCGGCAAGACATGGACACAATCCAGGAAAAGTGTATGAACTTATGCTTCAAGATGTTAACGAGTTTCGTGGAACAGTAGCATTTGAGGATGATGTATCCTTCTTTATCTTCTCAAGAAATACAGCAAAAGACCTTATCACCAATAAAACAGAACTTGAAATAATTCTAAAGGAGATGGATATTAAGAAATCTGGAACGAAAGAAATTGATTTTACCAACAAAACACGTCAAGAGGTTATCGAGGCAATCAAGAAAGAGCGTCACGAACGAGAGCTTAAGATTCGGCTCGATCGGCTCGAAATGCTCTACAAGATGTCAGAATTTACCAAGCTCAAACAAGAAGTATATCTCTACTTCCGGGAAGGATTTGCCCATGATCGCATGAGGTTTTACCTCGAAAAAGCGATAGATAATGAACATAAATCAATCATAAAAAAACAAGATGAAAAATTACAAAGAAAATATGTAATCCTAGAAGAACTCTACAGAAAATGAGAATATGAAATGGTCATTAAAGAATCTATTGACGTTCTCTTCAAAAATGGAAGAATTTAGCATTATGTACTCCTCTCTCTACTACTTGATAAGGACTCATATCATTAATTACTCTGGTTATGTTATTCGGAAAAAAACGCTTCATGCACCCCGACGGTACGTTTAATAGTACTCCTTTTCAGCAACTTTTGAGTGATGCACGGTATGCAATGAAGACATGAAAAAAGCCAGGTCATTTTATCAAAAAAGAAGCACAGCCAATACTGCTTGGTGGTATTGCTCCTAAGGAAATATGGAACTTTATCAATAAACTCTCAAGTTTTCTCTCAAGTGGTATTGACCTAAAAACAGCTTTTTCCATTGTGTCAAAGCAAATGAAGAATCCTAAGCTCAAGATGATCGTAAATGAGATCCGAATGAATCTGGATCATGGACTCTCTATATCAGATACTCTCAAACAATACAGCAAATATTTTGATCCACTTATTATCTCTCTGATCGAAGTAGGAGAGAAGACGGGTGCTCTCCCAAAAGTACTTTCAGAACTCGAAGTAAGTCTTCTTGAGAGTATTGAACTCAAGTCCAAGATTCGTGGAGCCATGATTTACCCAGTCATACTTGTAACTCTCGCTCTTGTGATGGTTATTTTCATGCTCACATTCATACTCCCAAAGATTACTGAATCATTTACTAAGACGGGTGTTGCTATTCCTGGACTTACACAATTCATGATGGATGTTTCAGCTTTTATAATCAATCACTATGTCTTTCTTGCGATTTTAGTTATGAGTTTTTTTACAGGTATTTGGACCATGAAAAAATTCTACTGAGGTCAGATTATTCT
>CAZRBF010000010.1:10373-14639 GCA_964598195.1 uncultured Candidatus Peribacteria bacterium | reverse complement strand
TATCCCGCCATAAAAATATCTGGTGAAATTATCTTGGTCAATGAGGGAATCGAGATTATTACTCCCGTAGCATCACGAGACTTCGCGCAATCCCTCATTACCGAAGATCAGCATGAAAAACTCTTGAATGAAAAAAATCTGGATTTTTCCTTTCAGTTTCAGAACTCTCGATTCCGAGGAAATATCTCTTTTCAGAGTGGATATTATATGACCGTTCTTCGTCTCCTCTCACAAAATATCCCCTCTATCCAGGAGTTGAATCTCCCACTCATCTATCAGGATATCACCAAAACAGGACAAGGACTTATATTGGTAACAGGACCAACGGGAAGTGGTAAGTCTACCACTCTTGCAGCCATGATCAATGAGATAAACACGAATTATGCCAAGCACATAATCACCATCGAGGATCCTATTGAGTACGTACACGTTCACAAGAAATCCATCATGGAACAGAAAGAAATAGGTCGTGATGTCCCGGATTATAATACTGCCCTTATTGGAGCCATGCGTCAAAATCCACAGATTATCCTTTTCGGGGAAATGCGTGACATGCACGAAATCGAGATGGCACTCAAACTTGCAGAAACAGGACATCTCGTATTCTCTACCCTCCATACGCGAAGTGCCTACCAGACCATCTCTCGTATTATCGATGCGTTTCCAGCGGGACAACAAAACCAAATACGACTCCAACTTGCCGACACACTTGTGGCAGTATTTTCACAACGTCTCCTCAAAAAAAGTGATGGTACGGGCATGAAGCTTGCAAAAGAAATTCTGATTAAAAATACTGCAATTTCTCACCTCATCCGAGAAAATGAGCTTCATCAGATACCTTCAGTCATGCAGACGTCGAGTCGCGAAGGTATGCAGATTATCGAACAAGATCTCCTTCAGTTCATCAATGAAGGTGATATTACCCTCGAAGAAGGACTCAAGTATGCAAATATGCCAAAATTTATCAAAGAAAATGTAAATTCCTAAGAAACTCCCTTTTAATCCCCCTCACCCAAGGCGGGAAACGAGTAACTAGCAACTAAATACTTATGATCTGACTCTTTGATTCTGGATTTTGAGGACTCACGGTACTCAAAGAATTCCGACACCTTTTACCGCAGTACGATTACTGTTATTTTGGTGACAATGCACGCTGCCCCTACTGAGATCTCGACGATGCAACCATAACCAAATATACTGAAGAAGGAGTGCAATTCCTGTTTGACCAAGGAGCAACTATTGTCATACTCGCCTGCAATACGGCAACGGCACATGCCATTCGATACCTTCAACAGGTTCGTTTTCCTGACAGAAAAATACTCTGAGTAACTATTCCCGGTGCAGAAAAAGTATTTGAGGCAGGATACAGAAAGGTAGGGGTCTTAGCTACAGAATCTTCAGTAAAAATTCGAGCATACAAGGAACGTGTACATTTTCATGATATCACCATTCAGGTACAAGAAATAGCAGCGCCAGAGCTCGTACCACTCATCGAAAAAGGAGACTACAATAGTGAACATATAAAGCTTCTCATACAAAAATATGTCCTCCAGTTTGATCCCGATATAGAAGCTCTTGTACTCTGATGTACCCATTACCCTATCGTTCAGCATCATATAGAAGCATGTCTTCCGGGAGTTGTTATTATCGACCCCGGATACGAATCTGCTCTAAAATTCCGAGAATATCTTGCACTTCATGCTGATAGAGAAAAAAATCTCTCCAAATGAGGAGAGATGAGGTTTTTTACGAGTGGTGATACAAGAAAATTTGAAGAGATTGGAGCAAAAATACTGAACTTTAAGATTGATACGATTTCTCGGTAGCAAAATTGTTATTTTTTGTGGGGTAGACACACATCGTACTCCTTCTTAAGATCCTTTATATAAAGATCAAGTAGATGAAAATATTCTTGAGGTAATGGTTTCATAGAAGGAAATTCTTCTTCAAGAATACGCTCATATCATCGAACCGCAAAAGCAATTTCTGTATTTTTATTCATTTCCTTTTTTGGAAGAACATATGGAACAAGTGTCTTATTAATCTCCTGATAGACTTCCTCGAACTCGAGTCAAGAGTTGTCTTCTTTAAAACAACGAGCTTGGATAACACCTGCAATCTGCTTTCCAGTGATAATATGAGCCCCCCTATACCATCATTGAATGATTTTTTTCGCATCCAAAATACTATGATGTGCTGCTCCTTTCGGATTTGGGTCATCTTCTGTATTAAAAAACTGAATCTCGGTACCTATTTGGTTTTTGTGAATATCTTGTCGCAAATATCCGCTATATTTACAGTCTCTATATTCTTTACTATTTCTCGTCTTCAATCGTGATTCTATTCATATAGGCATAGAATTTGATTTTCTCCACTTTCCCTTAAGTACACTCATTTGTGTTTCACTCAGATAGTTCTTATTTTTGAAAATAGCTGAGTTTTTTCCCATAAATTTCCCAAAATGGTGAATAACTTGAATTTTTTCACCTTCAGTTAATCAGCCCAGAAACATTCGCACGCCAAATAAATCATTAAGAGCATCTATATCCCCATAGTGTTCATCAGCAAAGAGCTTTATAAGAATACTTTCCACGCTCTTGACACGTGTGGAAATATATATATCTTTTGTGGTTCCATCTTCAAAAGTATGCGAATATACGTATCTTCTATGAATAATAGATTCACGTTTTTTTCATATTCATAATTTTTTTGTTATCTTGGATTGTCAAGGGGTTATCTCCTTACATTTTCCCTTGCCATCATTAATAAAAGCAAAAAAATCTGAGGGAGCCTCAAGTGCTTCTTTATGAGCAACTTTAATCTCGAGTATATCATTCCATGCATAGAGCGCTTTGATAAAAAAAGTTGCATCTCGACAAGGGGCTCACCCAGATGCAACAGCATTTTTGAGCATGGTTCCAACCATGTCGAAATCACTGAATTTTTCGACACTTTTCAGATTTGGAAGAGATTTGTATATATCGATATGGAAAATACGATTTGCATAATCGATAATCTCTTTAAAGATACTATTAAAACTTCGTATCCCTGCTTCATTACTATTGAAAACACGATTTTTTGCATAATGAACAACGTCTTTGATCAGACCAAAACCTCGTGCCCCAGACTCACCTTGTATCAAGTTTCGATCGGAAATATTCTTCACGAGAACACCAAACCCTCCCCAAGCTTTACGCTCAGAAAGATTTTTGAGCTTGCTATTCGAGTACTCAATAAATGAATGAATGGAGTGTCCACTGATATAATCTACGAGAGTATCGTTATCGATAATTTCAGCACAAATAGTCTCACGTATCTCTTTTTTTTCTTTTGTCAAAAAAGGATTATACTCAGATGGCTTCATGAATATCTTTATGATTTCATCTAGCAAGATATCATGCGCTATTTTTTTGTCTTCTGCGGATGCATTTGTCTTAAGTATATTAGTATAATCTTTGAATTTAAATTTAATATTTTGCCAAATATACGGGTACTCTGCAATCATTCGTTTAATTGCTTCCCCGCTTGTGCTCGTGCTAATAAGCCACTCATACTGATTGTCATCATATGAAGTTAGGCTCATTATTTCAGCAACATCTCATCGGGTTTTGTTTCTCACAGCTTCGAGCGTGGCCCGAGAGATACTATTGAGTCATGAGTATCTTATTTTATCTGTATTTATCGGAGAATTCATATTTTCTATTTACTAAATAATATTTTCTCTATACTATCATATATTATCACTTTTTTCAAGTTTATGATCTGTATTTACTGAAAATGACGCGTTGGAAATGCTCTCAAGGCTTTTTGTGACTCCAATGGCATACCTGCAGACATTCGAGATGATTCAGATAACCTGAGTGATTTTTCCGTATACAACGCCATAATCCCCTCTCCAGGAATCGCTCCATCACACCCCATATACCAGACCGGGAAGATCATCGGGGAACTAGATTTCATTTATCATTATCTTCCGAAAGGATTCAAAATCCTCTCTATCACAGGAACCGATGGAAAATCCACAACCGCCTGGATTGTCTACAATCTCCTCAAGCAGGAGTATGGGGAGGATCGGGTATTCCTGTCAGGAAATTTTGAGATCCCCTTTGCTGAAACAGTTCAGGCCATCCAGAAAAAGGGGCTAAAGAGTGGATATATCGTGCTCGAGGTCTCCAGTTTTATGTCCTATAACATTCGCACATTCAAATCTACTCATTCTATTTTTACCAATTTTGAGACCGATCATCTCAACTGGCACACAGATCT
>CAZRBF010000010.1:0-10273 GCA_964598195.1 uncultured Candidatus Peribacteria bacterium | reverse complement strand
AAAACAATTATTCTCATGCGCTATTCTGCAAGTCAAAAACTCCTTGGAACCATCATAGAAGTGACGGTTATTTCGGATGATACACGTACCCCCAATCGAATCGCCTCTGTATTCGATTATTTCCGCTCCATTGAACAGGAATTTTCCAGGTTTCTTCCAGATTCAAACCTCAGTATCCTCAATACTCATAAAAAAATGATTGTATCAAAGCGATTTTTGAAACTCATGACCCTATCGAAAGATATGTACGTAAAAACAGGTGGACTTTTTAATCCCCTGGTATCAGTGGCATCACTTGGATACAGCCACACTTTTGATGAATGAAATTTTGAACCAACCAAAGGAGTGGTCAATACAGATTTTGAGTCCATACAAATAGATAGGGATGTTATCACCCTCCAACCAGAACAATCACTCGATTTCGGAGGAATAGCCAAGGGCTGGGCAGTCGATGGGACTACTTCCCTACTTCGATTATTTGGGTATGAAAATTTTTTCATAAATGCCGGGGGTGATATCTATGCGAGTGGCGTCAATGAAAATGGAGACGATGGCTGGGTTATAGGAATTGAGAGTCCATTTAATGGGGAAGTTATCGCCTCTGTTCTGCTGAAAGATATGGCAATCGCCACATCTGGAAGCTACAAACGTAAATGGGATGTTCAGAGCAAACACTATCATCATCTCATAAACCCTCTCACCGGGGCAAATGAAAATGGCATACAAAGCGTGGCAATTATCGCAAATAATTGTGCAAGCTCCGATGGTTTTACCAAAAGTATTTTTAACGCTCGAGCTCAGGATGGAATCAGGCTCATAGAACAGAATAACATGGATGGGCTCATAATTACGAGCGAAAAAAAAATCCTTTATACCAAAGGACTTGTGGGAAAATATGATCTCACTTTTGCTGAGAGTGAGTAAGTGTAGTCTATCCATCCAATAATACATCACTAAAATCATCCATAATTCCATTTCATTTATACTTGTGGATGGCATTTCTGGTCGCGAGGAGCCCGAGAACACTGGCTTGTTTGCGACGTGATGACACGTCAAATCCGATCATCTCACGAACGGTGTTTTGGTCCATGGAGAGGATTTCTTCTATGTGCATTCCGAGGATAGATTCACCAAATATGCTCGTACATGCGGTTGTGACAATCGCAGTATTTCCTTCGAAAGAAAAATCCTCGATGAGTCCGCTCTCATCAAATGTGAGAAATACCTCTAGTGCATCGCCACAGTTTCGATTCTCCTCAAAGTGACGAATTGTTGCACTCTCCAAAATCCCCCGATTTGGGGGATTTTTTGCGTATTCGAGGAATGTTTCTGTGTAGACTTGTGCCATATTGGGTTTATATTATCATTCAATACTCATGAGTTCACCATTCATTATATTTCCAAATACCTCGAAGAATTGATCAATATCCTCTCGGGTATTGTACAAAAAAAGGCTCATCCGTACACTTCCCATAATACCTTGTTTGAGCATAAGTGGCTCGGCACAGTGGTGACCTGCTCGGACACATATTCACTGTTCAGCGAAAGCATCAGCGAGGTCTGAGAGATGGATAGCATTGGTCGAGAAACTAAATACTCCAACCCTCCCCTGCTCCTTCTCACTTCCGATAAGCTGTACTTCTGGAAATTGTTTATGAAATTCTTGCCACTTCGTAAGTGTATGGCGCACCAGATCTTTTTCGACTCGCTCCATTTCTTCATAACCCCCAATAGATTCGATGTATTCTATAGCCCTGAGGAGACTCCCAGCACCGATAATATGGGGAGTTCCTGGCTCAAATCGATTCGGCAGTCCTGCCGGAGCAAAGGCATCCTCTCGGACCCAGTTAATGGCCCCACCTCCACCGATAGATGGTATAAGTGCTTTCAGAAGAGGTTTTTTTCCATACATAATCCCTATTCCGGTATCGGACATGAGTTTATGTCCAGTGAATACCATATAGTCAATATCGAGCGCTTGCACATCCACACGAAAATGCGGAACAGCCTGACTAGCATCAACGATAAAAATTACCCCGTCTCGTTCCTCGTCACCTCTTCACACCGAAGGGGAAGATCTCCCCTCTCCTTCTAGGAGAGGGGCTGGAGGTGAGGTGAAGCGAATAAGATCTCGCACTCGTGCAAGATCAAAAACTGCCCCTGTCACATTTGATGCGCCAGTCAGTGAAACCACTTTTACATTTGATGTGAGTTTCTTTTCAAAATCCACAAAATCCAACTGAAAATCCTCATCGAGTTCGATAAACTCGACCTCTATACCGGTTGTTTCCTTGGCAATAAGCCATGGCACAATATTTGCATGATGTTCTGCACGAGAAAGTAGAACCCTATCTCAAGTCTTTAAATCCCCAGATCGAATAAGCGATGTCACGAGAATATTGAGAGCTGCTGTCGCATTGTAACTATACGAAATTTCTGCCGTTTCACGAGCGTGTATGAGTCGAGCCACCGCCTCCTTGGATCCATGGTACAACACCTCAGATTCTTCCGAAAGAACATATGCCCCACGGTGGATATTGGCATATCCATGTTCCATGTGGTGTTTCATCCCTTCTATCACAGCACTTGGTTTCTGTGCTGTTGAGGCGCTATCAAGATAAACCAGATCTGGATGGTTTGAGAATATCGGAAAATCGGAGCGGAGGGTCATAATTATCTGAGAAATATTATTTTTTAAACACATTTCGAAACTTTTTCTTTCCCATTTGCACGAGTACTCATTTTTCTAATGAGAGAGTTATCATCATTTTTATATCAGAAACTATCTCATTATCAATACGAACACTTCCGCCCGTAAGGGCATTTTTTACATCCCCAGTTGTCGCACAGAATTTGATTTCCTTGAGGAGATTTCAGAGTTCGATTTCTCTGGTATCCAAGTGTGTTGCCTCGATCGCCGAAATATCATCAGCTTCGTACGGTTTACCATGATACATGGTAATAATACGTTGCGCAAGTTCAATTTTGAGAACATTAGGATGTTCACCTGATTCCAAGCGTTTTTTTATAACTTGAACCTCTTCAAGAGTCATATCTGTTGCCAATTCAAAATAATGGAGTATAAGGTCATCATGAAGATTGATGATCTTTTGATACATATCAAATGGAGCATCATCGATGAGTATGCAATTTGGCATACTTTTACTCATCTTTTTGCCATCCGTACCGATCAGGAGCTCAAAAGTCATGATATCTTGTTTAGGGAGACCATGTGCTGCGAGAAGTGTACGACCAGCAAGAACATTAAAATACTGATCATTTCCCCCAAGTTCAAGATCACATGCTCAGTATTTTTTTGCAATCGCAACACTGTCGTACCCTTGCATGATAGGATAGAGGAATTCTTGGAGAGAAATACGCTGTCAAGCCTTATATCGCTTGGAAAAATTATCACGATCAAGCATCTCGGCAACAGAAAAATTAGCAGCAAGTTCACCAACTCAGGCAAAATTCACACGATCAAGTCACTCACTATTGTAGTAAATATTAATCTTTGAGATATCAATAATCTTTGAGAATTTCTCAAGAAATGCTTGTGCATGTTTCTCTGTTTCTACTCGAGTGAGCATTGGGCGCTCTGCATCTTTGTCGCTCGTATCACCCACTTGTGCCGTCGCATCACCAAAAAGGAGCACCACTGTGTGTCCCATCTCTTGAAACTGCTTGAGTTTCATAAAAGGAATCATGTGTCCAATGTGCAACCTAGAAGCAACCGGATCGATTCCAAGCTTTACAATCAGCTTATCACCTCGCTTCAGGCGCTCTTCCAAGTGTTCACGATCAATAATACGAGAAACCCCCTTTCCCAGAAGGTTTTGAATGAGGATATCTTTAGTCATAATAGAGTTAGTTAAGTACTTTCCATTTAATTTCTCCATCTTTTGCATCAAGAAGCTTTGCCACTTCAACTGGAACAGCAGATTTTATCAAGTTACATCTTAGAAGATTATTACCATTCAACAATTTGGAGTTCCCTGATATTTTGAGAATTTTATATAAATTACCTGCTTTATCGGTTCAAATATCAGTCGGGACTCTGTTATCTATATAATACAAAGAATCTATCGGTTCTTGCAGTTCTTGTACGAGTGCAAATAGCTTATTAGTCATGCATTTATCTATTATTGATAATCTTGTCAATAAGTCCGTATTTGAGGGCCTCCTCTGGGGTCATGTAGTTATCTCGATCACAGTCTTTTTCTACTTTTTTCACATCTTGTCCAGAATGCTTGGCGAGTATTCCGTAGAGTGTCCCTCCAGTTTTCAGGATATGTTCAGCGGCGATTCGGATATCAGTTGCCTGTCCTTCTGTTCCACCAAGTGGCTGATGAATCATAATCTCTGAATGTGGGAGACTATAACGTTTTCCTTTGGTTCCTCATGCGAGGATAATAGAACCCATGGATGCAGCGAGACCGACACAAACAGTGACGATATCACACTGCACATACTGCATGACATCATAGATAGCAAGTCCTGCGGTTACGTGACCCCCTGGAGAGTTCACGTAAATCGTGATCGGTGCTTTCGGATCCTGCTTCTCGAGATAAAGAAGCTGGGCAATAACGGTATTGGCAACAGATGCATCGATCGCATCCCCGAGAAATACGACTCGATCCTCGAGAAGTCGAGAATAAATATCGTACGCTCGCTCCTGCCCTCCGACCTTGTCTATAACGGTTGGAATAAGATTCGCTTGAATAGTGGTCTTTTTCTTTTGTATGCTTTGAAGAGTCATGAGCGAAGATGAGGTTATTATAATAGATGATTAAAATCCAACAATGGGATAGGCGATACGAGTATCAGCAGTAAAGGTGGCTCCAGAATATGATTCACCATCTCTGAGGTTATTGTTAGCACTTCCACTTCCGATAAGTGTCACTGGGCACCCGACACACGTAGAATTATCGAAGATACCAGAAATCTTTGTCACTGCAATTTTTTGGTCATCTGACAGAACCATGGCGAGATTATACGCAGATCCTTTCTTAGAAGTATTATCCCAAGTAGTATTATTTTTGGCGTATACACCGTAGATATATTCTCCAATTCCATAGTCTTTAAGTACTTGGTTATTTCCTACCTTTATATCGTTAAGCACAGGATCAGAGAGCTCTTGAGAGAGATACTTTTTTGGAAGTACATAGGAGTCCATAGTTCCTTTTGCTCCGATCTGAGTAGCAACTCCACTCATAAATACCGCTCCACCACCAACAATAGCTCCAGTATTTACTGTAAGGATCTGAGATCCATCGCTTGTTCCGCTGTATGTGCTACAAAGAGTAGCATTCGTCGTTGATCCAGAATACCCCCATACATTGGTATTTGCATTGTATTGTGAAGGCATTGGATAGTAGTTGTTTTCCATGAAAAATACATTGAGTCCTCCTTCTATCGAAGCCAAGTGTCCAGTCTTCGTAGAGTTCTTAGCCTTATCAGTCGCTCCAGAGAAGCTCGTATAGGCAGTAACACTGATAATCGCAAGAATGGTAATAACCACTAAAAGTTCCACGAGAGTAAACCCACGAGCAGGGATAATATTCTGTTTCATAATACGAGAAAGATTATATATAAATAAAAATACCAGTGTATTGTAGAGGTATTTGTGAAAAATTCAAGTAAAAAATATCAGATCAAGATATTTGTATTCAAACAACTCAGCCTCACTATATTATTCATATAAAAAATCATACAAAAGTTCATACAAAAATCAGAAAAATAAACTTGATTTATAGAGTAAAAACTCTATACTATATATAGTAAAGAATATATTATATATACACCATAGTATTTCATATTCTAAAATAAAATCATCCATGATAGATTTCAACAAAATTGTTAACAAACTGTGAAAAATGCAATGAGAATTCATCGATATAGATGATATAGCCGATATCGTAGACCCTGACTTTCGCAAGAAGTCTCAGAGTAAGAAATCACCCACATATAAAGTACTATACCGCCTCAGATGAGGAGAGTATATCGTCCCGATAAAGCAAGGATTGTATTATGTGCCAAAAGACGGCATTGATACAAATATTGAATGAGTCATAGAGGATAGATACTGGCGAATCGTGAAGAAAATACTCTCTCGCGAAGTAAATAGTGAGTATTTTATATCTTGAAATAAGGCACTGGAAATACTCATGAAAGACTACAGTGCACCAAAAAAACTCCTCGTCACCGGCAAGGAGCAGACAAAAAATCTCCAGATATCGGAATCGTATTCGCTCTCAATACGCCCCATAACTTCTGGAAAAAAAACACTCTCAAAAAACATCTACCCCCTACTGAGTACATACACCGATCATCTGGAGATAGATGGAGAAAAGCTCCATATAGCGTGTGCAGAGCTCGCATTACTCGATACACTCATACTCAGAGATTCAGAAAATGGCATTGATCAGTACCTGGTGGAGAAATTCCTCAAGAGATCGAGCAAGATACTGCGTCGCGAGGTTCTCGGAAAGCTCGTGTCCATGAAATACATCACTGCCCTCAATCGCCTTCGTGCCATAGCCAAAGACATGAAAAATACCGCCATTTATGATATGTGTATCGATATCATAAAACAAGAAGGTGGTGGGTGTTTTGTGAGTGGAAAGAAATAGAGAAACAGGCTCTCTTTTTCATGCTTTTATATAATTTGATTATAAAGAATCCATAAATTGATCCAGTGATCGTTCGACCGCTTCGAGCATGAGCATGAGATAGTCTTCACTATCTCAAATATCCATTTTTCCGAGAGCATTCATGTATCTCGGACGATCAGCAATGTCTATATGAGCAAGTGGATATCCATTTTTGAGGAGGAAATAGTTCCAGAGTAGACGACTGGTACGACCATTACCATCTATAAAAGGATGTATGGCAATAAATTCATATTTTTTGAGTGCAGAAAATATGAGCATATCACTATCCGGAACACAAAGACTCTTTGCAAACTCTTCCATAAGAGATGGAACTTTGAGGGGATTTGGCAAAACTACCATACTTCCACTTATACGAACGGGCACATCTCGATATCGTCCCGAGTATTCATCATCAATATCTCTTAGTACTATATCATGGATTTTCAGGATATCTGTTTCATCTATTTCTTTTTTACTCTTTGCAAGTTCTTCTACATACATGAGTGCCCTGTCATGATTTCGGGCCTCATATATTTCTCTGAGTTTTTTTCCAGATATATTCGCCTGTTCATTGATCACAAGTGCGGTTTCAGCAAGTGTTAGGGTATTTCATTCGATTGCATTGGAGTGGTATGTGAGCTCTATACGACTTGCCGCATAAAAAGACTCTTCCATAGCACGAGAAAAAGGTTTTAGCTCATCATATCGAGATTTCTTTTCGAGGATGCGAGCAAGGAGATTCTGGATTTGTGAGGTCATACTATAGTGGTGAGATAATATTTTTAATTTTTGGACTCATAATCTTCGTATGGATTTGTGAAGAAGTTATAACTCAATATCAAGCAGATATGCTATTGAATATTTTTCATAAATCCCTATAGTGTAGTAAATTCTATCTTGCATAGTATTCTTTTTAGAATAAAAGTAAATTTTAATTCGTGTAAAAAGAAAAATACTATCAGAGCAAAATACTTTTACAAAATAAATATTTTTTGTATACTCCCGGAGATATATTTTATATAACCCGTAATATTTTCAAATGTCCACAAAAACAGACCGTTTTGCAGAAACTATTTTGACTATGTCCTCCCCTATTATCCTCGAACACATTCGCGAGCATGGAGAGGAATTTGGTATAGTTAGTATAGTTAATGTAGAGATCAGCAAGGATCGTTCCTATGCAGATATATATGTATCGGCTACTACCAATGAAGCCATGCTTCCGAAAAAACTTGCCCCCCTCGCTGATAAACTCCGGCATGATATAGGCAAGCAGGTGCAGACATACAAAATCCCCTTTATTCGCTTCAAACGCGTAAAAAATGAGGCGGTTACTCGAAATGTGCAAGATATTATCAATGAACTCTCCAAGCAATATGGACTCTCTGAGGTTTCTGAGAAATAGCATCCAGAAAGTTATACGCTTCTGGAAAAACCGAAAATTTCGAAAGGAACTCGCGCTTGATAAAAAAAAGCGCTATCTTTTTGATACCAAAAAATCCTCCGAGGGACCTCCATCGCTTTTTACATTTTTTCGAGAAAAAAAACGGTTTTATTATTTTAATACCGTTATCAATATTCTCGATCAGAACAAGGATCGTTTTCGGCTTTCTTTCATACTCATTAGCGCATTTCTCATCTCAGCAAGCACGTACATACTTTTCTTCTCGCCCTATTTTCGTATATCACCATCGATGGTTATCATAGAACGCCTCGATTCCATCACTGACATCAACATCGCCTACAAATCCATAGAAGATATTTATGGTTCATCGATATTTTCCGTAGATACCAATGCTATTCTCGCGCACCTCACAAGTCTTCAGAAGAACATCAAGCACGCGGACATTTCCAGGCTCTTTCCCAATGGACTAAAAATTATCATAGAATCCTACAAGCCAGAGTTTTTCGTTCGGTTTCCACTCACAGAAAAAACCTATATTATTACAAAAAATGGGATTCTCATTTATCAAAAGGCAAATGATACGAACCTGTACTATCTCGATCTCGTGGATCCAGGATTTACAGAAATGAGTTTCATAGATTATAAAGAAGGAATCAGAGAAGAATTCATGTCTTCCATACTCCTCGCGCGTGATTTCTTTAAATCCACTTTTCCTGCTGTCAATATAGCCAAATTTACGTGCTTTAAATCCGAACGCGAAATTCATGTAGCTCTCGAGAGTGGTCTCGTTGTACTTCTCAGAACAGCCGATGACATAGAAGATCAGATCCTCTCTCTCAAAATCTACAATGATAAGAATAAAGATTTTATCAATTCATGAGATATGCAATATATAGACATGCGTATTCCTGGCAAGATATTTACCTGCAAAGACAAGAATCTTTGTCGCAATAATCTTCGAAGAATTTATGGAGAATACTATAAATAGATACCTTACCCCCAACTACTCATCCTTTTCACCTCATCTCCTAACCCCTTCTCCTCTTCACCTCACCCCGGCCCTCTCCTAGAAGGAGAGGGAGATAATATTAAAATTTATCATATATAAAACTTTTACTATGACCGATATTCACACTATTAAAAACCTCTTCTATTTCTTCCCTTATCTCAAAGTGGAAACTTGGTATATGCTCGGGATGGGCATTGTCATATTTGCTATATATATTATCTATCTTGCAGTATTTGAAAAATACTCTGCCCTTCAAAACAGAGCACCTGAAGTAGTTATCCAAAAAAAATCTATTCAGGATGTACTAGGAAAACTCTCCGTAAATGACCCCCATTTTTTTGAACATCTGAGCCTCATAATACGGACGCACTTAGAAGAATCTGGTAAAGTTCGCCTAGCAACCAAGAAAACTGCTCGAGATATCAACACTCCTGGTCTTCAAGAAGTACTGAGAATCTGCGAATACTACGAATATACAGGGGGTAGTGCTCCAGTTAGTGAAAAAATACGTCTCATCAATCAAACAATTTCATCCATTATTTAAAATTCATGCAAACTCTCACAGAGAAACTCGAATCTGTCCTCGAGGTCAAGAAAACTCCTTCGTCTGGGGAAAAAGAGCTTTTTCAGAAAACTCAAGATTTCGTCAAACTCATTGGCTGGATCCCGGGACTCCGAATGGTCGCTGTGTCGAATAGCCTCGCTATGTATGCAACTCATGCAGGATCAGATATCGACCTCTTTATCATCACGGCACCAAGGCGACTCTGGATCGTGAGAACCCTCGTGCTCCTTGCATCTACCATTCTCTGAGTTCGTACCAAACCAGGCCACGAAGCCTGACAATTCTGTTTCCCTTTTTTCATGACGGAAAAAAATCTTTCCCTAAAAGAGATTGCTCTAGAGAACGATGTGTACCTCGCTTACTGGATACAAACTCTCAAGCCCATCTATAATCAATACTATACCTACGGACGATTTATGGAAATAAATCAGGTATTTTGCGACAATACTCTGCAATACACCCCCTGAGCAGAAGACCGAGCAAACATGCTCATGAACAATCGGATATTCCTCGTACCAACGAGACGTTATTCATGGGCAACAGGCATTGGAAACATCCTCTCTCCCCTACTCTCATTCACAGACAATATCCTTGGATTTATCTCTCGGCAGATTATCAAAAGAAAAATCCCCACTGCCGGA
>CAZRBF010000009.1:0-20063 GCA_964598195.1 uncultured Candidatus Peribacteria bacterium | reverse complement strand
ATAACTACAGACTTGAGATCATACGCACTTCCATCCGCATCAGTCTCACTATAATAGTTCAGTGTTACCGAACGACCAGAGAAATCGGTGATACTCTTCATTCGTCCGTGATCATAATAATCATAGGTAAATACGCGCCCGAGTGTATCAGTGGTAGAGATGAGCTTATTATCTGCATCGTACGCAAATGTCAGTGAATGATTGTCTTTATCTCGGATACTGGCAATCTTGAGGTTCGTCCCAAAAGTGTATGTTGTTCCGTTCGTGAATCGGAGTTCATATTCATTGTTTTCTTTTACGAGATCTGCTTCGATTCCAGGGATTCGCGAGAAAGCGCCGTCGGTATTTTTGGAGTATGTGTAGGTTCCAAATTTCCCATCGAAGTAAGTAACCGAATTATCAGTATTCTCTCGAAGAGAGGTATTGTAGCTATGATCCCAACTAATTCCGACTGGACCATTGGAGTAGGCTTGGGACTTGTAGGCAAGGGCGAAATCATAGTCCAGTCCATCTCATGACTGGTGCATGAGAGTATTGGAGTACGTGAATTCTCCGGTTGGGAGAGAGACTGGGTCTCAGGCAGGTGAACCACCTTCGGATCCATTGAGTACAGTTTGCATATTCGCATTGAATATGAGAGCATTAAGTACGCTACATTCTGGATGTACGAGAGAATACCCATCCCTCGAACAAATCGGTGAGAGTGCTGTAGATGCAACATTTCCGTCGCTTGACGGTGCTGCTGGCTCGGAAGCAGTGATAAAATAAAACGACGAGTCGCTACCAAGAGCATTTCCATTGGTATCTTTGAGGCCAGTTTTGAGTTCTACAGTGTATGAGGTATTTTTATCCAGAGGGGATGTTGCATGGAATGTGATAACCGATCCAGAGTAATCAACTGCCCAGGTATCCACGACACTTCCATTTGTTTTCCTGAGTACGATGTTTCCAGGAACGGTTGACTTATCCAGGGGTTTCGAGAAATTGAGAGCAATGAGAGCATTTGTGACAACTCAGGTGGATGAGGCAGTGGGGGTAGAGGAGATGAGGGTGAGGTTGTCTGAATAAAGATTGAGTCAAAGTGGCGGAGTAACTTGTCAATAAGAATTATCTCCCCAACATACCACAGAACCATCCGTCTTAACTCCACACACGTGATACAATCATGCTGAGATATACGAAAAAATACCATTTGGTGGAGTTGTTTGTCAATAAAAATTATTATTCCCCCAACACGAAACAGTTCCATCTACTTTGAGAGCACACGCAAATCATCATCCATTTGTAATTTGAATAAAAGAGGTTTCCGTTGGTACTACTCACCAAACACCAGGACAAAACACTCCACCATTTGTTTTTAGTCCACAAAAACCGTTAGATGATACCACAATCTGACTATAAGTTCCTAACATTTTACTAGGAAAAAAGCCCCAACAAACCACAGTTCCGTCAGTCTTAAGTGCACAAGCATGCGCACTTCATACTGAAACCTGAGTAAATAAACCTTGTGGTGGACTCGTTCAATTAAAGTGGTCATCATATCAGGAACATACTAAAGTTTTATCCATCCTGATTCCACAAGCATATCCTCAATCTCCAATTGAAATCTGAGTCATGTTTTGGTAAAAAGAGGCCGTAAAATTACAAAAAGGATCTCCCCCTATAGAAAGATAGCACATGGAATATCCTCATACTGCAATTTTATAGAATCACAAATCATTATGCCTTAAAAGATCAGGATACTTCCCCCAACAGAAAGCCTTTCCATTAGAATTTATAGCACAGGTGTTATAAGATCAGGAGCTAATTATACCACTATCTCCAGCAAATACCCCCATAGGACTCCATCCCACAAAAAAGACCATCAATAGTACAAGTACTGAGATGGTCCGGAGGAAGATAGGGAGGATTCGGTTTAGTCTGGAAGAGATATTCATAAAAAGCGAGTTACGATAATAAAGGGTTTTTCGTATCTCGGGGGATTATATGGAAAGGGGGTGGGAATGCAAGGTGAATGTAAAGCTTTTAACTCAAGATACTCTAATCAATAACGCTAAAGAGTTCTTCAAGCGTCGTCTTTCCGCGCATGGCTTTGAGGACTCAGTCTTCGCGCATGAGCATTAGATCTTGTTCGCGTCATTTTGCGAGGATCTCGGCGGGACTGGCTTCGTTACGGATGAGTGAGCGAATTTCGTCGGAGAAGTTTAGTACCTCATAGATACCGAGTCGTCCTTTGAATCCGGTGTATCCGCAGTGTTCGCAGCCACGTCAGCGGTGGAGGTGAAATCCATTTTTCTTGGCTTTGGAAACTGCCTCTATTCCGATGTCTTGCATCATCCACTTGATGATCTCGTTTTCCTCAGACGTTGCCTCATAGGATTCCGAGCAATGTGTACATATCTTTCGAACCAGTCTTTGGGCGATGATAATATCAATCGCGGAGGCAAGGATGTACGATGGAAGTCCCATGTTGGTCAGACGTTCGATAGTCTCAGAGGCACTTTTGGTGTGCAGGGTCGAGAGTACGAGGTGACCAGTCAGGGATGCCTGTGCGGCAATATCGGCAGTTTCCAGATCGCGCACTTCCCCGATCATGATGACATCTGGATCTTGGCGGAGGAGCGCTTTGAGTCCACTGGCGTAGGTGTAATTATTCTTCTCGTTTACCTCAGACTGCACCACTCCTTCGAGTTCGTACTCGATAGGATCTTCGAGAGTGATTACCTTTTTTTCGGACGTATTGAGGGTTGCGAGGATAGAATAGAGTGTGGTTGTCTTTCCGCTTCCGGTTGGCCCTGTTACGAGGATCATCCCATTTTTCTTGTGGGTACTTTTCTCGATCTGGCGCTTGGAGGTCCACATAAATCCGAGTTCTGCCATCTTTGGAATGGAGTTGGTAGAATCAAGTATTCGACATACAGTATTCTCTCCGAGCTTCACAGGCAGAGTCGATACACGGACATCGATCCGATCACCCAAGTCATCGATCCGATACTTTCCATCTTGTGGAATCTGTGTCAGGTTCAGCTTCATATTGGACTTGTATTTGAGTCGCTCGAGAATCAGCTTATACTCAGCAGGGGTAAGATCGAAAATAGTCACCAGATTTCCATCGATCCGGAGTCGGATTCTGACAGATTGTGCTTTCACATCATAGTGGATATCGGACCCCCCGAGTGAGAGAGCCCCTTTTGTAATGAGCGTCAGAGCCATGTCAGAATCCTGTTTCACAAGCGCCTCCCGAACAAATCGTTCGAGCTCTTGAAACTTGACCGAATGAAATCAGGCATTTTCTTTCAAAATGGCTTCTTTCATTTTTTTGAAATCTTCTTCATTTTGTATCGGCATAATGGTGGCACAAGTGAATAATATATCTTGAAAGAGAGTATATCATATTTTAATTGGTATTGCAAAAATATTAATATCATTATAATACAGAGAATTTGACATCTTATCTCCCCCACTAAAAACCGAGAAATATGCCAATTAGCGAACCACAGCTCATTATGCTGAGCATCTATACCTTCGTATTCGTCTGTCTCTTTGTGTTCTTTGAGATTCGTCTCAACTACATTCACCGTCGTCATATAGAGAAGCTCTGGCCCATCGGAGAAGATGGACTCAAGACCATAGACCACAAACTCAAAATCATCGTACGTATTATCTTTATCCTTTTATATTCATTGTCTGTAGCGATTATTCTTACTCTCTTATAATACCCTCCCTATGACCATTCTTACGGAAGAGAATTATACCATAGTCACCAGACATTTTATCTATTTTCTCTATCTCGTAGCGAAGTTCTTTTTTCTTATTATCATCGCAGGAATACTTTTTATATTTTTACTCGTTTATAAAGGAGATCTCAGTCAAAATACCTTTGAGATCGTCAATTATGTATTTTTTCCCATCATATTTCTGTTGGTAAATTATAGTTTTGTTCAGCTCATGCTCGGGATCATACGGTACTATAATCGCCTTGTTATAATAGTTCGGGACAAGTTCATCATTATCAATAGTTCCCTCGTTCTCCAGGAAGATCTGGAGATCATGGACCTCTCAAAAGTTATGAAGATCGATGTGGAGGTGCACGGATTGTTTGCCAGCATGTTCGGGTATGGGCACCTCATTATGGAGCAACAAAAAGATGAGGTCAGAACCATACATTTCATACCAAATCCCTACAAAGTATGGCAGATTCTCCGTGAAAATACTACCTACATCAACCAAGGAGGACAAGAAGTTCGTTTCTTCAAAACTCGCTAAAAATACAAGCAAAACATATACTATCATTATTTTTTGATCTGTTGTACTATGTTCAGCTTATTCTTCAAGAAAAAACAACCAAAGAACATGATTATGTCTTGTTCCATTATAAATTATTCCTATGAAACAGAATTCTTTTTTAAAGGACTTGAGAAAGAATTTGCCTTCCTCCTCTTCGATGAGATTCTCGTACTCCGCAAACTCGCTGACGGATATGAATTCGTGCATCATTATGAATACGGAAAAGATGCCCTTGCCGACAAAGACTGGAAAGAGCGTGTCATTGGAAATATCGACTTTTTCTTGAATCGTATCATGAAAAAAAATGCACTAGCAGACGGCGAATGAGTATTTACTTGGAATCAAGAAGGGGCACTTTTTGATGTCATGGTTCGAGAATGAGACTACTACATAGCACTTAATAACTCGACGGAATCACTCAAGGGACTCATGAAAAAACACCCATTTGATGAGACGAAACTCATACACTTCCTCAGTAAATTTGCCAGCCATTTTAGCAACCGTAATGCCAAACTCTAATATATGACTTTTGTTATGTACAACGAATCCTTCGAATGTGAATACTGTCACACGCTCGTCACGACTCACCCGGAAGGTTCTGCCAGAAACCACTGTCCGTTCTGTCTCTGCTCCAAGCATGTAGATGATATTCATCCCGGGGATCGAGCATCCAAGTGCCATGGGAAGATGCTCCCAAAAGGTATCGACTACCGAAAAAACAAAGGATACATGATACAACACTCCTGCACGAAGTGCCAAAAAACCATCCTCAATAAAGTCGCTCCAGACGATAATTTTCTGGATTTTATCAAACGGCTCAATGCCACGAGACTCTAAAAACCCTATCACTCATGTTTCAACATTTTTTCAACACATATTCCATCTCTCCCGAGAATACCCTCATTATCGCCTGTTCCGGTGGTCCTGACAGCATGTATCTCCTCTCCGAGATGATGAAATTTCACGGGAAAAACCATCTCGTTGTTGCCCATTTCAATCACGCCATTCGCGGAGCCGAAAGCGACGCAGATGCGGATTTTTTGCGAGGGTTTTGCGCATCAAATGGACTGATTTTTGTCACTGAAAAAAAGGATATTCCCGGGATGGCTCTCGTCTCGAAAAAATGAATCGAAGAAACAGCCCGTATCGAACGATATACTTTCCTCGAATCGATACGCGAGAAATATAGCGCAAAACATATCCTCACTGCCCACCACCTCGATGACAGCATAGAAACACTCATGTTCAACCTCATCAGATGAGCCAAGATTCATGGACTCACCGGAATCCCCGAGCAAAACGGATCCACTCTCCGTCCCCTTCTCCACCTCCAGAAATCCGAGATCTTACGACAACTTGCCGAAAATGGCACGCCCTACAGACTCGACTCGACCAATACTGATGACACCTACCTTCGAAACCATCTCCGACTCAACATCATCGCTGAATTCGAGCGAATCAACCCAGAATACCGCAAGAATCTCGCCTCTTTCATGAACTATTCAAAAGAACTCACCGAGTTTATCGACTCACAAGTAACCATATTCCTCCGAGGAGAATCCTCCTTCGGAGTCGAGGATTTTCACATCCTCTCCCCCTTTCTCCAAAGAGAAGTCATCCGCTACCTCTACGAGGGGGCCAACCACGGAACCATCGGACTCTCCGAAGGTGCCATCGCCGAGGCTATTCGGTTTACGGGCGACAAAGGAAACTACACCAAAAAGGAGCTCTCAAAGCTCCTCTTGACCAAGAAAAATGGACGGGTGTATTTTTAGTTTCGGATACAACAAATAGGAAAGCTTTGAAAAAGCAGGGAATTAAAATACCGTACTACTCCCAGTGAATGTAGGTGCGAGAGTAGATCCGGTTCACTGTACGACATTATTGTTATCACAGTAGACTATGTAAGCCGAATTGGTGCTTGCCACATCGATAGTTCCAGTACTCGTTGATTGAACTGGTGCGAGGGATCCGGTTTCGACGAGTATGCAGATACTCTTTCCTATGACACCTATTCTTCTATTTGCATAAGCACCAGTAGTCGCAATATAGAGAAGTGGAGATGATCCGGTACTGTTGGAGAGTTTGCTCGTATCGTAGTCTTCGAAGTACCCCAAGAGTTGGGCTTGGCTTTGTTTTTTGTTAGTGGTGTAAGTGTAATAGGTGTTATCTTTGGGATCCTTTCCTCATTTCTCAAACTTGATAGTCTGAAGAGTTGATTTTCCTGCGTATCCTTGGTATGCGAGAACCGTACCGCTGAGAGCAATGGTTCTGTATCCCTCAGGCATAGGATACACTCCGTTTCTTCCGCGTGCCATACCAAGTTCGGTATATATACTACTCATATCCGAAAGTCGCACACTGTCTCGAGCTCCAACAAAGTAGCTCGTCATGGTAATAAAACCGATAGTGCCGAGAACGGCGATAATAGTGATAACTACGGTCAGTTCGACGATGGTGAATCAGAGAAGATTCTTCTTGATAAAAGTATTCTGAGTTACGATGTTATTTTTTTGCATAGGGGACCTATCATAATGAGAAATTATTTTAATACAAAAATATTATATCCACTTTCTAAAAAACACAAAAAGAAAGAAATCACCCATATAGAATGAAATGCAATTGATTTGAAAAAACAGATTTTTCGAGTATATTTTACACGAACTAATAACAAAAATAATTCTATCGTAAAAAACTCATTCCGTAACCTCTCTACCATGTCACAGGAAGAACTCATTCACAAAGAACAAGAGCAAAAACTCGAACGCCTTTCCGAGCAAGAGCAGAAAGAAGCTATTGCACGCGATCTTGAATACCAAAAAAACAGAGAAATACTTCTCACACGAATCGATAAAGATAAGAGTCTTTCGTTTCTCAAATCGCTCGTAGAACGAGGACTCATCGAGGTAAGTACTGCCAAACAAGTACTCGATAATACGGGACTCGATAACACAGCTCTTGCCGAGATATTTGGCAAGCTCGACGAGATCGAATCGACCCATAATGTCGATGAGATTTTTCCCAAGATGTATAGAATTTCCCGGGAAGAATATCTCCGAGCACTCGAAAATCCTGTTTCTCGAATACAGACACTCACGAAGATCGATACATCTCTCGTGTTTATTCATGATAGTCTGAACCCAAACATCGGAATGGGAATGCTGAATTTTTTCTCTGGATTTATGCACATTCTCGACAAAAATCTCATAAAAATTCAGGAATATACCATTGGTATAAAACGCAGTCTTACATAAATCTTACTTTCCATAATTTTTGTTGCTATGTTCTGGGGAGTTCTCACCGCATTCTTGTCTGCCATCAATATGGTCGTCTACAAAAAAGTACTCGTCATCAATGCGAAAAATAGCATTTCACGCATTGGTCTCTATGGTTATATGTGTCTGCTCGTGGTGATCATGGTATGAATTTTCCATATGATAATTCCTCAGTATATACCGCTCGATTTCCATGCCGTAAAAAGCACCCCATTGATTCTTTTGGGGATTATTCTCTTTTCGCTCTTGGGAATATTTGCGAGCAACCTCTCACAATATGCCTACAAAAATGAGAAAATAAGTGTTCTCACCCCATTTGGGGAAACAGGGCGAATTATCACTATAATTCTTGGGTTTTTTCTCTTTTCTGGTACATCAACTCTCACTTTTTTCTTCGCTCTTGCAAGTGCTCTCATTCTTGTGCTCGCAAGTATAAACTTTCGTTCATTTTCCTTTAATAGATATACTCTCATGATCCTTTGAACAGGTGTCATTCAGTCTATCAATACATTCATAGCTGGCTACACTCTCGTCCATATCTCTTCATTTTCTTTTATACTCGCTGATAATATCACGATAAGCCTCTTGGTTCTCGTACACCTCCTTATATTTGAACGAAGCACTATTACTGATATACCGAAAAAAACTACTTTTCCCCTCTTCTCAAATCTCTTCCTTAATAACCTTCTCTGGTTTGTATCGTATGCCATCACCCTCTATCTCATGAAAGAGCTCGGTATCGTTACGACATCCTTGCTGGGTATGCTAACTATTGTACTTACCATTGTTTCCAGTTATATATTCTTTCAAGATATACCGACTCGCAAAGATGTTGCAACAGCAGTCATTATTATCTGCTGTATAGTTGGTGGTACTATTTTATAACTCTCTCATAATGACTCCTCTTCATTTTCTCGTTTTTCTCCACTCTATTGGACTCACTCAGAAAGCTCTGACTCGTATTTTTGCAACAAATGAAAATTATGAAGATTTTTACAGCTCACTCGATCATGAGACTCTCCTCAAGCTCGGTTTCAAGGACGAGAAAATCCAGATGATCCTCGCAGAAAAAGACAAACTTGATACGCAAAAAATTATGAATCTCATAGAAAAACTCGGGGTACAGATCATCACAATCACCAACCCTCTTTATCCTGAACTGCTCGGACAAACACCCGTATGTCCGTATTTGTTGTATGTTCGGGGAACACTCCCGAGTCACACCAACCTTATCTCTATTGTCGGGTCCAGAAAAAGTACCGCCTATTCACGATCCGTTCTCTCGGACATAGTTCCAGAGCTCGTACGAAGCGGATACGGAATAGTTTCCGGTGGAGCTTACTGAGTCGATTCTCTTGGACATAAAATCACCCTTGAAAACGGTGGATATACGCTCGCCGTCTTCGGAACAGGGATTGATCGATGTTATCCGAAGGAAAATAAAGAGCTTTTTGTCGAGATTCTTGCCTCCGGATGAGCACTCATATCAGCATTTCCCTTTGGTATGGGACCAGAGCCTTATAATTTCCCCATTCGCAACGAGATTGTTGCTGGACTCTCCAAAGGAACGCTTGTCACAGAGGCGGCAGAGAAATCTGGCACACTCATAACAGCCGGCCTCGCACTCGATTTCTGAAGAGATGTGTTTGCTCTCCCCTGAGATATTACCAAAACTACGAGTAGTGGCACAAACATGCTCATCAGGGACGGTCAAGCAAAACTTGTGATAAATGCTCTGGACATTCTCGGAGAATATGAGACAATGACCGTGGTACATGAAAAAATCGAGATTCAGAGTACTCCAAAGTTCGACGATCCTATCGAGAAAAGCATCTATGAACTTCTTGGAGAGAGTGGACTCGATGTGTCGTCCATAGAGGATGCTCTTGGTATCGATATAGCAACCATTGCCTTTAAGCTCTCTATGATGGAGATTCGAGGCATTATAGAAATGAGTATCGACGGAAGTTACCGAATAAAATAATTATTTATATATATTTATCACTCATACTTTCGTTCCATGAAAAAATATCTCACACTTACGCTCCTCGTGTCTCTCGTATGTATTTCCTATGCACATGCAGCACCCAGTTTTTCACAGCCAATACTCTCGAAAGCATACGATCAAGTAAGTATACGCATCGACCAAAAAGCGAGTAAAATCATCCTCGATGAAAATGCTCAAAAAGCTCTCGAACAGAGAAAAGCAGAACTTGGAGATATTCTCGTATCCATAGACCAAGCGTTTCAAGCTCGTGACAAGGCCAAGTTCAAAGAACAGATACGCCTGTTCCGAGAGAGTTACAAAGAAGCAATCCAGTTCGCAGAGCATCCTACAAGTAGTTCTTCTGGAACTATAGTTCATAAAAATATTCCAAAAGCACTCCGGGGAACTGGGACTGTAGAAACGTCAGGAAAGAGTACAGATATTACCTACTATGCAGACAGTTTTGAGGGAGGAAAAACCGCCAATGGAAACCCTTTTTCTCAGTCCTATTTCTCGGCCGCAGCATGTGAGATACCCCTCAATAGCCTGGCTCAAGTAACAAAAGATGGCGTATCGGTAATAGTCAAAATCAATGATCGCCCCAACTGTACGAAGCACCCGAATCTGACCGACCTCACGGCAGCTGCCTTTAGAACTCTTGGCAAGCTCTCGAGTGGAAAACTTGCATGAACGATCAACCCTATCGGAACTGTCCCAAAAAATTACATCAAAAAATCTATCGATACTACAGTGTTTAAAGATCTCTGAATCACGCTCGATTCCGAAATCCCCAATACCTATCTAAAAAATGAAACCCTCCATATCACAGGGAAAGAACTTCTCGGAAAAGATTACACCATTCTCTATCTCAAATCGCCTGGAGGAAAAGATACGACTCTCGGGATGAAAAAACAAGCCGATGGAAGTTTTGAGTACAATTACCCGCTCGAGGAAGTGGGGACATATCAGATGATAGTTGCCTCTGGCCTCGGTTTTAAAACCAGTACATTCCTCGATATCACCGTGCTCGATGAAAGTATTTTTCTGGCCAAAAAACTCGTAAATTCAACAAAAAAAGCCGAACAACTCAGTTCACTCGATGTCGAGCGTGTCGAGCTCCCTGATTTTACACCTATCTATGTTGTACATTTCCCTACCAAGGACCTCCATACTCTCACGATCAAAGGTGATACTGAAACTTTTACATATAAAGGTTTTTGAAACATTGCTCTACGAGGTTCGGCGCTCAAATCTCTCAATAGTGATAAACCTGTTGTCGTAGAAGTCACTTTAGCAGAAAGCTCTACCGTATTTTCACACGATACTACGACCAAGCCCATCTCTATTTTCAAAAAAACCATGGCGCTCGTGCCTGGGTACAAAACAGAGAAAAATGAGAACATCACCGCTCAAGAGGAATCTGGAAATCTGGTTATCCATGGGATGGTGCAGAAAGGGAAAAATGTAAAAAGTGAGATTGTTCTCACACTTCCAAGTGGCGATGTGACGAAATATCGTTTCGATTCGAGCTATATAGATTCCGATGGATTCATGAAGCGAGAAAAGGCTTTTGAAACAACTATCCCCTTGAAGCAAACCGGACTCTATCTCGTAGAAGTGAACTATGACAATGGTTTTGCGGCGTTTAATGGTCCTATCACCTACGGCGAGATTTTTGCTGCATATCCGAATGAATTAGATGACACTCAAAAACAAATAGCTACCACTGATGTTGCCACTGTTGCAAATGAGTCACTCACATTCATCAATGCTATTCGTGCAAAATCGGGTAAATCTGCCCTCGCTCTCGACGATACCCTGAATAATCTTGCCACCATAAAAGCACAGGACATGGCCAATCATAATAACCTCTCCCACACCGATTCCAATGGAGAAAAGATCAGTGGTACTGCCAAACACAACAATATCAAAATAACCGGAGCTATCGGGGAAAATATCGCCGGAGGAAATATTGGCTACAAGGTACTCCTTATTGGACTTGCAAATAGTGGTGGGCATCGTGCCAACATGCTCGATGCCTGGAAACACATGGGAGTAGGGTACGCAGTAAAAGATGGACAAGTATACTATGCTCAAGTTTTTGGAGACTAATTTGTCACTTTATTTTTATTAATTCGTTATAACAAACAGAAAGACCTTTTATCTCTTTTCTTTTTTCTTATGAAATATACTTTTTTCATTCCAGTCATAATAGCATTTGGAGTATTGGCATGACAAGTTCATGCGGCTGATGTTATCGTGAATGGTGTCAATCTCGGAGCATGTAAAAGCTATACCGATGGCTGTAATAATTGTAGTGTTGGTGACAATGGAGTCGCTGCATGTACCATGCGAATGTGCATACAAGCAGGCACACCAAAGTGTCTCGATACCAAGGAAGATACCCAGTTAACCGATATCGAAAAAGCAAAAGAGAATACCGCTGCCAAAACTCTCACGGCAGATTTTAAACTCAAGACTTTTAATAGTTGTGACAATATGGAGAGTGTCATGAAAACTTTTATCAAGGACTATTATAATGCCCATCCTTATGGTGGTGGATACTATCGTGGTGGTCCTATTGGCGTAATGGAAGATGCCGTAATGGAAAAACAGTCTCTTGGTGCTGTTGCACCAACAGCTGTATCTTCCGATTCTATCAAATCTGCAAGTCCGAGTGCAACAGACGTATCGAATACCAATCTACAGGTTGCCGGAGTCGATGAGTCAGAACTCATCAAAACCGATGGAACCAATGTTTATTATTACAATAACAAAGATCACAATATTTATATAGCAAAAGCATTTCCTGCAACCGAGCTCTCTATTCTCAAAAAAATCAAGATACCAGAAAGTTTTGTGGAACCAAAACTGTTCCTCTCAGGAAAGAAGCTCATCGTTCTCTCCACAAAATACAACAATACCGACTATGGATACCGTTACTGGTTCAATAGACAGATGAAAACTGTGGTAGTTGTATACGATGTAACTGACATAAATAATCTTCGGATCGATCGATATTATGAGACTGATGGAAATATCACCGAATCTCGTATGATTGGTAAATATCTCTACCTTCTCTCGAGCTCACAGTTCTCATTCCCTTACGATCGCTACTATGGGCCTATGCAAAAAGGATCTCCACTGAGTCTCGATGAAGCGAAATTCAACTCAGACTTCGTAGGATCTACCATTAAACCCCAAAAAATAGAACTTCGCCGAACAACTGTCGAGGGTGAAAAGAATTTCACTCAAAAAGGAAAAATTCTTTCCTATAATCTCACAAGAAAAGATAGTACGACTTGTGCAGATATAGAATATGTCCTTCCAGATGCAGAAACCATGAAGAAATTTGAATTCACACCAAGTCTTGTAAGCCTCTCTATCATCGACACTGAGGATGCAACAAAAGAAACCAAGACAAAAGTGCTCTTTGGAGATGTTAACGAGATTCATATGAGCCTCTCAAATCTCTACATTACTTCTCATCTTTCGACGAGCTATGACTTCAAGTGTGCACCAGGAATGTTCTGCATCATGCCCTACTACTACCAGGGGCAAAATACTCTCATTCATAAGCTCGCTATCAAGGGTGATACAACTTCGTATGTTGCCTCAACCATTGTCCCAGGATCTCCACTCAGTCAGTACTCTATGGACGAAGATAGTACCACGGGAAACTTCCGAGTTGTGACCAGTCATAGTTATCCAAACCAATCAACCGAGCTCTTCATACTCGACCCAAAACTCCAAGTACTTGGTAAGCTCCAGAACATCGGAAAAGATGAGAATTTCCAAAGTTCTCGATTCATCGGAAATAGACTCTATCTCGTGACTTTTAAGCAGATCGATCCACTCTTTACCATTGATCTTTCAGATTCCAAGAACCCGAAGATTCTCTGAGAGCTAAAAATCCCTGGATACTCTACCTATCTTCACCCCTATGATGCAACGCATCTCATTGGAATCGGGTATGATACCAAGACGAATAAGTGGGGAGGAACACAAAATGCCGGAATCAAGGTGGATCTCTACGATGTAGCAGATGTCGCCAATCCAAAACAGCTCTCAACACTTACCCTCGGTGATGCTGGATCGAGTTCAGATGTTCTCCATAATCCACGACTCTTTACCTGGTATGCCAAGAAGAATCTTCTCTTCATGCCAGCAACTCTCATGACAAGCGCGAATGATAAAACCGATTCCTATCGTAATAGTGATGCCTGGCAAGGAACTGTTGCTATTAGCATAGATACATCAAATGGAGTCAAAGAAAAATCTCGTATTACCCATCTCGATCGAAGTGGTCTCGATGCAAAACGCACAGAAGATTGTAAACAGTACACAAGTACAGAAAGCAAGCCTGCGTGCTACAAGCTGATCGGTGGTGGAGAATACTGCAGCTCATCTCAAAGTTATGTTCCACCGTACTGTTATGCCGATTCTTCTATAGGCGAGTACTTCGCAAATCAGATATGGAATTTCTCAAACGATTTCATCGGTCGTAATCTCTACCTCGACAATACTCTTATCACCGTAAGTAATAACAAGATCCAAGCAAATAATATAGATGCTGGGTATGCAATAATTGGAAGTGTCGACATGAAGTAACAGATTATGATTACTAAAAAATCCGTCCCGCGTACGCGGGACGGATTTTTTAGTAATCTACAGTTTATTCCTGTGGTGGGATGACTTCCTTTTTCTCTTCGATGATAAAATCTTTGAGTGGAGAGTAGAAATCAAGAGATTTCACATCCACCTTCGTCATAAGGTGATCGAGAAGTTTTGCAAGAGGTACTTCTTCCTGGGTACCATTTACCATGTCTTTCAGCTGGCAAACTCCCTTCTTGGCTTCCATAATACCGATAATAGCGACGTATTGAGCACCAAGTCGATTCGCCTTCTTCATCTGAACTTTCAGAGATGGAGTCCCGAGAGAGATGAGAGAATTGAGTCCGCGAACACGGGCTTCCATATCGATCGGAAGGACCAACTTTGTTGCCTCCTCTCCGAGCTGGATCAGGTACAAATGCGTTCTATCTTTATTCTTGAGCTTTACTCCATTGTCCATAATAGTTTCTATGAGACGCTCTGCCCCGAGGCCAAATCCTACACCTGGAATAGCATCTTTGTGTCCAATAGTTTTAGAAAGACCATCGTATCGACCCCCTCCACCAAAAGCATTTTGTGTACGACTACTTCCATCTACCCACTCCCAAACCGTGTGGCAGTAGTAATCAAATCCTCGTACGAGAAGTGGATCTTCTTCATACTCTACTCAGAGTATATCAAGATACGTTTTCACTTTTTCATAGTACTCTTTAGAATCTTTTTTAAGGAAATCCGTAATCTTCGGAGCTACCTTTAGAAGCTCTCTCGTGTCCTCATTCTTAGAATCGAGCAAACGCAGAGGATTGGCAGCAAGTCGGAAAAGGTCCGTCTCATCGAGTAAATGTTTCTTGTTTTCAAAAAATGAGGCAAGTTCCATGATGTATTTCTCACGTTCTTTCGGGGTCGCAAGCGTATTAAGCTTGAGTTTATATTGCCCTTTGAGTCCTATCCCATCAAGTATAGAGCACCCAATCTGAATACTCTTCGCATCGATCACTGGATCTACCTCTCCGATAATCTCAGCCCCAACTTGGTGGTGCTGACGATATCGACCCTTCTGAGGGCGATCATAGCGGAAATGTGGTTCGATATAATACAAATACACGGGTTGTGGTTCTTCGAGCATGTACTCCAAATATGCACGCATTACTCCTGCTGTCGATTCTGGCTTCAGAATAAGCTCTCGCTCCTTTCGATCGAGAAATGTATACATTTCCTTGGAAACGATATCAGACGATTCCCCTGCCGAACGAACGATAAGCTCCTTGTGTTCAACAATGGGCGTAGAAATACGAGTAAATCCATTCTTACGAAACTCATGTCTCGCAACTTTTTTGATAAACGTAAAATATCTCTGGTATTCACCAAAGAGATCTTGCATACCACGAACACGAAGAGGAGGAGTCATAGAAAAAGTATAAAGAATTAGAGGTGAAAATATCCCAACGAGGGGATATTAACAAATAATGAATCGAAAAGCAAGATATTATACGATATATGTCTGATAAATATTTATCGGGCCATTTTTATCTTCGTACTTTTCAACAGTCGTCTGTATATGTCCTCGGAGGAAATCGGTCAAACTTTGTCCTTTTTGCTCCAGTATGTATTCGATCTTTTTCTTCTGAGTATCGGTAACATAGAAATTTACCGCACTCGCAAACTTTTTACGCTCTGCCATAGTAATTTTATAAGTAAAAATAGAATAGACAAGATAAAGATACAGAAAAAATCGGAAAAAGCAAGGAAATTTTATGAATAAATTGTTTTAGAAACTTCTCGCTATAATTACTGGGGTAAGATTTTTGTCCGTAATAAATAGAATATTATCCGTAAATTGTCCATCAAATGGAAGACATCGGGTCGTTCACTTCCAGCGATCTTTAATGACGGTCTCGAGTTTTGGATCTCGATCCCAAGCGTACAGAGCAAATTTTCAAGATTCAAGAGCTACTCCAATATCTTCAAGTGTATTACAAGCAACAGTGTTTTCAATAAGGCGTTGTCTGCTTTTTTGACGTAGAGCAGATTGTCATTCCTCGTGCATTCGAAGTACCGTCTTTTGAATCTCGCCAATATCTGTAATAATCTTCTCGCCAGTTATACGAGAAACCACCACACATTTTTTTGCTTCCATATCACGCTCTCCACACTCTATTCGAACTGGGTACCCTGATTGTTCCCAGTCAGTGATTTTCTCACCGAGTCGTACATTTCTTTGATCAATCAATACTTTTTCTCCATCTCCAACGATGGCTCGGAAATATTCACCCTGGACAGGCACTTCATGAGAATGTCCGATAAGACTCTTTGCAATTTCCCTAACATAACCATTTACCGCACCCTCATTTCATTTTCCATAAATAGGAAGAATCGTTGCCATATATTCACTCATACGAGGCGGGATAACCAACCCTTTATCATCTGAATGACTCGATATAATACCTCCAATAGAACGAGTCGACAACCCCCAAGAAGTATACCAAGGATAATCAACTGCCCCCTCTCTACTTTGAAATTTTACGTCAAAACCCTTCATAAATCATTGGGCAAGAAGATGAGACGTGCAAATCTGAAGAGCCCAACCATTACTCATCATGGGTTCAAATGTATAGGTTGTATCTGCTCCAGCAAATTTTTCACTATTACTTTTTACTCCAGCTATACCCTCAATGGCCATGAGTTCATTAAATGTCTCAACATAAACATTATGAAGAATAGAAAGAGAAAATTGGTCCGCCTCATTGCGAGTCTCATGGAGCGTATGTCCTTCTTGCCAATGAAATTCTGCGCTTCTCAGAAAGGGGCGGGTACGCTTCTCCCATCGAAGTACATTTACCCATTGGTTATACAGAAGCGGGAGATCACGATAGGAGTGGAGTCTATTTTTGAAAAAATCACAAAACATAAGTTCAGATGTTGGACGAATAGCCAAAGGATCTTCCAATGTCTTTCCTCCACCAATCGTTACAACCGCAAGCTCTGGAGAGAATCATTCTATATGATCTTTCTCTCGCTCAAAAAAACTCATGGGAATAAGCATGGGCAGAAGGAGATTTTGCACCCCGAGTAAATCCAATTTCTTTTGCATAGTTGCACGAATTCTATCCCACATAGTTACCGCTTTTGGAAGAAAAGTAGTACAGCCTGGAGTAGGAGAGTATTCAAAAAGATCAGCTGCTTTTGCAACATCAAGATACCACTGAGAATAGTCAGTTGATTGAGGGGTTATATTTGGCATAGAATGTATATATTACAAATAAGATCTTATTATACAAAAATCCCTTCGATTAGCAAAGGGATTTTGATATGAAAGTGAGTTTTTATTCTTCGATGACTTTTAAATTCACACGTGCATCCATTTTAGAACCGTATACTCGAAGAACTGTACGAATGGAGTTAATCGTCTTTCCTTCCTTTCCAATGATCGTACCCATATCTTGAGTATTTACCTTAAGTGTCAGGAGTGTACCAAGTTCATCTTCACGCTGTTCAATGACAACATCTTCTTTGCAAGAAACAAGAGAATCTATGATAAACGTAAGAAAATCTTTTGGAGTCATGGCAAGAAGTTATTATAAAATAATGAAACTACCTTTAAAGCTCTTCACAAAAGAATTACTTTTTAGATCTTTCAAGAACTTTTACGAGAGTATCAGAGTACTGTGCTCCATTGGCAATGTATGGCGCAGCATCCTTTTCGTCGAACTTCAGCTCCTTGGTAATAGGGTTATAAAAACCAAGAACCTTGATATATCCGTGCTTTGCGGATTGCTTATGTTCAGTGAGAACGATATGAAAAAATGGTACATGTTTTCGTCCTGATCGAGAAAGTCGAATCTTAAGCATAAAAATTAATTATTAATGAGTAGTTATTGTAAATTGAGTGTAATTATGGTGCCCCGGATGGGAATTTCCTTCGGACCTCCTTGCGATGAAGAATGTCATTCAAGACATTCTTTTCCCGACTCATTACTTCGTCGGTATCGCTGCGGCTTCAATTCCCATCCAGAAAACCAATTGATTGTTAACTTCTATTTGGTGCCCCGGATGGGAATTGAACCCATACTCCCATGAGGAACAGGATTTTAAGTCCTGCGTGTCTACCATTCCACCACCAGGGCAAAAGCGGTGAAAAAAGGATAGAATAACCCATCCTCTCACCTTTTTATAAGATTCCTTTTTTCTTAAGCGTTTTGATGGCAGTTGCAGAAAGTCTTACACGGAAAGTAACTCCAGTTGAAGGATCTTTTACATTTCTCCAAAAAAGATTTGGGTAGAATTTTCTTTTTGTTCTTCTCACGGAGTGAGAGACATTATTTCCAACAGCGGTTCTTTTACCGGTCAGTTGACAAACACGAGACATAGTCGAGAGGGATTATTACAATACGGATAAATTATGATACTTTGATTTCTACTCCTACCCCAGAAGGGATATTGATAGACTGAAGAAGTCCAAGAGTTTTAGCAGTTGGCTCACTGATGTCGATCAATCTCTTGTGGCGTCGAATTTCAAACTGCTCACGAGCATCGCTATTAACGAATGTTGAGCGGTGAACAGTTACCTTTTCAATCTTCGTTGGAAGTGGAACTGGACCTATAACAGTCGCTCCTGAATCTTGTGCTGTAGTTACGATTTTTTTAACCGCCTCATCAACGAGTTTGTGTTCGAATGCTCGTACAATAATACGAATATTTGCTGTTTTCTTGGCAACCATAGAGAATGAAAGATAATAGAGAAGTATATATACTCATCGTTCGGCACCACACAGCGAGTGTGATGCCGAACAGATGAAGATACAGTGCGTAAATCTATTTTAGAAAAGAATGAGCTGAGTTCAAGGAAAATCGAATCCCGTAGCGAAACGTACATAAGTACGGAGAGCGAGGAATGGAGATTTGACGAAGAAATCATCCATTATTTTCTAAAATTAAGCAATAACCTTGGCAACTACTCCAGAACCGACTGTTCGTCCTCCTTCACGGATCGCAAATCGAAGTCCTTGTTCCATCGCAATTGGTGCTCCAAGTTCGATAGTCATTTGAATGTTATCACCAGGCATAACCATTTCTACTCCAGCAGGAAGCTCGATAGCTCCAGTTACGTCAGTAGTTCGGAAGTAGAATTGTGGTTTGTAACCCTTGAAGAATGGAGTGTGTCGTCCACCTTCGTCTTTTGTAAGTACGTATACCTCAGCAGTAAACTTTGTATGTGGCTTGATAGATCCTGGTTTTGCAAGAACTTGTCCTCGTTCAACCTGCTCTCGTTCAATACCTCGAAGAAGAAGACCAGCGTTGTCTCCAGCTTGACCTTGGTCAAGAAGTTTGTGGAACATTTCGATACCAGTAACGGTAGTAGTTTGAGTATCTTTTACTCCAACGATTTCGATAGAATCACCAACCTTGATAACCCCTTGTTCGATCTTACCAGTAACTACAGTACCTCGACCCTTGATTGAGAATACATCCTCAACTGGCATGATAAATGGTTTATCAAGTGCTCGTTCTGGGTTTGGTACATATTTCTCGATAGCTTCAAAAAGTTCGATAATAGTCTTAGCCCCCCATGCCTTATCCATATCTTCTGGGAAATCAAGTGCAACTTTTCCAGAACCTCGAATAACAGGAAGAGTATCACCAGGAAAATCATACTTAGTAAGAAGATCTCGGATATCCATCTCAACCATATCAAGCATCTCTGAATCGTCTACCATGTCACACTTATTCATGAATACAACGATGTATGGAACACCTACCTGACGAGCAAGAAGAATATGTTCTCGAGTCTGAGCCATGGCCCCATCAGTTGCAGCAACGATAAGAATCGCAGCATCCATCTGTGCGGCACCAGTAATCATGTTCTTAACATAATCGGCATGTCCTGGACAGTCAACGTGAGC
>CAZRBF010000008.1:3565-21371 GCA_964598195.1 uncultured Candidatus Peribacteria bacterium | reverse complement strand
CCATTCTCTATTATTTCTCGGATTACTTGTTGCATTTCTTTCATTTTTAGGTATTTTAAGGGCAAAATAATGAAGCATCATAATAAAATCTCTTTTTATGTCAACTGCAAAATCAGCACCAAAAAAACTTACTCGCACCAGACGTCGCACGAAGCTGGATAAAATTCTCACAGGAGAGGCTCCGAAGAAGCAGAAAAATATTCGGGTCGCTCGTGACGCTGGCGCTGCTCCCCAGAGAAAGGCCAAGGACATCGAAGTGGTTAATCCCAAGAAGAAAAAAACAGGAAAGGCACAGTATATCGTCCGCGATGACTATTTTTATGAAGCCAAGAGACTCGGGTACCGTGCACGCAGTGCCTTCAAGCTTCTCGAGATTCAGGAGAAATATAATATCATAAAGCCCGGGATGAGAGTGCTTGATATCGCCAGTGCTCCGGGGAGTTGGCTGCAGGTTCTCGTCAAAATGGTCGGACCAACAGGGGTTATCGTGGGGGTGGATATCCAAAAGATCGAAGGATTTGGACACCAAAATATTCACCTGTTTCAGGGGGATGTTTTTGTGACCGAACCTATTATAGAGTTCTTAAAAAAACACGACATAGTTCAAACAGATTGCATCACTTCCGATATTGCCGCCCACACCACGGGCCAAACAGGGGTAGATCAGTATCGCTCGGTTGAACTCAATCTAGCTATTCTCGATATCGCAGATATTTTCCTGAAAAAATGAGGAACACTCGTTCTCAAAGTCTTTGTCGGAGAAGATATCGATGACCTTATTGGACCCATAAAAGAACGGTATGCCATACTTCACAAGTGCAAACCCAAAGCCTGTCGAGAAAGAAGTTTTGAAGAGTACTTTGTGTGTGGTGGAAAGAAAGATTAAAATAATAGAGACACGATTCATCGTGTCTCTATTATTTTTTTACCGCATCTTACTTCTGCGAAACAACCAGGTTTTATTCTCGACTCTCGCATAATCAGCGGTTCGTGAGATATTGAGAAGGACTCCTATAGCGAGCATGAGTGATAGGAGGGAAGATCCGCCATAGCTGATAAATGGAAGGGTAATCCCCGTGAGTGGAAGGATGTTGAGATTGACTCCTATGTTGATAAAGGCTTGAGTGAGGAGGAGTGTGGTAATTCCCGTGGCAACATATTTACCGAATGGATCTTGTGTTGCCTCGGCGATCAGAAATCCGCGCCATCAGATATAGAGATAGAGTCCTACGAGCAGAAGTACCCCGACGAATCCAAGCTCTTCCGCGATCACCGAAAAGATAAAATCCCCTTCTACTTCTGGGAGATACCCGAATTTCTGAACTGATTTTCCGAAACCAAGCCCGAAAAACCCACCACTTCCGATCGCGATCAATCACTGTTCGGTCTGAAAATTGATGGTTTTGTTCTGAATCGCATTTTTATTATCTGCCAAGAAGTTATCAACCCGATCGGTTATATAGGAAAATGAATTTCTGTCTGTCGGAGTAGCGTGTTTTCCGAGTCCATAGATGGACATGGCAAATATCAGAAATACTCCAAACGAAGCCAATAGATGTTTTACATTTCCTCCTCCGACAAAGAACATGGCAATCACCAGTGGTGTACAGATGAGAATAGATCAAAAGTCTGGCTGGAGTATCAGAAGTACCATGACAATCCCGAAGTTGAACATGTATGGCAGAAATCCATTGTAAAAGTCAGCAATTTGTGAGTGTCGTTTTTTCAGAAAGTACGCGAGATAGATTACGAGACCAAACTTCATAAACTCGACTGGTTGCAGAGAGAAGGGGAGTCCTGGTATATTAATCCATCCTCTGGCTCCATTATACGTTGTTCCAATAAATAGAACCAACACAAGCGAGAGGGTACAAGCTACAAATATATGCTTCGCATATCGTTCAAAAAAAGAATAGGGAGTTTTTACTGCTATGGCTAATACAATTAATCCGAGTGAAAAATGAGCAAGACTTTTAATAACAAAAAATGCATTTGGGAAAGCATGAAAAAATGAACTCTGAGGCATAAGAGATGTCACCTTAAATGAAGGATAGACACTCACAGAACTGATCATAATCATCCCAAACACCACGAGTGATAGGACGATGAAAAATATGGAGTAGTCAATGTTTTTGGATTGCATAAAAAATGTTTTTATTGAGATGTTTATTTTATAGTATGGAAAAATGTGAGAAATCAATCTTTTCTTCGAATTTACCATAAAAATCTTTTATAATGATAAGACAAGAGAAAAAGAAGATTTTTTTGATTTTTAATTTTAAGAAAAATTCATATAATACGCCCCGAATATTTCATAGCTCATTCATTCATGTACGCAAATTTTACGGAAGAGTATAAAAATCTCATGATTGAGACAGAAAACATCATCAAATCAAAGGGTCTTTTTGAGATCCTTCCGCAGGATGTGTTTCTGCGTTCTCTGGAGATCAAGACTGGTCCTATTTATGAGCTCTATGCGAGTATGGGGATCAATATCAAGATTGCCAATGAAGTTCTTTCGAGGCCGCCATTTAACTTCTCGGACAAGGGGAGGGCTGGGACGTATGTGGGTCTGTCTCCGAGACTGAAGGAACTCATTGTTCTTTCTATGAAGATAGCTGCTGGTGCGGAGAAGAAACGTGCAGGGGTGGAGGACTTTCTCTTGGCGCTTTTTCGGGCCAATACAGAAACATGGTTTTATCAGTTTTTTGACTTTATCGGTCTTTCCCCGAAGGATATAGAACAGGATCTTAAGGATCTGAATGTTTCGATTGTAAAAAGTGGGGACAGTGGTATCTTTGGTCCTCTGGATAATATCCTTCATGCCATAGAAGAAGGACTTACGGGTGCATTTCAGGAAGGGGAGATGGCGGATCCATTTGCGGCAAATAAGAAGCCTGAAGGAAAGAAAGTAGAGAGTCCGACTCCGGCGCTGGATTTCTTTGGTACTGACCTTACAGAGGAAGCGCACACCGGAAAGATCGATGCGATTATTGGTCGCGACATGGAAATAGAGCGACTTATATCGGTTCTGAATCGTAAGACGAAGAATAATCCGTGTTTGGTTGGTGAGCCTGGGGTTGGGAAGACTGCGGTTGTCGAGGGGTTGGCGCTTAGAATCGCTCAGGGGAAAGTGCCACTTGCTATGCAAAACAAACGGATCGTGAGCTTGGATCTTTCCTGAATGGTAGCTGGAACCAAGTATCGCGGGGAGTTTGAGGCAAGGTTGAAACAAATTATAGAAGAAGCATCAAAGATGGAGAACGAGGTGGTGCTTTTTATCGATGAAATTCATACCATTATAGGGGCCGGATGAGCAGAAGGGACACTCGATGCAGCCAATATCCTTAAGCCTGCCATGGGACGTGGAAAGGTATGTATTGTGGGGGCAACAACACTCACTGAATATCAAAAATATATCGAAAAAGATTCCGCTCTGGAGCGTCGATTCCAGAAAATAGATGTCGATGAGCCAAAAGAAGAGGTGGCTATTGAGATTATTTCAGGACTCAGGAGCTCTTTCGAGGAGTTTCATAATCTCATCATCGATGATGATGCTATCGCTGATGCCGTCAGACTTTCGGTACGTTACGTGGCTGACCGTTACCTTCCAGATAAGGCGATTGACCTCGTTGATGAGGCATGTAGTGCCAAGAGTATGAAGTACAATTCTGACGAAAGTGACGTAAAAGCGCTCAAGCAAGATATCGAGAAGCTTCAGAAAGAAATCGAGGAATATGTTCTCTCGAGTCAGTTTCATAAAGCGATAAAGCTCAAGGAAAAACAGAATCTCATAGACCAAAAGATCCAGGAGAAAAAAGCAAAGAAGGTTATTCCTCGGGCGAAGCGTTTGCATATTACCTCCGATGATATTCAGAAGATCATAGAGAGTGTGACTTGAGTGCCTGCAAAAAATATCGCGATCGAGGACATGAAAAAACTCCAATCTCTCGAGAAAAATCTCTCTCGCCATATTATTGGTCAGGATGAAGCCATTACGTCTATCGTGAGTGCGATCAAGCGAAATCGAACCGGGATCAGTAATAGGAATCGTCCCATTGGAAGCTTCCTCTTTCTCTGACCGACGGGGGTTGGGAAGACAGAGCTCGTGAAACAGTTGGCACAGGAGTTTTTTGGTGATGAAAAAGCACTCATTAAGCTCGATATGTCTGAGTACAATGAACGATCTTCCGCATCCAAGCTTATTGGTACGACGGCCGGATATATAGGGTATGAGGAAGGTGGTATGCTTACAGAGCGAGTTCGGAGAAAGCCCTACTCTATCGTGCTTTTCGATGAGATTGAAAAGGGAAGTTTCGAGGTTTTTAACCTCCTCCTTCAGGTACTCGAAGATGGGGCACTCACCGACGGAAAGGGGCGAAAAATCAATTTCAAGAATACGATTGTTATCATGACTTCCAATATTGGAGGGGAAGAGTTTACTTCTAAGGCATCGCAGATTGGGTTCGATGTATCTTCCGATACGGAGGCCAAAATCATTCGAGATTACGAGAAGATCAAAGAGAAAATTACCGGAAGTCTGGATGAATATTTTTCTCCAGAGTTTCTGAATCGAATTGATCGAGTTGTGGTATTTAACCCGCTCGATAAGTCTCTCCTCAAGAAGATTATTGTTCTTCAGTTAGAGGTTCTCGAGAAACGTCTTCTGGAACTCGGAATTACACTGGAATATGATTCAAAAGCTACTGCACACATACTCAAGGAAACCTACAATCCAGAGTTCGGTGCACGACCTGTGAGGCGCTATATTCAGGATAATATCGAAGATGTCATTGCCGACCGTATCATCAATGGAAAGAAATCTGCCAAGCTCACTGTGACAGCTCTGAAGTGAAAAATTATCATAAAATAGCTATATAAAACCCCTCCGAGTACTGAAGCTCGGAGGGGTTTTATATATTTTACTTACCTGTGAGTTTTTTAGGGGGAATGCCAGAATACATCATGAGCATAGCGTGTTTTCTTTTAATGCTTTCTTCTACTTGGGCAACTGTTTCTCACATGGGCCATCCCATACTCGATGAGGTTGGTTTCTTATTAATTCAACCATTAAAGCGGTTGTTCGGAGGCTCTTCTTTTTTAGACGAAGCTGGGGTGTTTAATCACATGCGAGATTATATTTATCGAGTAAAATGAGAATATATATATTTTTCGAACTTCGTCAAATCAATTTTCAAAAAACTCACATACATTCTTTTGCTGTTTCACTCATTATCTGTTATACTAGGCTAAATATCTCGTAGTTTTTCTTTCATGTTGTCCCGTATTCTCGCCCTTGTTATTTGTGTGACCTTCTCTTTTGGATCACTCTTTGTGTCGGCTGAAGAGGGGTATATTGGTGAGGATCTCGGGTACGATATATACAAACGAATTGACGAAGGTATATACAAAGTCAAAAGGGATATGATAGAAAGTCGGTTAAAAGATAGTGCGCTACTTTTTAATGGAATAGTGGGGATGATTTGTACGGGAAAAAACAAAGAAAAAATTTTTTGTTTCAAAGATCGAATCGATTTTACTGCATCTGAATTAGAGGATATAGTGGGAGGGGGTCTTGGGGCGATTTATACGCATATGAATCCAGAAAGTATTGGAATCGATACCGAACAGGCAGTAAGAATACGCGGACTCATTTCAGAGTATTATAAGACACTCTATGCAGCCGTTACTTATGAACAGAAAAAGCTTCAAGAAGTGGGATCTATAGGATTATTTACTGATGGCAATAAGGATAACTCGAGTTATGACCTGATGGTAGATCTCCAGGATATTCATAATGTTATTTTCGCACATGACATCCCCTATAATGGTACTGCTAATATGGGAGCATCTTCGGTGACAAATCTTTTGGCAAATGCTTATAGTCCATCCTCTCCTCTCGATGGTATTTTGCCATGAGATACAAAAAAGCCACAAACTTCCACCGGATCAAAAGTATCCACTGGATCAACTCTCCCGGGGCTCTTGAACACTGGATCAGAATGTACACCCACTGAATCACTTCCACTGAATCTGGACGCAGATTTTTTGCGGGATGCTGAATCGCAATTATTGATCGGGAAAAGTCCCAAATCATCCATTGCTTTTAGTGATGATGGAAAGCTTCCCGAGTACTGGGCTCGTTTGGCAAAATGAGGATCAAGCGGTTCTGCCGGAAGTGGATTTGACACATTCCCATGTTCTGGAAAAGATTTCTTCTGTATTACCGTGAGTATGGTTATGTATACACAAAACATCCTCGCTGGAGGAAAGGCTGCAACCATCGAGAAAGTTCTTGATGAGAATCTCAAGATAGCCGATAAATATGCCGGATCCAGTTTTACGCTCACGAAAATGCCAAAGATGTTTTTTGGATTGAGTGCTATTGGTCTCGATCTTCCGAGTATGCTTCATATAGGAGTACAATTTTCTACTCTTCCACCACCACTCCTGAACCTTAAGCCACCTACTTCTACATCCACATGACCAGGAAGTGCTCCGAGCGTTGGTAGTGCCACAAGTGGACTCAGTAAGGGTGAGTCAGATGAAATGAGTCAGATTCTTGTTTGTGCATTTGAAGAATCATGATTCGATCCTAATCGTGTAAATTCTCTGGAGCAAACAGTAGAAAATCGTATGATGAATGGACTCACATACCTGACTACCAATGAATTTAACCAAAAGGCTGACACGAGTGCTAGCATGCCAAAATCCTGATGTGTACGAGCGAGACAGATGGATCTCAAAAAAAGCTATGGAGATTCTTTTAACCTCGATCTTTTTGAGCTTCATGATTTTACCGTAACATTCTCACAACAAATAAGCTCTATCAATAAGCTGATCCAAAAAATGAATGACAAGCCAACACATTAAAATATTTGAGACACTTATTCCTCCATACTTCTATTTATACCCACTATATGAAAAGATTCCACACATTCCTTGGTCGCACAATAGTGTTTATAGTACTGTCATTTTTTGCAGTCGATTTTTCCTCTGCTGCAACAACTACCACCGAGACATGCACCATCAATCAAGGACTGAGCGAAGAACTTACGGCATATGTAACGACACTGGGGAAGCTCTTGTCTAAGATCGAAACAGAAGCACTGAAAAAGCAGTGTGGCACCAATGGTGCAGAAAGCACTTCTGCGAATGTCAATAAAACTGTATCTGCGATAGTTGGTTCTATGAATGAAAGTATTGGTTTTTCTAACTTTACGACCGCAACTCGTTTTTATGTGAGTATAGCCCTCAAAACCGAAGTTCCACCCGGAATCACCCGGGGTCATGACCAGCTCTGAAAAGAGATAGACCATATAAAGAGAACGATGGAAACCGTCTATGGGCAATGCGCTGAGAGTATTGTTCCTACGACAAATCTCTCAGAAGATCCTGCGTACAGTACTGTCAATAAATCCCTTGGAGATATCCTCAAAAAAGTGCTCATCAATCAGGTGGATATGATGAATTTCTACCGAGAAACCGTGCTTGGAGATTCTACAGAGGGTAAGTCTTTCATACTTGTGTGAAATTCGACAGATTTTGTTTCCAAGTTCAAAGAGCATTATGGTTCAGTAGCATTTGATAAATGCAATGGAACCTCCGATTTTTACAAGAGTATTAATGAGTCATTTGATCGTATTTCTCGGGCTGGTGACTGAATAAAGAGTGGAATGGATGAATGGAGAAAGGCTTCGGATCTTCTCAAACGGAATAGCTCCAATGCGGAATATGCTGAAATAGAAAAAAATCTCCTTTTAAAGGAATTATCCAGGCAGGGTGTGAGTAGTAGGGGTGTTCAGTTAGCAATGAATTGTTTGTCACAGTACAACAATACGGGTATTCGTTGTGGGCTCGTTGGTGGGTTAACAGATGCGGGAGAGGTAATTGGAGGAAATGTAAAACAGATTGTTGAAATATACAATAGGGCCAAAGATCTTTTCAGTTGGCTCTTTGGCAAACCAACCACGACCGATAAATATATAGAAATCGTGAAAGCAGCTACGACGATCAATGTGGATATTAATGAAGATATTAAGACGGAGTATACCAAGGCAAAAAACCTCATGTGACCAGAGGACTTAAGTGCGAATGAAACGGCCAATAAACTCATCGAAACACACGTAACTCTCGAAAGTACCAATAAACAAGTAAAGACCTATATTAAAATCGCAGAGCAGCTCTGCAATAAGCAATCAACTGGCAATGGGAATTGTCGATTCTAAAAACAAACGATCCGCCGCGGCGGATCGTTTGTTTTTAGTCTTCGTATCCTCATTCTCTCGATCGTTCGAGATCATAAAATTTCATGTATTTTTTCTCAAATTTGAGATCAGCTCATCCGACTGGTCCGTTACGATTCTTGCGGACAAAGACATTGGTAATTCCTTTGTTCTCTGTGAATTCATCGTAGTAGTCTTCACGATAGATCATGAGTACGACATCGGCATCTTGCTCGATGGAACCAGATTCTCGGAGGTCTGAAAGTATAGGTTCTTTGCTCACTCGAGATTCCACCGCACGAGAGAGCTGAGAGAGTGCCATAATAGGCACTCCGAGTTCACGTGCGAGAGACTTGATCCCTCGACTGATATCGGATATCTCTTGTACGCGATTCATAGGGTTTCCGGCACTCATGAGCTGCAGGTAATCGATGACGATGAAATCGAGTCCTGACTCTATTTTGAGTCGACGCGCCTTGGATTTGATCTCCAGGAGATTTCCCCCTGGTGAGTCATCGATATAGATATTGGCCTTGGAGAGACGCTCAAGAGCATCTCCCATTCGCATGAACTCTTCGTCCTCGAGGAGTCATTTGTTGAGCTTCCAGCTATCAACCCCCATGGTCGCACAGATCAGACGATCTGTGAGTTGTTCTTTGCTCATCTCGAGCGAAAATACGGCGACATTTTTCCCGGTTTCTCCGATATGCTGGGCGATATTGAGTGCGAGAGCGGTCTTACCCATAGACGGACGAGCCGCAAGGATGATCATATCTCCCGGTTTAAACCCTCCAATTTTTCCATCGAGACTTTTGAATCCGGTATGAGTGATACCATCATTGGCATGTTCGGGATTTTCATGAATCTCAGCAAATTCCTCATATCGAAGATTGATGATATCTCGAATATGCACGAGCTTATTCTGTATAAATGTCTGGGTAACCGTAAAGAGCGATTGTTCTGCCTTTTCCAGAAGTTTGTTGATATCGGATTCTTCGTCATACCCGGCGAGGAGTATGTCATTCCCGGCTTTTATGAGTTTGCGGAGAATACCTTTGTGCTTGACTATCTGAGCGTATTGATAGATATTTGCACTCGTGAATATAGACTCAGTGAGTTCGATCAAGTAAGTATTCCCCCCGATTTTTTCGAGGTTTTGACGGTCGTCGAGGTATTCGCGGATCGTGAGGATATCAATCGGTTTATTGCGTGCAAAAAGATCCATCATCGCCCCGTATATGAGGCCATTGTTTGGATCATAAAAATCGGCCTCAACAAGAAGTGCTGATACCTGAAACATCCCTTCTTTATCGAGCAAGATGGATCAGAGTACTCAGCGCTCTGCTTCTATGGAATGTGGAGGAATTTTCATGGTTTTTTTATGGTTCTTCAGTTTTAAAATTGTCTGCCATCTCGATCTCGAGTTCTACTTTTTTGATGAGGTCTTGTATCTTCCCATTGTATGGATCCACCGCCCGAATCTTCTTGAGACTCTCGAGTGCCAGTGAACGCTCTTCCAGGTTGATGTGATTAATCGCGGTGAGGTAGAGTATATCGGTATTGTGAGGGTTCTTTTTTAGAAACAAATATGCATACTCATTTGATTCCTTATGGTGTCCGAGTTGGTGTCCGAGATTGGCAAGCATATCGACCGTTTCTATGTTGTGTTCGTCGAGAGATAAGAGTCGTTTATAGATCTCATAGGCTATCTCATACTTTCCTTGTATAGAGAGAGCAAACCCGAGCTTGAGATAAAGCTCTGGATCAGTATCATTCATGAGAATGAGGTCTTTGTATATGAACTCAGCCTTTTTGTAATCGCGATCTTTTTCGTAAAGTGAAGCCAGGAGACAATTCAGTTCTTTGTTGAATTTTTCTATGGAAAGCCCCTCGATGATACGTGCCCGAGCCTCACTAAATTCGCCTCGCGCTATGCGAGTTTTGATCATCTTTATGAGTTCCACAATATGGAGTTTTTCATCTCCCGAAAGCGTTATTTTTTCTGTTTCGGCTTCATGCGCAGATGTGTTTATGTTCTCTACCTGAACTTTTCTATTATCTATAGAGAGGGTTTTTTCTGCCTGTTCTTCTATGATCTTGGCAGCAGTTTTTTTCTTTCAGATAAAAGTTCGTAATTTGCGGTACGAATGAAAGAGTCCATGGAGAATGTGAAAAGCTATGTAGACAAGATTTATTCCCAGGAAGGCAATCTCGTATTTCACGAAAATATTGGAAAAGAAGATATCCATGAATATGGTAAAAATTGTTTTGTAAAAATCGAAAATCCATTCATATTATTATGTCTCGACAGAGTATATCTATTTTTCATTTTTTTCAAGCCTTATTTCCCTTTCTTTGGACAGTCTTTTTCAAAAGTTTGTTGAAATAATTTTATGAATCCAGAAGAGCTCTTTGTGAGTATGCCAATTTCGCGATTCTCATCGAGAGAATTAGTGCTATAATTTTCACTTCCGATATAGTTGTATATCCCATCTACCAGTGCTGATTTTGCATGAATGATGGGTTTTTTTGATGTCCGCACATCGATTCATTTACGCTTGAGAAGTGCTATTGCCTCGGTATTGGATTTGATTTTTGAGGGATCTGCCATGCAGATAGTCACGGGAATTCAACTGGTGATTTTCTCTGTGAGAATGGCAAGAATGGCGTCATCTCAAAAGTTTTCGGCATAGAGAAATATATCTTTTTTAGCACTCTGTAGGAGTGTTTCGATCTTCTTTCTGCTATTAATAGGCGAAATAACCAGATTACTCGTGCTCTCAAATATTTCTTGCCCGAGAAAATCTGCGAGGACGATGTCTTTAAGAGTTTGGAGATCTTGGGGATTTGTTCCAAAGACATAAAATTCACGATTGGTAGTAAAACTTGCGTAGCTCAGATTCCCGGTCATTATGACATAGGTATCGTCTACAATGAGGAGTTTTGTATGCACAAAATTATAGAGCTTGGAGTTATCATAGGCAACTTTTATGCCAGATTCTTGCAATGTTTTAAAAGCCTTACCATTGATGCTTGTCGCACCAAAAACATTCTTTTCCAGTACTACATGTACTCGGACATTGCGTTTCTGTGCATCTTTCAGTGCCTGAATTATCCGCTTCTCGGTGAGTATATATACCTCCACATAGACCTCTTTTTTGGATTGTTCAATCATACCTACAATCCTATCGAGTACTTTTTTGTCTGGCGTAATCAGTATCTCGATATCGCGATCCTCTATCTGTTCTCGAGTAAAGTTTCTGTGAGATTGCTCGTTTGATTGTTTTTCTTTACCCAAAGATGCTTTCTGTTCATGAAACTGCCAGTACCCATTGGTACAGGAGCTGAGGAGGAAGAGGGACATGAGGAGAAAGGAGAGTTTTTTACGTGGAAACATTGGTAGGATTTTAAATAAATACTATTTTTCTCTCTTGTTTTGCGATCCCAAATGTTTTGAAACCCTCATCGATACGTTCTTTTATAGTTTCTTTGTAATTTGAGAGTTCTGTATTGATAATAGGCTTTCCGGTTTTGATCGTGATGCGAGTGTTAGTTACTTTTACTGATTCTATGTATGTTACAAGCTCTCATTTTCCTTGTTTTTCGAGGCTATCACGAATCGCATTCCATGCGAGGGATGATATAATGACGGGACTTGAGATATGTGGTGTGAGATTGAGGCGCACGAGAGGCAGGGGTTATCTTATATGATTTTTATCTTCATGAATCGCTCTATTCAGCGCAGATCAGCGAAAAAAGAGAATTCCCATCCGTACGCGGAGAGTATTTTTCTGGCAATTTCTGTTTGATCGTCACCCATTTCTGCTATGATGGAAAGTGTCTTCGGGGAGTATTTTTTGATAAAATCATCTATTTGTGAGAAGAGTCGCTCATAGAGTTCAAATCCCGTGCTTGCTCCGCCAAAAAGGGCGATTTTTGGTTCGTGGACAGTATCACTGCTCATATTATCCCAGTCATCCTGTTTGATGTAGGGGAGATTAGCGGTTATAAGAATATTGACCCCCTCTCCTTTTAGGAGAGGGCTGGGGTGAGGTGAAAAAGTGGCATCTTTTCGCAAAAATACTTCCAGAAGATCCGACTCCAGAAAAGTGAGATTCTTCCCCTGATTTTCTGTATTTTTTTCTGCAACAACAAGTGCCTCTGGACTTATATCAACCGCAAATACTTCGGGTATATTAACGCCCGAGAGTATGGAAAGTGGAATGATCCCAGACCCGGTTCCTATATCGATAAGGATCTCTGATGCAGATACTCGACAGAACTTGATCGCCTCACGTACGAGTGACTCTGTCTCGAGTCGCGGAATGAGCACGTGCTCATTGATGTGAAAACGTTGATAATAAAATTCCACCCATCAAGTGGTGTATTCCGGAGGGTAAGCATTAGTTTTCAAATGTTTTTCTGTTGAAAATAAGAACAGCAAACGTAAGTATTACTGCAAGATAGAGAAACGCATGAAGTGTATTTATCGCGTAAAATGAAGGACTGAGTACTATAGGAGTTCCGATAATTGACTTGATATTGAGGGCTTCAAAATTTGGGAAAATTACCATCAAAAATTTACTAAAATAGAGGAGTATGTAGTTTTCAGAACGGAGTGCCATATCGGTCATAGTTGTGATCGAGTGACTGATCAGGTAGACTCCCATGACGAGGAGGATAGAGAGCAGAGGAGAGATAAATGTAGAGAAAAAGAGGATGATAGCAAAAAGCAGCAAGAGTTTGATGTAGATAAAACCAATTGATGCAAAAAGCAGAAATGTAAGAGGAGTTTTGGCTATCATAAAGACTACAGTCGATATGATCGACTGTATGAAGATGATGAAAAATAAAATAGCGCTAAATCCGAGGAATTTTCCGAGGATAAAGTCTCCTCGCGCCACGGGTTTTGAAAGTATGAGGTACACAGTTTTTCCTTCTATTTCTCGAAACAAGAGCTGACTTCCGATGAATATCACAGAGATGATTCCGAAGATTTCGACCATGGCAAGTCCGAAATCCACGACGATTTTATCCGACTGACCAAGCGAGAGTGATGCGAGTACGAGTGAGAATCCAATGAGGGCGATTCCAAAAAATACGATGAGATAAAGGATTTTATTTCGAGCTAGTTCTCGGAAAGTATTGAGGGCGATATTGAACATGTTTTAGGTGGTTAATTGTTAGTTAGAGATGTAGCATTGCTACATCTGTACTTTATTTTACTTATGAATATGATTCTATAGAACACTTCCTATAAAATCTCTCTGACCATTCAAAAATTCTTTTATGTTTTGAGATTTTTTTCATTCTAATTTTACTTGCGATAAAGTCAAGAGTCATTTGCCACAAATAATTCAGATTTCATTTTCTTGACGAATAACTGTTCACCTCACCCCCGGCTCATCTCCTAAAAGGAGAGGGGAGAAAAAACACTTTTCTACGATAAGTTTTTTTCATTTGAAGACAGTGTATGTTCCTGGCCAAGGAGTGAATCCTTGATAAAGGTGATAGAGTTCTTTGGCATTTTTATGAAAATCGAGCAATCCTTCCTCTTTGGTGATTTTTTTACAGTATGTTACCTGAGCTTCATCCTGTATTTTTGGTACTATTGCTCATTGATCGAGTTTTTGAATGGTTTTTATAGCAAAGTCTCCTGATATTTTCGCGAATTTTTCAAAGAGTGTTTCGGTGGTTTCATCTTCTCAAATTTCGATAATTTTAGCATCAATCGTATTTCCTTCATCCATTTTCTCATTCATGACCATGATAGTGACTCATGTTTGCACATCTCCAGCGATAAGTGACGCTTGGATCGGGGAGGCACCACGATATTTTGGCAGAATGGATCCATGGATATTGATGGGGTATTTTTTCGGAAGCTCCAAAAGTTCCTTGGGGAGGATCTTCCCGTAGGCGACCACGACAAAATAGTCTGCCTCATAGGATGCGACCATTTCAAGAAAATCTGTATTTCCTCGGATTCGGGCTGGCTGGAGGATAGGGAGATTATGTTTTATAGTAAGAGTTTTGACTGGATTGGCAGTCAAAACTTGGTGCCTCCCAACAGGTTTATCCTCTCCAGTTACGACAAAAACAACCTCGTAGTCAGGAGAATCAAGAAAGTCTTGCAATACTCGTGCAGAAAGCTCTGGTGTCCCAAAAAAACCGATACGGATCATGAAAAAATGGGTGAATGATAGGTAGGATGGGGGTATTATAAGGATCCCTCTATTTTTGCAAATAAAAAATCCTCCAACATTTGGAGGATTTGAGTTTTAATGCATGGCATGGGCTGCAATCTCTTCTGCTATAGAGTTTACAAATTCCGGTGGTCCATATCGACCTGCCCACTTTCGAAGGGTCTCCTCAACAGTTTTACTAAAAAGATGCTTGGTATTTTCTCGTATCTCTGCTGATGTTGGTACTCCTGAGTCTTTATTTCCTTCATGTCCCTGTTTGTCAATTCCAGAATATGTACTTTCCTGTACTCGAACAACCTGATTCATATAGGTAAGGTGATAAATAAGTGTCTGATCTTTATATTCTTTTCCCCTTCCGCGTCAAGTGAGGTCGGTGCTCTTCACTCTTTCTTCACATAAGCATATCTTTTACAACTATTTGGAGTATCGCTGCAAAAGGTATGGCGATGAGTATTCCTACCACTCCCAGTAGACTTGCCATGATAGTCATGACAAGAAGTATGAGAAAAGGGGAAAGATTGAGGGCCTTGCTCATCACCATCGGTACAATGATGTTATTTTCTGCTTGCTGTATGAGGATATAAAGAATAAGGATTACAAAAATTGGAGTCATTCCTAGGCTAGCTGCGATTGCAAGTGCTGGAAGGAGTGCCAAGAACGGTCCGATATAGGGGATAAATTCCATGAGTCCTGCGATCAGCGCGAGTGTGAAAATATCATCTATTTTGATTCCAAAAAGTCTGAGTGCAAAAAGTCCAATGAGTGTGAGTGCGAAGATAGACAGACAGAGAATAACTTGTCCTTTCATCCATGCAGAGAGTACCACTCAAAACGAATCTTCACGAGAGACAAGATAGCTTCGTATATTTTTTGGAAAAAGTGTGTAGAGAAAATCCTTGATTGCATGACGCTCGAGGTTTATGAAAAACGTAAACACTCCAATCATAATCATCTGAAAAATCCCACCAGAAATCGAGGATACGAGGGAAGTGGACCCAATAAACAGATTTTTTGAAAGCGAGGCTACGACGCCCGAAAGAGAGGAAACATTATTTTGAAGAAATTCAAAAAGTGTTGCGAAATCGACCGTTTGTATGTATGATTTTAAAAATGGTGGAAATCAGAGTGCATCTACACCGCCTGACTTATAGAGCGATTCAAATGTACTAAAAGTACTTCCAATAGACGAAAATAACAGTATAATTTGTTTGATGAATATTGGTATGATGGCAAACAGAGCGATGAAAAAGAATAGGAGAATCCCCAAAAAAATGATAATAAGCCCCACCCAATCAGGAATCCGTTTTTTATTGATGTTGTTTAAAAAAGGTGAAAAAAGAATAGCGAGGAATCCTGAGAAAAAGAGAATAGTAAGAACTGAGCTCAGGAGTGACAATATATATGCACCTCACAAAAATGCTAGAATCACCAGAATTTTTTGGCTGAATAATCTCAGTGAATCATGTGTGACTACATGTTCAGAAGCCAAATCTTTATCTTCCATAAAAAGAGCAGTAAAGGGGTAGATTTATTTTAAAAGCATGAGCTCAAATTTTATGAGAGAATAGGCAAGATATTTACTGCTTGCCTGCTTGCTAAGTTGCTTATTATTTGATTCTGCAGCGCTCATGACATAGAGAATACGGTCTACTTTTGCGATAATACTATCAGTCAGTACATTTGCTGATGTTTTATCCATTTTTGCAATCCTGAGCTTGTAGCCATTGATGATCCCATATATCTGGGATTGAGTTTTAGCTGAGAGTCGATACTGTATATCCTCGCGAAACAACTGATCATTTTTCGAGAGCTCCTGGGCCCATGTACTTGTTATACTGAGTCATAAAGTAGAGAGAATAAGCACACTAACTGCGAGAAGTTTTTTCATAAAAAAGAGTGTAAAGAGATAGGATATGGAGAGCATTATAATGTCTTTCGGGAATTATCAAATGTTTTTTTGATTTTTTTCCTCAGAGATAAGATTTTTGTAAAACTATGAAAAATCTTTTGCAAAGTATTATTTTTTCCATATACTGCAAATGTATTCTTAATTTCTTTTCTATGAAACGTCTTGATTCTCAGCAGAAGAAGATCCTCGCTTTCCTCGAATTTGGGGGAGATGAGGCTTATACACTTATGGATATAGGGGAGAGTGTGGGTATTGATCATCCACAAAAAGTTCAGAATAAGATCAACCAGCTCGAAAGTGCTGGGTATCTTGCACGAGCTTCTTCGGGCATGTATCGTGTACTCAAACATTATGAGGAGGGGAACCAGCTCTGTATTCCGTTCTTTGGGTTCGCTCAGTGTGGTAACTCTGGTAAGACTATCTTAGAGGATGAATATCCTCGCAAACAGATTCCCGTCCCAAACACCTATATCGATGTACACGATATCGCCAACTACTTTATCACCAAAGCAAAAGGGGATTCCATGGAGCCTTTTATTCATTCGGGGGATCTCGTTCTTGTCAAGATCCAGTCCGGATACCAGGCTGAAGATATGGTTCTTATAGTGCAAAATCAACAACCCAAGATTAAGCGTATTAAAGCAGTCGGAAAAAAGAGATTTCTTCTCTCTCTCAACAAAGAGCACCAAGATCTCGAACTTACTCCTTTCGACGAGACCCATATTGTTGGTGTGGTGAAGAAGGTGCTGAGCGATGATGAGATAGAAGACGAAAAGGATGCTATTTCATAAAGCGATTCTTGTACATTTTTATGAGTTTTTTTGCACTGACGATTATATAGGCACATCGCTTGAGTATGAGTATCTGAGTCTCAGACCATTCTCTCGTCTCGTCAGTGAGTTTGAGCTTAAAGTCCGTAACTCCTGCGAGCGGCGAGCGGATATCGCCAGATTTAGCAATCCCGAGAAAGTCAAACATTTCACATCCTCGGTTTTTTGCTTCTTCTATAGCTTTCCACTGGAGTAAGTAGCTTGCCATATATTTGCGTTTTGTGTTATCTGAACTCGATGCCCCATAGTAATAGAGGGCTGTTTTCTTGTAGAATACAAAAATTCCCGTTGCGATCACTTCGCCATCGCGACTCGCGAAAAACAATCCACCAAGTTTTTGTTTTTCAAGATATTGGAGAAAGGTTCAAAAATACTCTTTTGAATTGGCCGCGAATCCATCGCGTTCAAGGGTTTCTGAGAGGATGTTATAAAATACATCAAGTGATTCTTCTGAATACGAAACCTGTTCTACTTGCACTCCTGCCTTTTCTGCCACACGGATATTGTATCGCCCTTTTGGTTTCATGCGAGCGAGAATATCTTCATTTTCTTGCTTGAGATCTATGGTGGCAGTATGTTTTTCTATGAAGTTTTTATGGTATCCTGTTTTAAAATCCTTGAGAACAATAGGAGAGAGTG
>CAZRBF010000008.1:2064-3465 GCA_964598195.1 uncultured Candidatus Peribacteria bacterium | reverse complement strand
ACCTTGGATCTCGAGTATAAGGGGAGAAAACATAGAAATATGGGAGATTTTTTTGATACAAAAGTCGCCATTAGCCTACAGAAAAAAGATTTTTTTGCAATAAATTTGCAAAGAAAGGGAAAACCTGCTATAATACTCCTGTATTTAGTTTTTTAATATTACGTTTTGTATGAACACCCCTATTGATATCAAGAAGAAAAATGTCGGAGCCATCGATATATTTGAGTTCCATGGAGAGCTCGATGAGACCAATGCAGATAAAACTTTTACTGCGGTTTATAACACCATCGGTGATTTCGCCTGAAAGAAAATTATCTTCAACCTCGGAGGTCTCAAGTATCTCAATAGTAAATCTATTGGATATATTGCCGATATCTTCTCCAACATCGAAGATGGAAATGGGATGATGTATATCACCAACATGACCGAGGAAGTAAAAGACACCCTCGAGCTTGTGGGTATTACCTCTATTATCAGCATTGCAGATACCGAGGAAGAAGCACTGAAAGCTATGGGTGCATAGTTTCTTTCTACCATCCCAAAAAGTACCAGAAAAACTGGTGCTTTTTTTGCTTTTTATGAAAATGTATGATATGATAAGAGAAATTATCTTTTTAATCATAAGTATATGACAAAGTCAGTTACACATTCCGAAGTTGTAGATACTGCTCTTGAAGCAAAAAAAGCGCCTGTCGTAGTTCCCGAATATAAAAATCTTGGACCAGTTTTTGGTAAAGAAGGGATGTCTTGAAGACAGGTAACACATGCAAAAAATGTTGGTGATTTGCGCGTTCAGATTGAATCACTCAAAAAACTCCAAGAAATGAATCCTACTCCGGAACGAAATCAGCAGATTATTGATCTCGATCGTGAATGGGGGCGCAATACAAGATTTATGAATCTTCATAACCGTGGAACCGCTGAACAAAAAAAGCTACTTGAAAAACGAGAGACGTTTGACGATCTTAAGGCCTCTGATCTTCTCATGCTTAAAAAAAATTGAGCAGATCTCGCAAATCTTCTTCTCGTTTCCGATACGAATCCAACTGGATCAGTAACTCGTGATGCTATCAAAGAGAAAGATAAATTTATCGTGAATTTCGGAGAAAGTAAAAATATTAATAATGTTATTGGTGCTGGAGATATCCTCCCTCCGACTGTGAACCAAGTGAAGATTATAAGCAAGAAATATCCAGAGGGGATTATCGCAACAAGATGATATGATCAAAGACCTGGATATTATGATAATTCCAAAAAACCTCCAACATACATTGCAATCTACGATGGGGACAAGATTGAGGTTATGAAAATGGGGACAGTGGATGAAAAAGTGGCAAAAGAAGCAAGTGAGTCAGAAGAAAAGTGGCTTCGAGATCGACGTATCGAGGATATGATTGACAA
>CAZRBF010000008.1:0-1964 GCA_964598195.1 uncultured Candidatus Peribacteria bacterium | reverse complement strand
TAAAGACCCCGATTTCTCGGGGTCTTTAATTTTGTGCTTGCTTTTTCTGTAAAAATACTATAATGCAAAATATTACTACTAATTGTCAATACTATGCGTATTCTTTCTAAGATTGCTCTATTTCTCGCTTTTTCGGGTACTTTTTGAAGCTCTGTTTTTGCTGCCTCGCCTTTTGATATAATACTGAGTCGTGCGCCAGATATTGCGGTGACGGATATACACCAGGAGACAAGTTTTGTCTACATGCGAGTGTGTAATTTGGGGTGATCCATTGCCGATTCGAATACGAGCATCGCTCTTGCTATGAAAAAGCCTGGTGGAGGAGTGGTTTCTACCGTGGAGCCAGTGCTTCTTTGAACCAATGACTGTCATGAATTTCGAATGGCCTCACTTGATGAGCTCGGAATCACTACATCAGGAACTTATAATATATCAGCGGGTGCCATACTCAAAGATGGGCGGGTGGAAAAGTCAAAGGATAATAATAAAATTACTCGATCAGTAAATATTATCTATCCATCCAATTCTGCACCTTCTGTGAACTCGTCTTATTATTATCAAAATAATAATAATTACAATAATAATAGTATATGCAACTTCAATAACAATTATTGTTCGAATACGTCGAACAATAATACATACGGCAGCACGACATATTATTGTACACCTGGAACCACTAATTGTTCTACTGTTCCATACAATAATAATAACAATTACAACAATAATGCCTATTATTGTAATGCAAGCAACGGGTATTGCTCTACGAATAACTCGTATTATAATGGCTCGACTACGTATTATCGTAGCAATATTTGTCCTCCCTATGACAATGCTTGTAATAATAGTTACTATAGCTCGACCAATACACAGTATCGAGACAACAGTAACAGATATTGCACGTATGCAAATAATTACTGCAATGATAATAATTCCTATAATAATAGCTACAATAATTACAACTATTATAACAATAATAACAATAACCAGTATGATCTACCTGACCTGGTTGTACAAAAGATTTATCAAAATTCCAGTGACAAGTATATCATAGCGCAGATATGTAACCAGGGTGGTGATATGCGAAACTCTACTTCTATCCGTACAAATTTCACGATCAATGACACTACTAGGAGTATATACAATACTGTTCAGATGGCGCGTGGACAATGCACGAGTTCCGTAGTATATATGATTCCTTCAGAACTCGGTATCGTATCCAATGGAAATTATTCTATCGGTGTTGTGGTTGATACAAATAATAACCTCAGTGAACGCGATGAGGCAAATAATACTCTTACACAGTATCTCTATATAGAAACAGATCGAAATCAGAAATCCGATCTCATCGTTGATCGTATTTTAGCCAATGATAATACTCGAACCATCACAACTCGCATTTGTAATATTGGGGATGATATGCCGAACTATAACAGTTGGACTATGGAAATTACCAATACTACTATAAGTGTTCCTATCAGAAATCTCTTATCCAGATTATCTCGATGACAGTGTACAGAGGTAAATACAAGTTATTCAAATCTCGGAGTCTACAGATCTTGAGGATACAATTTTCAGGTATTGCTCGATATAGATAATGTTGTCACTGAGCAATCAAAGGGGAATAATACCATGAATCAGTATATCCAGGTGTACGGGAATAATTACTAGAATAATCCCATTTGTCCGTACTTTGCTTCTAGAGCAGAACTTCCCTCTAAATAGGCCTCGATTCGTTCGAGGTCTTTTTTGAGATCATATCCGATAATTTGGTAGTCACCAGAAAGAATCTCAGATAACAAGGGGTTGCAACCCCTTGTTCCAATGCCGGTCTCTATAGTAAAACTATAGATTTCATCACCTCCGAAATAGAGACTACCGCCTGTGAGCGTGAAGCGTTCACCATATGTTGCAAGACTGAGTTTTTTGGTTTTCTTTAGTAATTCCAGACACTTGTTTATTTCTAT
>CAZRBF010000007.1:15113-23051 GCA_964598195.1 uncultured Candidatus Peribacteria bacterium | reverse complement strand
TTAATACGCTGATAAAACTACTTTAATCTGGTCATATACTGTTTCTACATCGCGAGAGGCATCGATGGTATAGACACGTTTTTCATCTTGAGCCCAGTGAGCGAGGAGGGGAAGTGTATTTTCGTAAAAAATCTCTATTCGTTTGGCAACGGCTGTGGGTGTATCATCGGGTCGTTTAATGAGGCGTTGTCCGGTAAATGGACTAAAATCTCCGATGAAGTCTGCCTGAAAGCTCTCCCCAGTTGATGGATCGATCTTACGTCCGGCGAGTCGTTCGATGGCTTGTTCTCGTTTGAGATCGAGAAATACCACAAAATAATTCGGAAAAACTGCATCAAAAAGTGCTTTTTGTGCGCTGGATCGAGGGATTCCATCGAAGAGGATCTTATCGGATCCGTGTGTATCCCGATAGTGTTCGAGCATGGCTGTTATGAGGTCGTCTGGGACGAGTTTCCCATGCTCCATGTGTGATTTGACCTCGCTGGAACGAGGGTGGTCAAGTTCCGAAAAATTTCGGAGTTTTTGTCCCATTTCAAAAAAACTATACCCATAATCAGCGGCGATTTTACGTGCCTGGGTTCATTTTCCAGATCATTGTATTCAAACGAGGAGGATATTCATAATGGAAGATTTATTGTTTTAAATCTCTTCTTTCGGGTAGTAAGCCGGATTCTGTGTCTCGACATACATCTATCTCGTAGTACGGTCACCCGTACTCTCTAGCGAGGTATACTTCGTCTATCGACCGAGATCGTCATAGATATGCGAAATACCATTCCTCTTGCACTATATAGGGTTTGCCACATAAATATTCTTTCAAATATTTACACCCGTCTTGGACGGACTTTTCACCTTTCTCCCGATTGCTCGGGATAGTATTGTCTCTGTGGTACTTTCCGTACTCCTGATTTTAGATATATCCAGGAGCCGCAGACGTTATCTGCTATACTATCTCAGTAGTGTCCGGACTTTCCTCTAAAGAGCTTGCGCTCTTCGGCGTATGTCCCTCCGAAAGAAGAGAATGGCATTATACAGAGTGACAAGAATTTGCCAAATTTTTATTTTATTTCCTTGTTCACTTTTCTCATTCATCCATGGCGACATTGGAAAGTCTATCTGCTTCTTTGTTATATTCCCGTCGAATATGGATATATGAAATCTTTCCACCCCAGGATTTTACCATCTTTTGAATCTCCTCGAAAATAACTTTTAATTCAGGATTTTTTATCTTAAAATTCAGAGAAAGTTGCTCAACGACGAGGTTGCTGTCCATTCGAAGTTCTATCTCTGTCGCACCGAGTTCAATACCACGTCTGATACCATGAAGTGCCCCTTGATACTCTGCTTGGTTATTGGTGGCGATACCGAGATATTTATACCGAGCTTCGATCTTTTTTCCGTTTTCATCCGTGATAAAAACCCCGATTCCAGCAGGACCAGGGTTAAAGCGAGCTCAGCCATCAGTATAGATGAGGAGTTTCATGAAAAATAGAGGTTATCTGAGTAAGCTCAGCGCAGTAGTTTTGTCTAAAACGATTTCTACGAAATCATTGAACCCAACGAGTTTGAACATATCCTCGAGGATAATATTTGCTACTATGACCATTTGTCACCCTCCTTCGTCTACGACAACAGAAAAAAGTTCTGATATCATTCCAATAAATCAGGAATTAATATAGTCCATTTGGGAAAGATCCACCATGAGTCTGATCTTTGCTGGATCTCATAAGAGGGTGTAGATTTCAGAAAAAACATCCTCGTATTCAGTCTGAGCTATATGTGATGGGAAGGTAAGAAAATGGATATTGTTCTCTATGTTGTGGGCTACTACGGACATGCGAGGAAACTTAAAGGTTAGGCTTTGAGAGAAAGTATATCATAACTTTCGGGCATGACAAATAGAAAATAATTATTCTTTCATACTTTCTACTCCACTGACAATCTCACTTACTTCTTTCGTAATGCTCGCTTGTCGAGCCTTATTGTAGCTGAGAGTCAGTGCAGAAACCTTCTTTGTCGCACTATCTTTGGCATTTTTCATAGCAACCATTCGTGCTGAGTGTTCTGATGCTTTTGACTCAAGGAGTATCTCGTAGAGAAGCATAGAAAGGATCATGGGTATAACTTCGTTTACGATCGTTTCGATATCTGGTTCGATAGTATATTCCTGTGGCTTAATGATGCTACTTATATCCTGGCCAACAATATCTCCGAGGAATTCTACAATATCTGTGCGACTGAGTGGGAGAAATTGTTTGATGATAGCCTTTTGATTGATGGCGGAAATATAGTAGCTATGAACAATTTTGATAGCATCGTAATGGAGTTTCTCGTGTGCTTGTGTAGTAAAGAGGTTGCGAAGCAAAGAGGTTACAGGCTTAACATCACGGATTTCAATCGCATCTTTCATGACATCCGAAAAGTCTGCTACGAGATTCCCTCCGGTTCGGAGAATAAATTCACGAGCCTTTTTTCCGATTGTGACATAATCAATGTGGGTATCTGGATGGTCTTTTCGATATTGAGCTACTTTCTTGAAGGTATTTACATTATACCCACCGCAGAGTCCCTTATTGGATGCTATTACTACAAGAAGCTCTCTCCTGGTCGTATGTGAACGTCCAGCAATAGAGGGGATGTCCCGAAGAGTCTCACTGACATTCGCAAATATTCGAAGCGCAGCCACCGCAAAAGGTCGACTACCAATGACTCACTCTTGAGCTTTTTTCATCTTAACAGTCGAAATAAGTTCCATCGCACGAGTGATCTTCTTCGTGTTGGTAACAGACTTTATGCGGGCTTTGATTTCTTTTCCTGATGGCATACTGAGAAATTATAGATTAAAAATTAGCACTTAGATTTTGATTATACGCTTCTTTACTACTTATTTTTTACACTCGGCACATTTTTCCGTTTATTCGGAGTAGTTATTGAACCCTTAGTATCGCTCGATAATAAATATACTAATCTATCATAAATCGCTATTCTATTTACTCAGATTTTACTCTTCATCGCCGATAATTGAGCCAATACTTTCCCTTTATAATTTACTCATTTTTTATTGATTATCTGTACAACTTTCTGAACGGCCAGTTCTTGTTTTTCGGGAAGGGGTTGATATCAGGATTGAGTTTCTGGTGTTGGGTTTGTACTGTTTACAATATCCGTGCGATCCTGCTGTTTTATTCATCCACGTATATTATCATTTTTGACTTCAACGGTCATTTCTTGATTTTTTCCGTTTTCTTCCATATCAAATATTATCTTATAATCACTACTTTTAGTATCGCATCCTTGAACCTCTATATCTCCGTCATCTGCTAGGAGATATTCTTTCTCATTAACTCTTATATAAGAATTGTATCAAAATCTTTCCTTTGTGGCTATATTGATTTTAAAGAGTTTAGTATTGACTATATTTGTATTATTAACGGAAATATTTACACTTCAACTTTGGCACTTAAGGTTATATATATATTTCTCATCACTCTTATCTTTGAAATAAATACCAATCCTATCAAGATTAATTTTTACTTTCTTTCATTCATAGATAAAATAAAGACCGTCTATTTTCTTTTCAATATTTTTATTGTACCATTCCTGTCATCCTTGAAAAATTTTTTCTCAATTAAGATACAAAAAATATTCCTTAGCATCTCATTTTTTCACATATGAAATAATAAGAATGCTCCCGTCTTCAATAATCATCGTGCTTTCAATAATCGCGTTACTTGCAATTTCTATTAGACCTCCATTGAGTATAGCTTTTTCTTCGGTAGCATATACTTTATGTATAAGATTTCAGGTAGAACTAAACACAATTTTACTTAATTTATTGAGAGAATCATATTTCTCTGATGTTCCATTAATTGAAAAGTTATTTTTTTTATCCCAAAGTATGTAATTATTTCAATGTAATGTTAATGCACTGATCTCGTTATCAAAATCTTTTTGGGAAATCTTAATAAACTTTCAATCCTTAAATGAGTAATCTTCTTCTCAGTCTTTACTAAATGTTGGTCAATTTTTATCCGATCAAGAAAACTTGTAATCATGTGGTCAGGTTTTTTCTCGTTCATTTTCTAAAAGGATATATGTTTTACTATCTTTTTCATATATGGTAATATGTCCATTTGAATATACATACCTATAAGGGTCATCTAGGGAAAAAACCAAACTCACAAAACTGATTCCGATAATCCCCAGCATAACCAATAATTTTTTCATAAAAAGAAAGATAAAAAAGTAAATATATCAATTTCGCCAACAGTGTTGATGAAATCTTACAACTCTTGAATTCACTTTTCAAAAACCTGAGAACGAAAATCGGGGTTCACTTCATGAAAATCCACAAAATCAATCAGTGCGGGAATATTCATGAATTCATTCTCGATCTGTTCTTTTATTATACTATTTAATCGCATTTCGCCCATTACTCCGATATCGAAATCTGATTTTTCTCGTACCCTTCCACATACCCTTGAACCAAATAAAAACGCCTGATACCGAGGTTCCTTAGGAAGATAGGCATGTAGTACTGTTTGAATGCGTTTAAGAGTGGCAGTAGAAGTGAGCATATTTATGAGATGTTTCGATATATTGTTCGTATCATTTCTGCAATAGTGGGAGTGTATTCTTTCGAGACTCGTTCATACGATTTCTGGCTATACCCCTCGTGATAGTCATGCGAGAGCCTATTGCGTGTATCAACCATATCGAACCATGTCTCCATATCATCGATCAAGTCAGCACGAAAGGCTTCTTTTATTGTATCTTTCGCATATATAGTTTCTTTTCCATAGGTTTCAAATAGATATTTTTTTAAGAATTTCCAAGAGAGTTCAAATGTATACTCGTATCGCTGGATAACAGAATCTTGAAAGGTGTCACTATACTCAGAATTCTTCTGTTTTTCTGCGAGTATCACGGCCTTTTCAAGCGAGGCATGTGCTCTTTTTAGATCCTGAAAGAGATTTTTTGCTATGGAGTGCATAAGTAGAGGGTTGAACGATTATTTACTTCATTATATGGAAAGTATGATTTTTTAAAAAAGTTTTGATTTCTTTACTACTTTTTCACACTCGGTACATTCTTACGCTTATTCGGCGTAGTTACCGAACTATTATTACCATCATTGGATAACAAATATACGAGTCTATCGTAAATTGCCATCCTATTTGCTCAAATTTTATTTTTCATCGTCGATAGTTGAGCCAGTATTTTTTTCTTATAATTTGGTCATTTCTTATTGATGATCTGCACTACCTTTTGAATAGCAAGCTCTTGTTTTTCAGAGAGCTCTTGTATTTTTGAATTTGTACTACTTGTAGGATCCTCTTTTGCTTCACTATTTTGCTGAACCTCTTCACTATTTTTTAGTAAATCTAAGTATTCATTTAAAGTTACACCATTTTTAGTTGATCCATCATGCATTTCATAATTCGTTACCCACAACGTGTCCGTTGTTCATTTGTAATTTAAGGTAAATGAATTTCTTGTTCCTTCTTGATTTCGTTTCAAAATATTATCCAGTCAATTCTTATCTCATTTATATACGGACTCTCCATTTAAATATAAGTCATACACTCATTTTTCTTCATTTAAAACAACAAAATTATTTTTTCAGATCAAGAACTCTTCTGTATTTAAAAAGGCGATAACCTTATTATCAAAAAATATTTTTGATATTTTTCAATCAATTTGATAATAAATTTTTTGTCCTCAAACATTTTTTACCTCAATTATGGAGGGCATTCTAATTATTTCTTCACTAGAAACATTCTTTGCCAATTTTATATTTTCCACGTCTTTTATAATTTCCAAATTCTTTATTTCTCTTGACTCAAGTTTGGGATTTGATGAAATTCATATAGTACATTTATCAAATCAAATATCATCATCCGTGAGGAGATACTGTTTTCCATTAATATTTAATAAAGTATCTATTCAGAAAATTCTTTTTGTTGGAAAGAAAAACTGTTTTGCTCAACTACTATGAATTACTTCTTTTCAATCAAGGAAAAATGACAAAGCATTATCTTTGCATACTACATCATATACGAGATTAGCTTTGTTTTTATCAATAAAATATCAAATTCCCATTCTTCCTTTTACAAAGGGGATCAACTCACCCTTTTCATTAAAAAAATATTGTTTATCTGAACCAGAAGTATTAGTTCTTATAAAATATTTTGATATAGCTTTATCGAATTCATCATTTGTTCATTCAAATATTTTCTTTCCATCTAGGATAATAAAATTGTTTTTTCACTTAGGAGGATTTGATTCTGCTACAATATAACTTCCATTTTCCAAGAAAATAACCCTATCCGCATTTTCAATATCTAAGATCGTATTATCCAATTTAAATTGTTTTTTTCAGTTTAAGATTTCTGGAACCAAAGTATGAATAATTTTTCAGTTTTCATCCAATAAAAAACTTCCTGTGAATGTACTTCAATTTAAATAATTTCATGTCTGCAGCTTATAATCGTTCGTATATGTTGTTTTTATAACATTATTTCTGTATATAAATGCTGTGAAGGCAGTAGTATCTTCGGCAAAAACCAAATTCATAAAACTGATTCCTGTTATCCCCAATATAACCAATAACTTTTTCATATAAAGAAAGATAAAAGATTAAACTACTACACAAGTTTTCTCATGGGCTCGATGAGCAGAAAAATTACATTTAAAGTTATCGATTATATATAAGAATAGACGATGGCATAGATTATTTTTTCTTATGAGTACGATTAAGACTTTGTTTCACCCTCCCTCGTGTATGTTGCGTAGTATGCGAAGAACCGCGTGTAAGTTTTTCTGGCATGAAGCGTTGAAGCGACGTCTCTATAAGAGAGGCTTCAAAGTTACAAAGAGACTGTATAATCTCATTGAATTCTTCAACTTCTGAAGGAGTGCATGTGGTTTTTTCTGTTGTTTCAACATAGTAACGTAACATCTGCCCAAAGGAGTCGAGAAGTTTTGAAGAAAAATATTTACGATATCGTTCTAGGGTATTTTCTTTCAGAAATGGATCAGAATTAATCTTTTCTAGTGTGAGAAAATTTTCCTGTAAAAAATTTTCAAAAGTATATAATTGAATAGCAAGACTGAAATTCTTTTCTATATCCTTTTTATCTACTGGAATATTTTCTAGTAATGGATTTGTTCTCGGAGCTACGAATAATCTTGGATCGAGAAATCTTGGATCGTGAGTCATAATTGAGAAATGATGAACTAATACATCTTCTTCAATTCTATAAGTATTTCATTGAGTTTTGTCTTTGTTTCATCATTCAAATCCTTTGTTTCAACAATGGTTTTGAGAATAGTTTCTTCTTGTTCGAGTTTCGCGTAGAGGTCTTTTTCAAATCGTTTGATTTCAGAAGTAGTAATACTGTCGAGGTATCCGTTGGTTCCGGCATAGATGATACAGGTTTGTTTCTGGAACGGTACTGGAGAATAGACATCCTGCTTCAGGATCTCGACCATTCGTTTTCCTCGCTCGAGCTGAGCACGAGTATCTTCGTCAAGGTCTGAGGCGAATTGAGAGAAGGCTTCAAGCTCACGATACTGAGCAAGTGAGAGTTTGAGGGTTCCAGCAACACGTTTCATGGCCTTGGTTTGAGCGGATCCTCCAACTCGAGAAACAGAAAGTCCTACGTTAATCGCTGGCTTGATACCCGCATTGAAGAGATTGGATTCCAAAAATATCTGTCCATCGGTGATGGAAATTACGTTGGTTGGAACGTATGCTGATACATCACCTCCTTGGGTTTCGATAATCGGAAGTGCTGTCATGGAACCAGCACCAAGTGAGTCGTTAAGCTTTGCAGAACGCTCGAGAAGACGAGAGTGAAGGTAGAAGACATCTCCAGGATATGCTTCTCGTCCTGGTGGACGCCTGAGGAGGAGTGCCATTTCACGGTACGCGTT
>CAZRBF010000007.1:10345-15013 GCA_964598195.1 uncultured Candidatus Peribacteria bacterium | reverse complement strand
GGATCGATAACACGACCAAGAAGCCCATTCCCAACCGGAACTTCCAGTATTCGCCCAGTTGTTTTCGCGATCATTCCTTCTTTGATGGTATCAACCCCCGAGAGCACTACGACTCCGACGAAGTTTTCCTCGAGGTTCATGGCAACTCCACGTGCACCTGATTCGAACTCGACTACTTCGTTGTAGGCAACCTCGCGAAGTCCTATAACTTTCGCGATACCGTCTCCGAGAGATATAACCTCTCCGGAATTTACCCGTTCAGGCGAAAGAGCCGTAGAATCAATCTGCGTTTCAATTTCACGGATGAGTGTGTCGAGTACTGTGTTTGACATAAAAATAGTAATTAATGAGTAGTTGTTATTTTTTTAGAAGTGGTATTATCCTCTCTTCATCTTCCTTTCCGCATCTCTACACTTTCGTGAGATATACAAAAATCGCTTGTTTCAATTTTGGAATATCCGTTTCTATCGTTTCCCAGAGGATTTTGATGTCGATATCGAAGTAGTCATGAATGAGAATATCTCTCATTCCAGCCATTTCTTTCCAGGGAATCTCGGACCCTATCTGAGCTTTCGTTTCTGGACCGAGTTTCTTCACCGCTTCCCCAAGAGTGATAAAACATCGTTCGACAGAGAGTTTGATAGCAAGTGAATCGAAAGCTTCTTCAAAAGTTTTATCTTTTGTCAGGGCTTCAATATTTTCAATACATTCAAGAATAGAATCTATGTAAACTTTCTGATCTTTCATTATTTGAGAGATAAAAGAGTAGAAATATCTATCTGTTCACGAATTCTTTTTTTGAGAAAAATATTTGGAACAAAATCAATCGTATGATGTACTTTTCATTCTATTTCTTTTCTTGCATCATAAGATGTAGAAAATATCTTTTTTATAAGCTTATCGTCGGTATTTTCTCCATTTTCTCAAGTGAAAGTCACGAGTAAATCTACATCACTATCCTTCCTTTGTTCTCCGGTCAGATACGAACCAAAAAGATATACTCTTTCCAGATTGTATTTCTGGTAAATCGCCTGAAGCTCGGGGCTTCTAAGTTTTTCAATAAGCATATCTCTTTCACTCATAAGGATGAAGATTACGAATATAATTCATTAATAGATTCATATTTTATGGATTTAACAGAAAAATACAAATCCACCTCTTCATTATCCTCTCTTCATCTTCCTTTCCGCATCTCGAAATGAGATATCGAGCATGTCGTCTCCAACGAAGAGACGGGCTCATCATTTGAGTGTATCGTTCTGCTTCCAGGTGATATCGTCGGGTGTAAGCTTTACCCCAAAGTGTGACTCGTATGCCCCGAGAACGAGAGCTTCGATATTTTTGGAATCTGCTCCAAAATACTCTGTGCGATAGGATTGTTTGCCTGATCTGGCAATATGAAAGAGTTCTCGTCCACGCTTTCCGATGAATTTATCGAGTGCACGATAGGATTTTAGTCCCTTGAGAGCGGTTTCAAGATCCGATTTGGAATATGAAGAAAGGTTCATACGAGAAGATTATTGATTATTATACCCACTCTTCCTTTGGGAGAGGGTTGGGGTGAGGGTCCTGGCTATGGGTGATGATTTTTATTTCTCCTCTTTTATTGCTTGAGTAATAAACTCAGCATTTGCTGAGCTCTTTCCGAAGAGCTTCTCATTCGCACGAAGAGCGATAGAGAGAACTTTTTCGCGAAGTTCGCTATAGAGAGAAAGACGCTCATTCTCAATGTCTTTTGTAGCCTTTTGTTTTATCTGCCCTGCCTCAGCGCGAGCATCGGATACGATGAGAGTATATTCTTTCTTTGCGAGTCATTCAGAATCAGCAACGATGGCGCGAGCCTCATTCTTAGCAGCCTCTAAAATAGCCGCCGCTTCTTTTCAGGCATTAGAGATAAGGTGTTTGGCTGCGAGAGTATTCTCATCAAACAATCTTTGTTTTTCAGTTTCTTCATCGATATGGGCCAAATAGGGCTTAAAGAGAAAACGCCACAAAACAAATACCACAATAGAGATATTGATGGTCTGAATGATGAGTGTTTGGATATTTATGAGATCCATAAAGGAATAATATGATTATTTAATAATGAAGAGAGATGCAAATGCAAGGAGTGCTGGAAGTTCACAAAGTGCTACGGCAACAAGCATTTTTGTAAAGATATCACCAGAAACAGAAGGATTACGACCGATAGATTCCATTGCTCCTTTTCCGATTAATCCAATACCAATTCCAGAACCGATAAGACCAAGCATGGCAATACCTTGAGCTAAAGCAACATATGAAATAGTTCCCATAAGAAATGAAAATTATAAAATTAAAAAAACCTGAAAATCAGGAAGGAATACTCGAACATTCGGGTACTCCATTCATAACTTTTAGTGCTTTTCGTGAAGAGCAGATTCCTTAATATACATCCCCGAAAGAGTCATAAATATAAACGCCTGCAGAAATGCTACCATGAGTTCAAAAAACCAAAATGGAAGCAGAAAAACTACACCAAAAAGACCTCATGTGTAGGGAATGAGTCAGGAAATGTAGGCAAAAACTGAGATGAGTACAACTCCCGCAAATATATTCCCGAAGAGACGAAGAGAGAGGGAGACAACTCGAGCGAGTTCACCGATAAGGTGGATCCATCCCACAAAAACGTTAATACATTTTTCTATCATTGAGTGACCAGAGAAATGAAAAACATAGTGTCCGAAATGGGTCTTGACACCTTTTGTCATAACACCAGTTATCTGTGCGACCAATATAACAGAGAGTGCCATAGCAAGTGTCGTACTCATATCTGAGTTTATCGGACGGAGAATCTCATGGAAGAGTGGTACTGACATGCTTATATAATCAAATATCAATCAGAGCAGATTTCAGAGAAATATAAAGATAAAAAAACTTCCAATAAATGGCAAAAATCTTCGAGCGATAGTCTTGTCTCAAAGGAGTCCAGTAAAATACGTATCGAGTCGAGACATGATATCTCGTCCAAAAATACGCGTGCGTGGAAGGGAATTGGTTCGTACTGCTCTATTCAGAAGAGTGACCACGACAAAAAGAATGATCATGAAAATCCATGTTGAAAACACGGTTGTGGTTATGCCAATATCCATCCCCCCAAGAGAGAGCTCGAGAGGGTGTCCTTGAATATGCACCACTTCCCCTCGTGTTGTTGGAATATGAGGTCATTCATGTTGAGTCTTTGCCTCGTGAGTATTTATTTCACTGCTCATAAATAAATCTTTGGTAAACCGTAAAAAACGCGGTTATTATAGAGAAAAGAGGCAGAAAAGCAAATGGATTTTCTATCTTCTTTTGCTGTATACTTCTTTTACCGAACTCTCTGTTCAAATGGAGACATGTTTTCCTTTACAAATAGGACATTCGTAGATGTATTTGTCCGGATTCAGTCGTGTTGCCTCGACGTTTTTCTGGCAATCACGACAGTAAAAAGTTACTTCTCCCCGTTCCTGGAGGAATTCTTCTTTCCGCTTCTCAAAAGTCGGGATATTGACGAGATCGTTATAGGATGCCATAAATGGAAAAGTTTAAGATTATTTAGAAAAGTTTACTTAAAAATCCTTCCTCTGCAACTTCGATTTTCTTTTCCTGAGCAATTTGTTCATACAGCTCGCGTTCTTTTTTGCTCGGATGGGTGGGGATTTTTACGTGAATAGTGATAAACAGGTCTCATTTTTGGTCTTTGGAAATGTGTTTGACTCCATCTCATTTGAATTTGAGAACCTCGTCATGCTGTGTTCCTGCCTTTATTTCTACGGTTCTCTCTCCGAGAACGGGAAGTTTTAGAACCTTTTTGGTTCCGAGAACTGCCTCGACTGGGTCGATTTCGAGTGTATAGAAGAGGTTCATATCCTCTCTCGTGAGTCCTTCGATACTATCCGGAATACTGAAAGTAATATAAAGATCTCCACTCTTGGAGTCTATTCCGTCATTTCACTCTCCACGAACCTTGATAGTCATTCCATCATCGATTCCTGCGGGGATATCGATTTCTTTTTCGGTCTTCAGTGTCTCGCGGCGTTCCCCGTGACACTTGGTACACTTCTCAGTAATGATCTTTCCGGTTCCATGACACTGGTCACAAAGCCCTGTTTGTTCCATAACACCGAAAATGGTCTGCGTTCTTCTGCGAACCTGTCCAGCTCCATGACACTGGGTACACTCTTTTGGTTCCGTCCCCTTTTTAGCACCAGATCCATTACATTCTGTACACACGACTTTTCGTGTATACGATACAGTTTTCTTCAGTCCAGAAAGAGCTTCTGCAAAGTCGAGCTTCACTCGGATTTCGATATCTTCTCATTCCACACCACCTGATCTCCGTCTCGCTCCACCGCCCTGAAATCCACCACCGAAAAAAGACTCGAAAATATCCGAGAAATCCATATCGGTATGAAATCCGCCCTGTCCTCCGCCAAACCCTCCTCCCATATCAGAGCTCCCAAATCGATCATAGTATGCTTTTTTTTGTGGGTCACCAAGTGTCGCATAGGCCTCATTAACCTCCTTGAAAAGAAGTTCTTTTTCCTTGTCGCCTCCGTGACGATCAGGATGTACTTCCATTGCCTTCTTGCGGTAAGCTTTTTTAATTTCTTCAGGACTCGCCTCGCGAGTAATTTCGAGTATTGAGTAAAATTCGTATGCCATAAA
>CAZRBF010000007.1:0-10245 GCA_964598195.1 uncultured Candidatus Peribacteria bacterium | reverse complement strand
TTTCTTTTGTCATTTCAGATCCCTTCTTGTGAAATGGGGTTACTCTTCCCGAGGCTACGTCGGCGAGTCCTGTTCGGACTTTCTCGTCCCAAAAACTCTCCTCCGCCTTTTCGAGGTATTCTGTTCGTTCAAAATATACTGATAGTGCCTCATTTACAACTCTGGACTGGTTCGGAAATATACTGAGTCGCTCGCTCAGATCTGGCTTTATGGTAAAGGAATGCTTAACAGAAAGTGTTTTCATAAGAGAAACCTTATTAATAAAAGTAGTATGATTATATATTTTTATCCTACTTTCGCAAAAGAAAATTTAAAACAATCGCATCACCTTCGTCTCCTCCAGTTGTATTGCTCCTCGTTTGACGAGCTCGCCGAATGCTCGGGTGGTTGCTTCAACGTCGACCATCGCGTTGTGGGCTCATTCGAACCATTCTCCGAAGAGGTGCTTGTAGAGCTCGGAAAGTTTCGGCGGTTTAAATGAAAATCCTCGCCCTTGGAGTTTGCAGTAATCGGTGGTACTTCGCATGGTACAGACTCGCTTAATGGGCTGGTAGTCACCTTCTCGTCTGAGTCGTTTGAGTTCGGATCTGATCACCTCCTCATCGTACTCTATATTGTGCCCAACAACAATATCGGTTGTGTTGAGAAAACGAAGAATCTGATCCATTACTTCTTCTACGTAGGGAGCATTCTCAACATCGCGATCGTAGATTCCATGGACTTGCGACGCAGCAAAGGGGATAGCAATACGTGGCCTGACCATGATATCGATACGATCAATCTCAGTAAAACCATTAACACTATCGACCTCACCGAGAATTCCGGCAAATTGGACGATATATGGTTGTTCATCCAAGGTTCCTGTTCGGACGGTGAGTCCGGTTGTTTCGGTATCAAATACAAATGCTTTCATGATAATAGGGGTTGTTACTTAAGAAAAGAAAAATCCGACCCACGGATGAGCCGGATCATCTCCGTGAAAATCATGGAAATGTGAAAAAACGATAATATTTGTATGAAAACTGCGAATCGAAGTGAGCCGTACGACTTGTACGGAGAACGAGAATCGTAAAGTTTGAATGCAAAGATTGAAGTTATTTCATATTTTCCTAGAAAAATTTCTTATAGTCATAACTCTTCAGCTCCGTATCAACTCTTCGGATAAGCTCGAGAATTACTCCAACGACGATGATAAGTCCGGCTCCAGATATAAGAAAGTCAATATTTCCACCCGCTCCAGATGTATCGAGGAACCCTACAGCATTATTAATTTTGGACATAAGATAGGGAAATACTGCGATGAGTGCCAAGAAGGATCCTCCGTAAAGGTTTAGGTGAAGAGAAGTTTTCTCGAGGTATTCGGCAGTCTCTCGTCCTGGGCGAACCCCTGGAATATATCCACCACGTTTCTGAATACTCTCTGCTACTTCTTCGGTATTAAATACTATAGAGATGTAGAAAAATGAGAAACCAAGGACAAGGAGGAAGTAAACGATGATATACACCCAACTTGGGTTATTCATAGAGAAATAGTCGAGGAGGAATTGTCCAATCTGAGCAGATGTTCCGGCACCTCGATTGGAGAGAACTTGTCCAATCAGAGCTGGAAATGTTACGATGGAAACCGCGAAGATGATGGGTATCATTCCTGCTTGATTGACACGAATAGGGAAGTATGATTTCTCATCTCGTCCGGTTCGAGTGTAGATAAGAGGAATCTTTCGAAAACCTTCAGTAAACTTAATAATGATGTAGATAACCCCGAGTGTCATAACTGTAAGGATGAGCAGGAGAGTGTAGTTTTGAACAGAGATGTATTGCATGATATGTGAAGGAACTCCAGTGAGAACTCCAGCAAATATTATCATAGAGCTTCCATTTCCGATTCCAGATTCGTTGATAACTTCCCCGAGCCACATAAGGAAGAGGGTTCCTGCAGTAATAAAGAGCATGGCAGGAAGTACTACTCCCCAGAAATTACTGACATCCATGATTTTTCCACCACCACCGATGAGGGTATTGAGGAGGATGATCATACCGTAACTCTGCGCGAACGCGAGAGGAACGGTTACCCAGCGAGTATAGTTGTTGATCTTCTTTTGCCCTTGTTCTCCTTCTTTTTTCATAGCCTCAAGCTGTGGTACGATAACCGCCAAGAGCTGCATAATAATAACGGCATTGATGTAAGGAGCCAATCCCATGAGGACGATAGAAAAGTGCTCGAGTCCTCCACCCATGAGAGAGCTAAAAAACGCCAGTCCCTGATTGGCAGCGAGGAAATCTTTAATCGAGAGAAGAGCGGTCGTATTTACCCCAGGAACAGGGATGATAGAGAGAAACTTGTAGAGTACGACTATACCAAGTGTCACAAGGATTTTCTTCTTTACATCGGACGACTTCCAGATGCGAGAAACATTTTTGAGGATCATAATAAAGAGACAATAGAGATAAAATGTGTATTTAAACGCAGGGATTGTATGAAAAAGTACTCATTAGTCAAGTAAGTTTTTACAAAAGCAAAGAAGGAATTTTGATCTCATGAAAAGAAAAGTGATAATACCATATTTTCTGTTTGCAAACCACGAGAAAAAATCTATAATAGGGAGTTATTTCTTTATGTATGTACCCTATATGAGAACGACCATGTATCAAATAGTCCACCCAAATGGAGTGAGCGAAGTAAAGAGCCTGGAAACAATTCTTGGTGAATCTAAAAAAACTATTTTGTATTTTTATCCAGCAGACAATACACCTGGTTGTACTCTAGAGGCACAATCTTTTACTACTCTGAGAGAAGAATTTGCATCGTTTGGCGTGCAGGTCATCTGAGTATCTGTCGATAATGAGGCTTCTCATAAGAAGTTTCATGAGAGTTGCCACCTTGGTATCGATCTTATTTCTGATACCGACAAATCGCTTCATAATAAGTTTGAGGTTATCGGCGAGAAAAAGAATTATGGAAAAACGTATGTTGGGACGATCCGTTCAACTTTTCTCTTATCGAATACGGGAGGTATTATAAAAGCATGGCGCAATGTCAAAGTAAATGGACATGCAGAAAAGGTTCTCAGAGAAACAAAAGGGTAATTTTTAATCACCATTCATGCCTTCATTCAAACTTCATTCCAAATATAAACCCACAGGAGATCAACCTCAGGCCATTGAGGCCCTTTTAAAGTGACTCGATGCGGGTAAGAATTTTCAGACTCTCCTCGGAGTAACCGGTTCTGGAAAGACCTTTACGATGGCAAATATCATCGAGAAGATCCAGCGTCCGACTCTGGTTATAGCGCACAATAAAACTCTTGCGGCGCAGCTCGCTCAAGAGTTCAAGGAATTCTTCCCAGAGAATGCGGTACACTATTTTGTATCGTACTATGACTATTATCAACCAGAGGCATTTATCGTAAAAACGGGTACCTATATCGAAAAAGAAGCGACGATCAATGAAGAGATTGATCGCCTTCGTCACGCCGCGACCGAGAGTCTGCTTTCCCGAAAAGATGTTATTATTGTGGCATCGGTATCGTGCATTTATGGTATCGGAGAACGGGATGAATACGAAGCACAGATATTAAAAATACGTAAAGATGGAACAGACACGATAGAGTCGCTGGTGAGTACTCTGGTTCAACTTCAATTCAAGCGTACATCGACCGATTTTAAACCTGGGAATTTTCGTATACAGGGTGATACGCTCGACATATATCCGGCGAGTTCCGAGCTTTTTTATAGTATCGAATTTTTTGGTGATGATATCGAACGGATGGTTCAAAAAATTCCTATCACCAATGAGGTGGTGACCTCTTTTGATGAGATCACTATTTTCCCAGCCAAGCATTTTATATCTTCGAGCATAACGATCGATGAAGTGATCCCGAAAATAAAAGAAGAGCTTGATGCACGACTCGAATTTTTTAAATCACAAAATGACTTCGTAAAGATAGAACGACTCAAAACCAAGGTGGAATACGATCTCGAGATGATGCAAGAAGTGGGGTATGTGAATGGGATTGAGAACTATTCCATGTACCTTTCAAAACGTCTTCCAGGGAGTAGTCCGACGACACTCATAGATTTTTTCCCCAAGGGATTTATGACATTTATTGACGAGTCGCATATCAGTATCCCCCAGATTGGTGGAATGTATGCGGGGGATAGAGCCCGAAAAGAAAACCTTATAGACAATGGCTTTCGTCTGCTATCAGCGTTTGAGAATCGACCGCTTCGTTTCGAGGAATTTGAACAAAAAATCGGTCAAACCATATTTGTTTCAGCCACTCCATCCAAGTACGAGGCAGCTCATAACCAAGGCGTTGTCGAACAGATTATCCGGCCAACGGGACTCTTGGATCCCGAGATTAGTATCGAGGATATGGAATACGTTGCCGACAGTCTCATGGGGCATATTCAATCGGCTATTAAGCGGGGTGAGCGCTTCCTCATAACCACTATTACCAAGAAATCTTCTGAAGAATTGGCGGAGTATCTCGCCAGTAACGGCATCAAAGTTCGCTATCTTCATTCTGAGATCGAAACTATCGAGCGTCTCGAGATCCTCAGAGATCTGCGCCTCTGAAAGATTGATGGAATTGTGTGAGTAAATCTTCTCCGCGAATGACTCGATCTTCCAGAGGTTTCCTTTATAGGAATCCTCGATGCCGAGAAGATAGGATTTCTCCGCTCGACTTCGTCACTTCTCCAGATTATCTGACGTGCAGCACGTAATGTACATGGGTATGTAGTCATGTATTCACATAAATGTCGCGAATCGACTGCTATGACCGAAGCAATAGACATCACCTACAAAAGGCGAGCCATTCAACACCAATATAATCTGGATAATGACATCACTCCCGAGACGATCGTTTCTCGTATCAAGGATACAGGACTTAAAGGAAAGAAGCTTCATGATGATGAGACGATGCGTGGAGAGAATCCTCGAACTCGCATGAAACGACTCGAACTCGAGATGGATATCGCGTCCGCAAACCTCGATTTCGAACTCGCTGCCGAGATTCGAGATGAGCTTCTCTCTATGAGGAAAAAGAAGTAAATACCCCTCCAAATTATCTTTTGACTTTGTAGTATTATTGAATATAAATTAGCTACCGAGTCGATACTGAAGCCACCTTGTGGTAAAATCAAGTATTACTTTTTCAAAAACACATACGAAAGGAAGGTGATTATGTACAGGTTTTTCGAAGCATTTGGAATTGGACTAAAACTCAAAATCCTTACAGGATTTAGCGTTTTGAGTCTCTTGGTTCTCTCTGCATTTTTTGTCTCTTCGGAAAGAAGTCTTGTTCTCAGGGAGCATGAAAATGAGGTTCAACAATCAGTGGCGATTGCCTATGGTATTGTTGAACATTATCATTCGCTTGCTTCTGCTGGAACCATTTCAGAAGAGGTAGCGAAAGAAAGTGCCAAGCAGGTCATATCGAAGCTCCGGATGAATGGGACTGATTATTTTTGGATCAATGACTCATCCGCGAGGATGGTTATGCATCCGATCAAGCCAGAACTTGTCGGTAAGGATATGTCCGATAACCGCGATCCAAATGGTACGTACATCTTCAGAGAGTTTGTTCGGATTTCAAAAAATCAGTCCGGATCAGGCTTTGTGAAATATATGTGGCCAAAACCTGGAGAAGCTGCGCCAGTAGCCAAGTTGTCCTATGTCAAGCTCTTTGCCAAGTGGGACTGGATTATTGGATCAGGGATATATGTTGATGAGATTGAAAAAATCATTCAAAATCAAATCATGTATGCCTTGTTTGCTATTGTTTTCGTTGCAACACTCATGTTATTTTTCGGCTCTTTTATCGCTCGAAGCATTATTCGTCCGATAGATAAAGCAGTGAGCGTTGCGAAAACTATCGCTTCGGGTGACCTGAATTCAGATATTTCTTCCAGAAATAATAATGAAGCGGGTCAGTTACTTCGGGCACTCTCTGGGATGAATGATTCCTTAAAAAAAGTTGTTAGTCAAGTTCGTTTTGGTTCTGATTCTATTGCTGTCGCGACACAACAAATCGCTGCAGGGAATGGTGATCTTGCCTCACGGACAGAGCAACAGGCCTCAGCGGTAGAGCAAACAGTTAATCATATTGGACAGCTAAATCAAGCAATACAGTCCAATAACCAAGCTTCCAGGTCTGCTAATGAGTTAGTTTTGAATGTTTCACAGAGAGCTTCTGATGCCGGTGAAGCAGTCAAAAATGTTATTGATACGATGCAATCAATTGGAGACGGTGCTCATAAGATCGTACAAATCATTGGAGTCATCGATAGCATTGCATTTCAGACCAATATTCTGGCACTCAATGCGGCCGTCGAAGCTGCTCGAGCAGGGGAGCAAGGAAAGGGTTTCGCAGTTGTTGCTACTGAAGTACGGGCCTTGGCTCGGAGATCAGCCGAAGCAGCGAAAGAAATTAAGACCGTGATCACTGCCTCAGTAGAACGAGTAGAGGAAGGAATGAGTAGAGTGAAAGATGCTGGTATGACCATGGATGAAGTAGTGACAAAAATTGGGAAATCAACCCAGCTCATGTCTATTATCTCACATGCCTGTTCCGAGCAAGCCACTGATGTTATCCGCATCAATGAAGCCATGTCAATTATTAGTGGTATGGCGGAACAGAATGCAGCACTCATTGAAGAAGTGGCGGCTGCATCTGATTCGCTTAACCAGCAAGCCAAACAGTTGACTGAAGTAGTGTCAGTATTTCGCACATAGCATACAAGTAAATATTTGTGTATCTTCCGATATCATGAATTATGAAAATGCGTGTCATAAATCCTCGAATCAGAAATGATTTGGGGATTTTTTTTAGATTATAAAATTTAAAATAAGGACACGATTGAAAAGTTTTTTAAAAAATTTTGACAAATGCACTCTTTTCTATACAATGCCCGCACTTCTTTGAACAAAGAAGGAGAGTGATTTGCCGCTTTAGCTCAGTTGGTAGAGCAACGGTCTTGTAAACCGTAGGTCGTCGGTTCGACTCCGACAAGCGGCTCCATTATGTTTTTGAAGAGTTCTTAGTTTCAAAAGTTGAAAGATGAAAATTTCTTCTTACAAACTGAAAACTCAAGAATTTTTTTCTTTTTGGGTCGGTTCCAGAGTGGTCAAATGGGGAGGACTGTAAATCCTTTGGCTTCGCCTTCGTAGGTTCGAGCCCTACCCGGCCCACCATTTCGTAAAAAACATCCCATCCGCTAAAGGCGGGTGGGATTTTTTGACGAAATGTAGCCACGGGAAGTAGGGATCGAACGTGAGGTATTTTCGAAGTGAAACGGAGAAAATAGAAAGCAAACGATTTGGCTTTCGACCGAGCGCGTTTTTCGAAGCGAGAGTTCGCTTGAAAAGCGAAATCGACACTGAGAAAAAAGAGCCCTACCCGGCCCACCACCCGAGTTTCCAAAAAAACTTGCTTTTCATTCATTTTCTATATACTATGCTCACATACCTGCCCGGGTGGTGAAATGGTAGACACGACGGTCTTAGAAGCCGTTGCCTTACGGTGTGAGAGTTCAAGTCTCTCTCCGGGCACCAAAGAAAATCAAACAACTCACGTGAAACGTGGGTTTTTGTTTTCTTTGTGCACGATGGGAAGAGAGATTTGAACTTTTAGGGATAAGGGTAAAATGTGTTGGTTTTTCTTCTGCTTTCGGGTTGTATCATTTGTAAAAAATGTACTTGTTGGATATGAACCGATATCTCATATCCAGTTTATAGAATCATCAAAATCTTCTTGTTTATCAAAAATTACATTGGGTAATATAACAACATCTGTATATCTTGGTCCCCAGTCTTCGAAAACATTTGAAACTAGTAAAGGCAATGATACGTACTGAAATTATATTAGACATATCAATAGAGGAGACGCTTGAATAATACGCAAATTTCTTTTTAATGAAAAGTGTTTTTTAAAAAATCGAAACAATACCTTTTTGTATCATGCACTACTTTTTGATAAATTTTTTTAAAAATCCTATATCCTTATCAAAGTTGGCTATATCTTCCGTATTTTTATGCTGAAAAACTTTTCCTTTTTTTGGAATAAATACTATGTCATTGCTTCCTGTGGTGCAAATATCAGAAACTGTATCATACAGACGACGACGATAGAAATTGCGAGCAATAGAGGTTCGTGTATGCTTGCCAGAGAAAACTACGCCAAAGCGATTGTGTCAAACCTTGTTAGGGAGGATATTTGCTATGAAACCATGCGAAAAAAAAGGTTTACGAAACCGTAGAACCTTTTTTACTTCGTTCTCTGTGAGCCGATAGAGTTTCGGAATCATAGAAATGAGGGGGATTATTCAGCTACTTGAGTATCTGCTTTAGAATAACGTGCAGAGTTATCAACACGGAAGTGCTTGCTTGATCCTGGGTATTGTACTACACGGGCTGTACCGCCAGCAACAATATGCATTTTGGATTTACCCTTTGTAAGTTTGTATCGAGTTGGGTAGCTTACTGTCAAAACGTGTCGCCCTTTTCGGCGTCGCGCAGCGAGAACAGCTCGTCCACCAACAGAGAGTGATCGAGTAAGGAATCCGTGAGTTCGAAGTCGTTTTCTTTTCTTGAATTTAGCGAGCATAGTGTCTGATGTATTAATAATATATATAAAAGAGACAAGCGCTCTTTTTGTGAAAGTGGGGAAATTGTATGAAAAAATGTCGCAAAGTCAAAACAAATTATATTTTTCCCAAAAATTATCTTTTTCGAGCAAAAAAGAATTATTGTTTCTTCTTGAAACAAAGTCAGTAGCTACCTAAAAGTTTACCAAGACTGTTTCGGCGTCGAAACAAAAAATTCTCTTCTGCTCTTGTATATTTAGGCTTTTATCGTTTTTTCCCAAATCTTTTTCTCCGACAAGGCGTTTTCTGCGGCTTCTTGCTGTGCTTTTTTCTTGCTGGATCCGGTTCCAGTCCCGACTCGGGTTATGCCTATATAAGCGCCAACAGTATAAGATTTGTTGTGATCTGATCAAGATTCTCCGAGTACTTCGTAGGTTGGTGTTACGAGGTATTTGTCCTGAGATATTTCTTGCAAGTGAGATTTTGGATCTACATGGAGCTCTTTGTCGAGGATCTCCGTGAGAAGAGAAAATACATATTTTTCCACGAATGATTTAGATACAGCGTATCCAAGGTCAAGATAAAGCGCACCAAGAAACGCCTCGAAGGTATTGGCAACTATATAAGGATTGGTGTTTCCTCAGGCAAGAAGTTCTCATTTAGAGACGAGCACATAGTCCTGAAGTCGGAGAGCGAGTCCTATATTGGCAAGGTTTTTCCCACGAACGAGGGCACTTCGTATATCGGTGAGTTCTCCTTCTGGTTTTGTTGGAAATTTGTGAAAAAGAAGTTCTGTGGAGATAAGTTCCAATACAGCATCTCAGAGAAATTCCAGACGTTCGTTGCTCTCGGAAACATGGATGATGTTTTCATTCAGAACCGATCGATGAATGAACGCGAGACAATAATTGGTGATATCTTTATAAGGAATTTCAAGAGAAGATACGAATGATCCTATTTTCTCTTCAAATGCCTTGCTCGATATGGAGACAATTTTTTTAGACATAGAGGATTACATGTTAATTATACAAAAAATCTTGGTGCAAGAGTATTGGTCTTAATGGACTCGACAATGGTTATTTTATCGTCTTTGAGGGCATTAAGTACCCCATTTACCATCGTTCTCGCTGTGTCATCAGAGAACATCTTCGCAAGCTCGATTCCTTCATTGATACTCACTTTTTCAGGAATAGTATCGAGGGTCAAGTAGAGCATCTCATAAGAGGCAATCATTATAGGCAGGAGGTTCACAATCGGCATCGTAGTTATGTCGAATTTTGGTGCATATGTATGTATGACTGTGAGAAGTTCTGACTCTTTCTCTATAACTCCATGAAACATGGCCTGAAAATATGGTACATCGAGCGAGGTCGAGGTAGGTTCGTCAAAAAAAGCCAGAAGAAAAGACGGTTCATCGAAATTGATTCAGCCAATTGATCGCGCATAGAGAGCCTGCAGGAGGTAAGAACGGGTTTTTCGTCGAGAAACTTTTATCATAGAGTGTAAATGAGCAGTGGAGAAGTAAAAAACGAAAAAACTTTGCGATCTTCCGCAAAGTTTTTGACTCATTTCAGCAAACTTACGCAAAAGCGAAGTAATTTGAGTGCAAATCGAGACCCGGAATGAACCGTACGACTGTACGGAGAATGAGGAAGC
>CAZRBF010000006.1:16770-23928 GCA_964598195.1 uncultured Candidatus Peribacteria bacterium | reverse complement strand
AGGATGAACCGACCGCAGGCGATACACGAGCAATCTTAGCCGTGAGCTTACGAAGCGGTTCCGCCGTTCGATAGAATCGCACTTCTTTTCCAATGGTTGCATCTCCTAGATCCGTCTCCGGGATTTCGAATCGGACGAAGGTCTTCGGAGCTTCTTTTTTAGTAGCAGAACCAACGATATCATAGAGCGGAGTCCCCATGGCGATGGATTCCCCGGCGTTGATATTTCGTCTCGTGATCTTTCCGGCAAACGGCGCGCGAACTTCGTTCGAAAATCCTGCGGATTCGAGGACTCCGAGTGCTTCCGCTGCCGCCTGATACGACGATCTCGCATCGATAACCATCTTTTCACCTTCTGTTATCATACGATTGATTTCCGAGAGAGACATGATTTTGTCGGCATTTTCTGTTGCTACCATTTTCGAGGCCTCGTTTTCAGATTCACTCTTCATATTCCGTACATCTGCGAGCATTCGGTCTTTCTCGGCTTTCGCCATAGCGAGTTCTTTTTCCGCTACGTCCCGCTCTGCCAGGAGGCGTTCGAGCATGAGAGTTTCATTCGCGTACTCGGATGAAGACACGGTCGTCTCTTTCGCGAGCATACTTTTTTGTTCCTCGTACATATTGAGAACCGTAAGGATTCCGTACATGGAGTCGGTTTTCGCTTCTATGAGCATGGTCTTGTCACTACTGAGCATTGCTTCGTCGTAATCGGCGGACACAATGGTCGCATCAAGTACCTTTATCCCTTTATCGACTGTATCAGCGACTTCACGAGCAAATATGAAAGCATCATTATTAGAAAGGGTATCTATGTTTTGATACTTCGCATGAAGCGATGCCATCGATGTGGCAAAACTCGTCACGGTAGTTGTATTCTTGGCCCCGAAATAAGAGTTTTTCAATGCTGAACTATTCGAGAGTGAGGCTGAGGCCCCGTAGAATACCCGAAGTAATGTCGCATGAGCGTTCTTGATAGCGGTTTTCACGGTCGTCTCTCGAAGCGAGAGCTTATCGGATTCGAGCGCCAGCGATGCGTCGGTCTGCTTCTTCATATTGAGGATTGTCTTTTCTTGTGAGGAGATCTGTACGTCCATAGAGGCGAGATCAGATTGTAATTTTGCAATCTTCGCATCCTGTTCGAGAGATGTTTTATCGAGTTGGTTCGCTGTGGAATCTGCTACGCGCGTTTGTATGAGGTTGGCGTTTTCTATTTTCATGTCAGAAGCTTTGAGAATGCTTTCTTTCCGAGACTTTGCTTCACGCAGAGTGAGTTCTGCGGACTTCACCATCCCAGCGGAAATGGTTCGTTCGGCCTTTCGGTCGGCGATCATATTGGCTATATCCGGGGAATACTCCGCCGGCAAGAGTCGTGCTACGACCTGTCCTTTCTTGACGCTGTCACCAACATTTACGAGATATGCCTCAACGATGCCATTTCTATAGGGGTAGATTTGCCCATTTTTCTCCGTTTGAATTTCTCCAAGGTACGAAGTGATGGCTGATTTCGTTCCAACATATACTTTCGGCTTTACATAGGTGACCATACGAGTCATCTTTGAGTGATCTGTTGTGGTTATTTTTTTCTGGCTCGTCTTCTCTACAACCGATGGTTGAATAGCTCTGTAGAGCGCATATCCAGTTCCTCCGAGGACGAACAGAACCACTCCGATTTTAATTATTTTGTTCATAAGGATTATTTAAGGGATATATTATTGACTTTCCATTCCGTCATCCATAGTTGCGCCATTCATATTCGATCCATCGTCCATTGAGTGAGAATCCCCTTCAGTATGGGTAGCTCCGTCCATATGGGATCCGTCATCCATGGAGTGTGTGGGTTGAGTAGTTTCTGTCGAAGTTTTTGTTGGAATCTTTTTTTCAACCTTTTTTACGGGAGTCCCCACCTTTTTTATCTGAGTTTCCTCGTGAGTTTTTCCTTCCATTTGAGATCCGCTATCCATCGAATGCGTATCTCCAGATGCTGTTTCTTCATGAGTCGCTCCAGACATAGCTTTTCCGTTGTCCATGGCATGGGAATCACCCTCTGTATGAGTTTCCCCATCCATACTAGATCCATCATCCATTGTATGGGTAGCCTCTTCCGTATGGGTAGCGCCATCCATTTGAGAACTATCATCCATAGTATGTGAACCAGGAGTAGTACAAGATGCAAGAATAAGCGTAAGACTGACAATAATACCAGCAATAAGAAATGATTTTTTCATAAAAAAGAAAAGTGAAAGAGTAAATAATTTTTTGACACAAAAACCCTCTTACTAGTAACCCAGATGTTTTTATGAAACACAAAAACATCCAAAATATGGAAAAGAGGCTTAATGATATAACTAGTTGAGACATTTTATAATACCGACCAATGCGGAATAGTCATGCCTGTCAAAATCGGGAGGATCAGTAGTATTTGAAAAAGTATGAGAAAAAGAGTCAAATCAAAAATCTGTCGTAGATGAAAGATGATCTGTAAGGAGATTTTTTATTATCTTTTCAGCTGGACGCTCTGTTATTAGGGGTTCCAAGTGTCGTGCTCATCCACAGCATGAAGCCTGAGGACCCGCAATATGCGGATGTTCAGAAACACTATCCATGTCTATCACAGTGACCAAAGACGACTCTGAGGTCAAATTCTGACCCATATCTGAGTGGTGATGATCCACTCAATCCTCATTATGATTCACGCTCGCAAAAACACTTCCACATACCGGAGTCAGGAAGGTTGCGACAAGAATGGCAATGAGAAATCGTTTCATAAATAAAAAACGAGAAAATAAACTTAATTCCTTTGTGTGACACTCCAGACTTTCATAATTTCCTCAGAAAAGTCAGTAATAGCTTCAGAATTGCCAGATTGAATTTTTTTTACTCCGCACGTTTGGAGATGATTCTCAAGAAGTGTAGCATTCGCATTTCGGAGAAGTCCCATTGTTGCATTGATTTGCTGAGCAATATCGGCACAATATACACCATCATGTAACATTTTCTCAATCTTGTCGAGCATTCATCGTGATTTCTTGATGCTCATGAGGATTTTATCGCGTCTTTCCGGAAGCATATTGTCGTAGAAAAAAAATATATTCCATAACCTATGGTGGAGGTAGTATATACTTTCGAAAATGGAAGTCAAATAAAAAAGTATGACATAAAAAAGTATGTCAATTGACTTGCTTTTAAGAGTTACAGAAAACGCTCACCTAATGGTGAGCGTTTTCTGTATGATGATCGGAGCTTCAATGTCCACTGTCTTCAACATGAAAGTGTTTCTTGTTCTCCTTATAGGCATTGTACCAGATCGCCTCTACGAAGATTTCGAGGACGGAATTGAGGTGGGAGACGAAGACGAGGAGTCCCATAAAGAGGAGTGAGAGGATGCTGACCGAGAGGATCTGAAGCCAGGAGGTGGTGATATAGGTAAAGAGTCCAGAAATAATAAACGGAAAGATGATAAATATAATGGCGGTGATAAAGGTTCGAATATAGACAACGAGAAGGGTGAAATAGAGGTGAAAGGTGATGCTTAGATTATTGAGGGTCATATTGACCGAGAGACTTAGGGCTTCGAGCGCTTTTTTGTTCTCAAATATGATAAAGAATCGCGCGTAAGAAAAGAGAATATTCACCAGGAAGGCAAAACCCAGGTAGATAAACATGAGGATGCTGATACTGGTGAAGTAATCTTTTCCAAATATTCGTAAAAGAAAGAGATAAAATGTGATGATCGAGAGGAGTTTAAAGATGGCGAGAGAGTTGCTGAGTTCAAAGATCGGCAGAAAATTGATGAGTCCTCGTGATATCCCATATGACACACGCCCCTTGGTTTCACGAGAGAGAAAAGATCCGTCCTGTCTCTTGGCTATGAGGGAAATAAGTCCGCCCTCAGCAACGGGCGTTATGAATATATAGAGAATAATCCCGATAACGAGAGCTCAGATAAATTCCCAAAAATATGAAGCATGTACCCACTGGATAATAATGGCAAAAAACTGATCTTTGAGCTTAAATATATAGACGTATGAAAAGGCGATTTGATAAAGTATGATACAACCAAGATAGATGGTCGAGAGAAGGGATGGGAAGAAATTAAATTTCTTGAGAAAAGATGTATTCATAACAAGTTCCCATGCAGGTCCTACTATAGCCTCCTTGAGTGTCATTTCTTTTGCTCATTCAGTGGCATGTGTGTGGTTATCGTGCAATGCTTCTGTGTGAATTATCTGAGGCTCATGGGTACTATCTGCGTGTTGATCATGCTCGTGCTCATGGGGATCTTGAGGATGTTCCACTTTTTCCATAATTTAAAAATTTGTGAGAGGAGAGTATTTTTTTAGCCAGCTGAGCATTCAATCCATGCTTTTTCCTCCAAATTTTATGGTAAATTTCTCTTTGAGATACATATTTTCTCCCACGTCAAAGAGGGATGATGAATAAGGGAGAACCGTAGCTGTCTTCAATTGTTTCAGATTTTTATCTATAAAAAATGAATTATAAGGACTATAGAGCGGAACAAAGACATTTTCCTTTTTGAGGATGTCGAGGACTTGGGTTTGGAGAACTTTGAGTGAGTCAGAATTCAGTTGACTGGATTTGAGGCGCTCAAGAAGTATGTCGAGTGCGAGGTTTTTGAGTTTTGCAAAATTAAAACCCTTCTCAGCCTGTCAGGAGTGAAGAAATGGAAATATATTGTAGTCAAAAAGTCAGAGGTTTATCCCTGTGAGAATCATAGAGTATTGCTTCTCCCCCTTCGTTATAATCGTCTGGAGATCTTCTGTCGAGAGTGGTGTGACTTGTACATCAATCCCCAGGGTTTTTAGGCGAGTGGCAATTTCTTGTGCCAAGCTCTCCATATACGGAGTCTGCTTTGTATAGACAAATTGCAGTGAGAATTTCCTCAGATTTTTATCGTAATAGGAGACAGGATCGAGGGTGGCAAGACTTGCTGTAAGAGTAGTGCTCTCATCTGGTTTTTTGGTTTCTGTAGTCCTCACTGATTGATTTTTTATAGCATATTCTTTTTCTTGAGCTAGGGCTTCTTCCTGAGTTGTGGCGAGAAAGAGGGTCAGTGTTTCCTTTTCAACTTTTTTGCCATCTATCTCGAAAGCCAGAGTATACGTATTTTCCCCATTTTTCATGGTTCCTATATCGAGTTTTGCTCGGTAGTAGAATTTCTTGTGTTGTGGTGCAAAGGTTTTAAGTCGATAATTATTTACATATACGCCTGTTACTCACTCGGGAGTATTTCAGGAGAGAAGTATGTCAGTTTCTTTCGTTACTGCATATTTTTTATTGCTGGGGTTCGTGAAGTAACTATTGGTTGCTCCAGTTACTGTCTTGATCTCAGTTTTTACTTTTGAAAGTTCAGTTCAGAGGGCATCCTTTTTAAAATATCCAATATTCTTCATAGCAATCTCAAACTTTGCTTTATCAAAATTCTCTGGGAGAATGGACTCATCAGTAAAAAATGGGTTTTTGAGTAATCGCCCGGCTTCTTCATCGAGAGCGTTAAATTTTACTTTCGCGAGAGATCCCAGGAGGAGACCTCGAAGCTCGGGACCGATTTTATCAGCATTGAGAAAGAGGGAGATATATTCAGGGAGTATGAAGCGAAATTGTTCAAATCGTGGTGATGAAAGGGTGTTTATAGTGTTATCAGGGAAGATGATATTGAGACTATCCTTGTTTGCTATGAGTTCATTTTTATTGTGAAAAAATCGAAATACATACCGTCCGATATAGACTTTATCATTGGTATTTTTTTCATTTCGTACAAGAGAAACCTTTTCGCTATTCGTCTTGTCATCTCCTTCGCGCTTCTCGAAAATATATGGTCCCGATGAAAGGTTTTCACTGACAGAAAAACTATCACTTTTGATTTTTTCTACAACCCCTTTTTGGATAATGGGGTAGAGGAGCATGTCAAGCACGAGTACATCGGCCTTTCCAGAGAATTGTATATATTCGCCCTGGTCGCCTATGGTAACTCCTTCTAAGAGTTTCTTGGCTGTTTTATTCATGTCAGCATTCTGGAGCATATTGTATGTTGCGAGAATATCCTCCTTGGTCACGGGAGCTCCATCACTCCATTTGGCATCATTTTTCACATAACACTTTATCTCTGCGAAGTTTTTTCCCAGGTTACAATTCGCCAAATCCCCTTCCATTTGTTTTGTTTCGATATTATATCTGAGGAGAGATCGCGACGTAAATCGCAACAGATAGTCACCTATGGGATCTGTTCCGTATTTTGCAGGGTTGAGGTTCGGAACGGCACCGATTATCCCTATATTTACAGTTCCCCCTTCTTCCGGACTCCTGACAGCATCTTCTGATAGGTACAGAAAAATAAGATGCGCACTTATCGCAAAAACGAAAAAAACAGAAAGAAACAGAAAGTATTTCTTGATTGTTTGATATATAGACATGAGTCGATATTAGAAAATCTTCTTATGAGAGGAAGAAGTAGATAGTGGCATTAATAATAAATACCGTTCCGAGAACAATGGTCGCAATATGAAGGGTCTTTTCGGCTCCACGTTTCTCAAACTTTCCGAAATCATTGGATCCTGGTGCGATAGAAAGCCCATTCCCTTTTGCCTGAACAAGGATAAGGAGGATGAGGAGAATACTGACTACAATCTGGATAATAAAGAATATCTGAAGCATAGAATGATAATTAAAATTATTTTTTGGTTAAAGCGCTCGCGATTGTATTGAAAATGGTAAAAATTGCAACCGCAATTGCAAAAATGGCGGTACCATTTATGTCATAGCTTACTCAGTCGATACCAATAGTATGAATAGCTTTCTCAAGGAGTCACAATATGATGGCGTTAATGACCAGGATAAAAAGTCCGAAAGTGAGAATCATGAAAGGAAATCCAAATATCTTCAGTATAGGTCGAACAATCACATTCAAGAGTCCAAGGATTATCCCCCCAGCCACATACAGCTGCCAACCGCCCGTCGCCACAACTCCCGTTTGAGTCACACTATCATAAGGCAAAAAGTACGCCACCCCAAAAAGTATCAGGGCATTCGCAAGAACAGAGATAAGGATTTTCATATAAAAAGAGAGATAAATAAGTAGGATAATCCCCGGGATTATATCTTTTTTTCTTTTTTTCGCGAATATTTTTGGATTTTTTCA
>CAZRBF010000006.1:10654-16670 GCA_964598195.1 uncultured Candidatus Peribacteria bacterium | reverse complement strand
AAGACTATTATCATGCTCAATATCGCCGCAGTTATTTTGGCGCTGCTTTCTTATTCTATAATACGACTTGTTTCATGGCTCATCGCATAAAGGAGATTTGCAATAACTTCACTATTCGCATTCAAACTTTACGTTTCCTCGTTCTCCGTACAGGCGTACGGTTCACTCCGGTACGCAGTTTTCGTGCGAATACTTTCGTTCTTGCAAATCTCTGAATATCCACTATTTCATCATTTTTCAAAAATCTCCGAGCCCCAACAATTACGTTTTTTATATTATTCTGATTAAGCATCTCTCTTGCTATGGCGGCGGATACGCTACCTCCGATAACCCCTATGGGACTTCCGTTTGAATCGGCTGGAGAGGCTACACGACCGATCGTGATTATTATTCGCGAGACAATTAAGTACGTGGGACTTTTTGCGATTCTTGCGGTTTCTTGGGGGTGAATCCAGTTTCTTACTTCCATGGGAAATGACGAGAAAGTAAAGCATGCAAAACAGACGGTCATTTATGCCCTTGTGTGAGTACTTCTCTCGGTTGTTGCGTATACTATCATCGATATCGTTAATAGTCTCAAAATAAATTAAGATTTAATTTTTTATGAACAGTTGTATGAAAAAATTCTTTGCGAGCATGGTCTTGGGTGTGATTTTTTTGATGTGATTTTTGAGTATGAATGAATATACTTTTGCGGCCCCTGCGAAAGTAACCCAAAACGATCTGCTCATTGGCGGGGGTGATAATAGTGCTACCAATGCAACAAATGTCACATTTCGAGAGAACTTTCTCAAAAATATTCAAAGATATATGATGGGACTACTCTGAATAGTGAGTGTATCAGTTTTTCTCTATATAGGATATACCCTATTTACAGCACAAGGAAAGGAGGAGGAGTTCAAGAATGCTTGGAAGGCTTTGGTATATGCGGCTATTGGTCTTGCGGTTATCCCACTCGCTTTCGTCGCTGTAAAGATTGTTACGGGTTTCACTTTTTAAAATAATTTTTTTATGAAAAAACTGATATTTTCGCTTATTTGCTCCCTGCTGATACTTACCTCTTTTTCTGGGGCATTTGCGGCGTGTTCCTATAATGGGAGTGATCCAATGGCTTCTCTTCGAGGATGTAAACCAGAATGATCTGTGACTACCTCTGATGATAAGGACTATACTATTGCATGAGGAGTAAAGGGGAGGATTGTGAACATCACCAATCAGCTCATACTTCTCGGATCCATTCTTGCTGTCTGAGGAGTCGTTTTTGCGGCTGTTCTCTATACTACGGCCCTTGGAGATGCTGAAAAGGTCAAGCACGCAAAAAGCTCCCTGAAATTTGCGATTGTTGGATTTGTTGTCATGCTCCTCTCGTTTGCGATCGTAAATGCGATCGTGAATCTCATCTATGGATTTGGAGGGTAAAATGTAGGGGCGGATCTATGTATCCGCCCTCCTCGTCAATCCCAATATCAGGGCGGACACCCGGATTAAATATCAGGGCGGACACCCGGATTAAATATCAGGGCGGACACCCGGATTAAATATCAGGGCGGACACATCGGTCCGCCCCTACATTGCCTCAATAATTTATCATTTTCTTTCATGTACTTTACTCGCACTGATTCTCTTAAATTTTTCATCTATACGATACTTTTTCTTCTTCTCTTTTTTGGCTACAACAAAGCGTCGGGGCCATATTTTGAGACGACATATGATAGTGCCTCGATCATGAATCAAGAAATACCACTGACTGAGGTTTTTCCAGAAAAGAACGATGATATACCAAAAGAAAAAGTTGCAAAGAAAAATATTCCACGAAGAATTGTGAAAAAAGAACCACTCACGATAGCATTTAACCCGGACTATATTCAGGTAGACAGTAATATCATCGCTCATCTCAAAGATGTGATACATTCTCCGTATTTTCAATCGAAAGTTACTCCTCTGAATCTGGTACTCGATACCGAGAGACGGGAACCAAGAGGGCAAGTCATGGGAAATAAACTCATACTCTCTACGGAGATATCGGGTGATTCTGAACAATTAAAAGTGTTTGTGCATGAACTCGGGCACATTGTCGATATTTTTTACTTAAAAACAGGTTTTTTCGCTGATCCGTCAGATATTTTTTATGAATTTTCTTGGGAATCATTTAATACGAAGAAAAAAGGTCAAAAAATAGTCAATTTTGTTTCTGGCTATGCCCTGTCTAACAAGTATGAAGATTTTGCTGAATCGTTTGCATTTTATGTATTCCACAACGAAGATTTTCAGAAAGGTGCACAAAAAGATGCAATTTTACGAAAAAAATATGATTTTTTCTCATCGTATGTGTTTGAAAAGGATGCATTTGTTGGTACTTCGTTTGCGATAGACAAGCTCAGACCCTATAACTGGGATACCACAAAGATTCAAATAGATACAAAAAAATATTTGTATTATATCAAATAATAGATACACTGAATTACTCACATGTTATTTCTCTCCTTACCCCCTTCCCATGAATGATTTTTTTACAGAACTGGATTCTGATCTTGGTACTAAAAAGATTGCAACTATTCCTGTGCAACCAAGAGAAAACATACCAAAAGTCCCTTATGAAGTGCCGAGAATTCCTTCGCCACTACCAAGAGAACAACCAATACCCAACAAGGTAAATGCTCCTCAAAAACCAAATGATAATGCCCCTTCAAATCATATCATTGATATGCGTTCTCAGATGATGGGTGCATGAGTGGTTGTCATCGTTTTTAAGGCTGATGAAAAAACGAAGACTCTTCTCGGGCACCTCAAGCTGGAAACTCGAGGATTTGTATTTTCTGAAGAAGTTCGTGAGATGCATAAGCTTATTATCAAAAAAGCACGTGCGTCATATGAAGATACGACCAAAGATGTTCCTGACATCGAAGAAAAAGATCTTATCAAGATTATTCGTCGCGATTTAGAGATATTCATTCTCGCGAAAATTGAACGAAATCCCGTGATTATCCCGATGATACTTTATATATAGACACACAAAAAAACCTCGATCGAGGTTTTTTTGTGTGTCTATATAATCTCAAATCCTTCCTCTGTCTGTCGAAAAAATTTTACGGGGTTTGGGAGGGAAGAATATATCATTCGTAAGTCTCCGGTCTGTATTTGGATACTTTTTGTTGGAATCCCAGGATTGAAACAAAAATGCGTATGCTCGAAAATATGCTCGTCAACATAGATGGGGAGGGTGGTATGCTCGAATCCAAAAGGGGGAATCGATCCAATGGTCGCATCGATGAGACGGGTTATCTCATCCTGAGACGCAAACCGTATATCTTTGCTCCTAAATTCGTGTTTAAAATTGCGGGCTTTGATCTGTGTATCACCCTCGGTGGTGACGAGGTAAAAGTTCCCCTTGGCATGGAATACTATATTTTTGCTCCCGACTCCGTCGAGTCCAGCAGAAAGACGCATGCTCTTAGATTCATCGCAAGAGTGACTTTCCTCATGGTCTATTTCCTGGAATTGTATACCCAATCTCCCGAGTATCGATATGATGTTTTGGTAGTTTTGGTTCATAATGAGAACGGTGATATTATATAGTTTTTTCAAGACGGACAACCGTTTCTATATGGTGTGTGTGAGGAAACATATCTACTGGAATTACATCGGTCAGACGATAGGTGGAGTTAGCAAGGATATAGTCAAGATCTCTTGCGAGTGTGGCAGGGTTGCAACTGACATAGATAATCTCTTGTGCATTGAATTTGAGAATATCCGGAAGAGCATCCGGGTGCATTCCATCTCTTGGTGGATCTATTATCAGAGAAGTATCCTTAAGTCATATATTTTCTTCCAGAAATTTCGGTAAAAATTTCTCCGTCTTCTCATTGATAAATGTAATATTTGTTACACCGTTTTTCGTTGCATTCTTTCCCCCATCCTTGCTCGCTTCTGCAACCAGTTCCACACTATACACATGCTCGAATCGGTCGGCGAGAAGTATTCCGATAGTTCCAGTGCCCGCATAAAGATCCAGGAGTATTCCTCACTTGGTTTTCATGAGATCTCGGACAACACTATAGAGCTTCTCAGCCCCGAGAGAGTTTGTCTGAAAGAAGGATTTTGGGTTGATTTCAAAAGTCTTTCCGAGGAGTTTTTCGGTAATAGTGGCCTTTCATTTCATGAGAATGGCTTCTCAGGTAACGATATCGGCACGTCCTGAATTTTGTAAGAGATACACCGATGCAATAGCAGGAAATTGTTCCATGAGCTTTCCGGCAAATACGAGAATATCACCCTCGTATTTTCGGCTATACTCCGCATATTCGTGATTGACACTGAGAATGAGCATGATCTCTCCAGTAAAGTGTGCCTTTCGTACTACGAAATGCCTCCAGAACCCAATATTGGTCTTCGGATCATACGTCGGAAGACCAGATTTCCTGGAATAGGTATTCATTTCTTGGAAAATAGCATTAATCTCATCATCTGCGAGTACACAAAAATCACAATCGATAATTCGGTCAAATTGTGCCTGTGCATGAAACCCAAAACGGAAGGTATCATGAACTCCTTCTTTTTCCGAAATATACTTTCCCCAAGAAAATTCAACCTTGTTGCGGTATCCGTAGATCTCTGGTGATGGAACGATGGAGTGAAAAGTAGGTGGTTCTCGCAAAGTCTTTACTCCCTCTCCTTCTAGGAGAGGGCTGGGGTGAGGTGTAATGATAGTGTCAATAGAGTCTTCTATTTCGAGAGGAGTAATCTTCTGTCCCTTGGAACTGTCCCAGTATTTCTCTATATAATGAAATGCCTCGCGCACCTGTTCTTCTTTTATCTTTAATTGCTCCTCGTAGGCTATGGGAAGCCACTTACATCCACCGTATACCTGGTAGTGGGCAGGCAGTTTTTGTTCGAGAGGAGAGGCTTTTACAGTATCCAAAAGTTGTGCCTCGAAATACCCCTTTTTTACTTTCAGTATTCGGAGGTTGACGATACTTCCAGGGATAACCCCTCAAGTGATAATTATTTTTCTTCCATCTGGAGCGACTGCAAGACCTTTTCCACCAAATATAAGTTTATCGATATGGATGTTTTCGAGGATGGCATGTTTTTTCATGAAGTGTATATGGTGCAGGATAATGCGCCAGATTATAGAGAGAAAGGTAAATTTATCAATATAAAATAACGCATCACATTACTCCACACGAGAAGTGCTTAAAAATTAATCTGAGCACTTACAAAAACCTTCGGTTTTCCATCTTGAGATTCGCCAAGTCAGGCTTCAAATGTTCCCTTTCCACCAGCCATATCACTCTGACGAATGGAGAAGTCTCGCCTCAGGACGATACTTGCTCATCTGGTACCGAGATCTTGCTCATTATTCCTGTTATAACCAATTCCTGCCTTATATCAGCCAATAGTAAATGACACTTTTTCTGCTACACTGTCCTTAAAATTTGCAACGGCTTTATTGTAGGTATCTACTTCTTGTTTTGGGGAAAGAGGGGCACGATTTATGCTCGGGTATGTATCATCAAGAGAAGAGGCTTTTTTATTTGTTGTAGAAGAGGTGGTATTTTCTGATGTCTGACAGAGAGCTCATTGACTGACCAAAAGTGCTGAAGAAATAAGGAGGCTACTACCGATATTAGACATAAAAAGTAGGATTATTGTATAAAATATTTATACTATATTCATTCACCTTTCAATGTAAAGCAGATTCTATTGAAATTGAGTGAAATTCACATGAAATTCACACTAAAATATCCCTATTTGAGAGAATTTTATGATTCTGTAGATCCTACAGCAAGTGGTCGGATTTGAAACGGGACGATAAAAGTTTTTATATGTCTTTTCTTTTGCATTTTCTTACATTCGTATATACTTTTAAGATGAAGATTTATTCTTTAACCATCTACTTTATGGATACTCTTAAAAATAAGGTCCTCTCGAGGACATGGGTTATAGCTTCTGTTTTTTTTCTCACTGGTTGTTTTGGTAGTTCTGGTACGGTCGATCGACCGGGAACAGTAGAAAA
>CAZRBF010000006.1:0-10554 GCA_964598195.1 uncultured Candidatus Peribacteria bacterium | reverse complement strand
TCACTGGTTGTTTTGGTAGTTCTGGTACGGTCGATCGACCGGGAACAGTAGAAAAACCAGTCACGTCCGATGAAAAAACCAGCGCTGTGTCTATTCAGAGTCAAGAAACAGGTGATACTGACTGGAAATATGAAAAAAGCATTACTGAACCCATTGTGGCGAAAGTCTTAACCGGAAGTGAGATTACTTTGGGTGATTTAGAAAAGAATAAGGCAACCATTCTTATCCCCAGCCATACTTTTGATGCAGAAGCTCAAGTAGATATAAAAACACCAGATAGTGTGCCAAAATATCTCGGTCGAGAGATGAAAATGCTCGGCTCCCCCTTGGAGATTACCGCGAGCGATACAAATAGGCTCAATGAGCCAGTTACTATAACCTTCAAATATAATGCAAATGAAATCGATGCCGTACGAGGTGTATCGAGCCTGCGAGTTGCTTACTATGATGGGAAAAAGTGGGAATATATAAAGCCGGATTCTGTTGATGGAGAAAAACAGCTCCTCACATTTACAACCTATCATTTTTCATTATTTGGAGCAAATCAGATTCAAGAAGATACGGTTATTTCCGAGAATTGGATCCATTCCAAAACACTCGATAAACAGATGAAAGATGGTATCAATAAGGTATCTGATAAAGTAGCGGAGCAGATTATCGATCTGACTCTAGAAAAGATGGGTATTTCCGACAAAACCCTCAAGGGAAAGGTTTTAGCTGATGTACTCAAAGACGACGGATATAAGGGCATTTACGATTCCTACAAAAGTGGTGATGTGGCAGATTTGAATCAAAAAATTGCCCTTCTTGCTGGGAAAAAAATCGCAGAAATCGCCGGGGAATCGGTCGTACAAGAAGGATTAAAAACTCTCACTGAGAGTTCCGAGGATGTCGCTGCTATATCGAAAGCGGCGGGTTATATCGCGTGAGGCCAGTACCGGGATGCTGCGAAAATTATCGGCGAACAGATCGCTGACAAGATGATAATCACTGCAGCCTGAAAGATAGCAGTGGAAGTCGTAGACTATCAGATAGAGAGCTGGAAAAATAATGAGATCGAAGCAGCGTATACAGCTTTTCGGGATGGGTCCAATGCGAAGTTTTACGGATACCATAATGAAAAGAATGACTTTGACACCGTCTGGACACAGATGCGCGGAGCGAGTCGACAATTGTCTATCGATGCTATTAAAAAAGAAAATGCTATTCGACGAGAATCAGGCATGCCACCATTGAACGAAAAACAGATGGACCGAGTACGAGAGAGTGTCAAAGAGTCCTACAAGAATCAATTCACCCAGAGATCGATCCAGGAAGAAGAGTTAAAAAAAGAAGAAGCGAAACTCCGACTCTTGCTCGAGGCATTTAAAACCAATAATTTATTCGATAGTACCAGGTGACCAGCAGGACTCGATAAAGGACTCGATTATGAAAATAAGCTCAATGTACTCTATCATTTTGCACAAAAGATGATGGCCGATACGAAGCGGTTTGAGTTATCAGAAAAGACTGGTCTCATTATGGACAAGGCAATATCGGTTACGGATCTTGCCGAGTGAGCAAGACTCTGGTTCGCTATCCCCGATGGTCAGAAAAAATATGCCGAGTTTGTAAAAAGCCGATTCGGAATATCTCTTGCACCAAAACTCTCCGATCTTGCAGGAACATGGACCGCTGGAACCATGCTCGTAAAAGATGTCGTCGCACCACCACCTGCACCCAAAAAAGACAAGGGGGCAAAAGGATGATGTGATGTGGATATAGACTTTGCTCAGATGAAAGGAAAATCTGTTCCAGTCAGTCTCCTAATAACCCCAAGCTCTCCAACTTCTGGGACGATAAATGTGAGTTTCGAAGGTTCCAAAGCGGAACCATTCCCATTTACCTATAATGACGGTATCCTTAAATGAAGCATCACAAAAGATGGGGCAGTGGTGAGTCTGGAACTCCAGATGTGAGACGATGAGAAAAACTATACCGCCAAAGGACCACTGAATGTATCTCTGGATGCCTGAAAGGTCAAACTTGGTATGGAGATAAAATCCAAAAAGGTTAAACCTGTCAAAGCACCAATTCAAGAACCAAAAAAATAATATGCATCCAGAACTTACTCTCTTTTGATGGAGTATAGACTCCTATAGATTCTTCTTCTTTGGAGGATGACTCACGGTTATTATTTTGTCATTCTTCTTCTTGTCAAAACAATGATTTGCTCGATCGAAACTCGTAATCCTGGCAATAATAGCTTCAATTTCAGCCCTCATTTGAGCACGAATCTTCCACTTCATCCTCTATCGGGATATATATGACCAGAATCCAGATCTCCTCCTCAATCTCGATATGCAGTGACAGGCGGTAATCTGAGGTCTTATAGTGGCATATATTTCAGTATATCTGACATCCAGATTTTTTACATGGAATCACTGGCGCCTCCTCGATATAGTGGCTCCCATTATGGGACTCGGACTTGTTATCGGCAGAATTGGATGCCTCCTCGCTGGATGTTGTTTTGGACGAGAAACAGATTTACCCATTTGAATAACCTTTCCACTCTTTAGTCCTGCACACAAGTATCAATTATCGGGTAACATTGGGCAAATATTCTCTTCTCATCCGGTTCATCCGACACAAATATATGAGATGATAATAGGATTTATTATGATTCTCGTAGGAATACATCTCCTCAGGAAACCTCACAAAGATGGGGTGGTAATACTTTCTGTTAGTCTCATATATTTCACCTTCCGTCTCCTAGACAATTATCTCAGAGCCCCAGCCATGATATATACGGTTCCTCCTTGGTTTTATCCGACACTCTATATAGCTCTCATGTGATTAACGGCAATTGGCCTATGGAAGAAGATGAGATAAAATCAATCACTTTAATTCCTTATATTTCTCATGAAAAACACCTGGAATTATCGAGATTCGTGACGAAGCTGGGAAATTATATGGCACATGGGATGCGGTATGAGAAGACTGACAATGAGGAGTCAAGAATGCTTCATGGAAAGTCGAACCTGCGATTTCTCTCAGTGCTGGTACTTATATCATTATAGACTTCGATCCCGCCACTTTTTCACAAAACGCAAACCTAAGATTTGTATTTAATTCTCGAGCTATTATATAGTTAGGCTATCCATTGGAAAAGGATTATGAAGTTAAAATTCGCGATTGGACTTGCGAATTTTACTTGTAATTCTTTTCTGCACAACCTGATGAATTTTTACACATTATTAGTTACATATCTAAACCACCACTAATAATAAACTCTTGTAATAAATTATCAATCTTCATATTTATTTTAAATGCTGGAATTGTCGTTCCTTCTCGCTCTTCAAGATATGCTTTTGCTCTTTTTTTATCAACAGTACTTTTTAGGTCATCAAAACGACCATACTCATTTATATTTCTTGCCGTTACGCCTGAATCCATCATTTTCCTGAGTTTTAACTCATTGAGTCCAAGTGTTATGGAAAGTTTATGAATTTGATCATTTTTCGCATGATTCAGGTACTGTGTAATATATTCTCTAAAAGTCATACCATTCTCTACACGTACGGCTCCGCTCTGAATATCATGTATAAAAATATTCGCATATTTTTGCTCTTCTTGCGTGAGTCATGCAAACGACTTATGTAATTCGTCTAAAGTACCCTGATCATCCCCTATATTATTTTGATCTGCTTTCAATGTTTTGAGATATTTCACAAAACGAGAATTCATGTAATCCGCATCGATCTTATCCGTATCTATTTCTGTGAGATGCCCTTCAATTTCAAAAGGTACTTCTTTTGGCCCACCACCTCCACCTCCACCACCAAATAGCTCTCTATATCTCAGTGCTAATATGAGATACATATTCTCATCAAAACTCATGAGAACCTCAGTTGTTTTTTTTGCTTGCCCAAAACTATATTTCGAGGTTTTCCAGTTAAACCCTTGGATCTTTGCTGCCTCTAAGAAATTATTGAAAATCTTAAAAAGTTTGGCAAACTTACCACATTCTGCTGTATTAGCAGGGAGCTTCTCAAAGTTCTCAATCCCTGCTGAGTGAAATAACCTGGATATCTCATCAAACACAGAGTTGAGTGATTTGAGATTTTGTTCGAGATGATCCACAAAGAGGCCAGCGGGCTTATCTCCAGAATACAGTCTTACTGCTCGGTTAATATGTTGTTCCATCGTATGTGGAAGTCGATAGTACCGAATCGTTCCAAATGGCTTGTCTGGACCAAAGAGACGATTGGTTCGAGAAAATGCTTGAATAATATTCTCATACTGCAAAACCTTATCCAGGTAGAGTGTATTTATCCATTTCGAGTCAAACCCTGTGAGCATCTGATCTACGACTATGAGAATATCAATTTGTTTTTCTGGGGTTGTTTCGATTCTGAGATATGGTGCCTTATGTGAGAGTCGAGACGATATATCCTTTTTGAATTTTCCATGTGTTGCGAGTGTATAGTCTTGTCCGTATCTCGCATTATAATCTTCGAGTATCTCCACGAGACCATCTTCTTTGACTTCAGCATTCCCTACGTTATCGATATGTGCATCAAATAATGCAGTTACTTTTAGCTTAGGTTGCAATTTCTTTATCAATCTATAGTAGATGATAGCCTCATTGATACTGCTCGTCGCAAAGATGGCATGGAACTTGCTATTCTGACTCAGTACCGTCCAATTCTCTCAGATATCCTCTATAACTTTCTTTCTATGTGTATCAATTTCATATTGAGATTTAGGTATATAATCTTCGATTCCTTTTATGTATTTTCCAGATGGCTCTATGTAACCAGCCATTTTCACATCATTCATGAACTGATTAAAAACTGCTTTTTTTACAGGATCAGAGAGTGCCTCTGCTTCATTATCTGCTTTTGCTTTTTCTAGGGCCACAGCCTTTCTGAGATCTCGATCTTTATAAGTGAGGATTTTGTATGGATCAAAACCGAGTACATTTTTATCTCTGATACCATCAGCGATGCTATATCTATGGAGTTCGTCTCCGAATACATCTGAAGTAGTATTTTCTTTTTTCTTGCGCTCATCGAGGATAGGGGTTCCTGTAAAACCAAAAAATATAGCCGAAGTAAAGGTGTCTTTGATACACCTGAGCATCTCTCCAAAAGTATTACGATGTGCCTCGTCAACAATAAATACAATTCTCTTGCTATTCATGAGTTCTATATCATGAGCATTGAGACTATCATCTTCATCCTTAATATTGCTCATCTTTTGGATAGAGGTAACTATCAGGGTATTCGCTGGATCTGTGCTTTTTAATTTTGTTATGAGAACACCTGTATTCTCTGTGGCTTGTATCTCTTCGTTATCATCAGAAAAACCACGATACTCCTTGAGTGATTGCGTACCGAGCTCTATCCTATCCATCAGGAAGATTACCTTATCAGCATCTTGTGAATTGGCTATGAGCTGAGCCGATTTGAAGCTCGTCATCGTCTTCCCAGAACCAGTCGTATGCCATATATATCCACCAAGTGCATGTTTACTCTTCCAATCAGTTTTTGCTACCTTATCCGATATCGCATTCGCTGCGTAGTACTGATAACTCCGCATCACCTTTAGTACCCCGTCATTAGTATCTGGCACAGTATAGAACCCGATGAGCTGATGTGCCATAGGAATAGAGAGTAAGGAAGAGGTTATATCTTTCCAATCATTTATAGGTTCATTGTTGAAATCTGCCCAATGAAAATAAAAGTCTTTGTTAAACTTGCCATCTGGTCCAGGATTAGCAAAATACACGGTTTCATTCGGCTCCATCGCAACAAAAACCTGAACCAATGAAAATAGTCCAGAAAATACACCAGAACGAGAATAATTCTCTATCTGGTAACAGGCTTGGCTCACGGATACTCCACTCTTCTTGAGTTCTATGTGGATCAATGGCATCCCGTTGATCAGGAGCATCAGATCACCACGTCTATCATTGAGTATGTTCGATGCTGTCGGGAAACGAGGTTGTCGTACGATCTGATACCGACTCTGACCTGCTGCGATCTCATGTCTATCGTAGATCTTGAGGCTCACTTCTTTGCCGAAATGCACACTATCAGCTGGATTATCTCGTTTGATCGAAACTGTCTTCCCATTGATGAGTCCGTTCAGCTGGAGTGGTGTTCTGAGGGTATTGATCTGCTCCAATATCTGTTGCATCTCGCTACCCGTGAGTCGCACATCATTGAGTCGATCTGCTCCTCTGTTGTTGTCGAATAGGATATTGGCCCAGTTTTTGAGCAGTTCCTCCTCTGTAGGATTGTATATCACCTCACTTTCCCAACCCTTGTTACCGAGAGCATCGATGAGTGCAGATTCGAATTCTGATTCTTTTACGAATGTCATATGTGTAGGATTATTTATGAGACAAACATCTTTGAGAAACATCCCTTCTTGATATTCTGGAGCTTCACGAGCTCCACCTGATGGAGTGATATCTGTGTATCCAGATTCTTGAAATACTCACCAATCTTTTCTTGTTCTTGTGGATTTGGAATCTTAATATTAATTTCCATAACTTTTCTTTTGGAGATATTATATCTCGAAACTCCTTGTGCTAAAAAGAACATCTTTTTTCTAAAGCTAGGAGAACGCAATAAAAATGATAAATAATAGATATCAATTTTATCATATAAACGATAGCCAAAACAAAAACTATTTAGATAAATATCTTTTTCATTACTTAGCCATACAGAAGACATTCAAACTTCATCTGGAGTTTCTGAAGATGTTGTAAAAAATACATCCCCAAAAACTACTTCATTTTGTGTTTTATCAATTTCAACTAAGTCTGTCATTGTTCAATTAGAAACTGGATTATTAAAAACACCCATATAAGTTACATATTTTCCTTCTCAATGACCAAAATCATCTTTTGTTTTTCCTGATAATCCTGTATATGTATATCCCATATTACCCAACTTTTTCTCTTCCCAATCCTCAGTAAATCCCTTAAACCGAATCTCAGGAATCAATGCACCATCTCTGGGAAACATCTTTCCGAGCATGGCTTTTTTCAAGATGACGAGCTTGTCGTATTTGCTCTGATGGAGTGAGATGAGATTATCTAAATTCTCAAAGAAAAAACCGATTTGTTGTTGTTCTGTAATTGACGGAGATACACCAACTGTTAAAGACAAAAGATTTTGTGGACTTACAGATTGTCTTTTCACTACAGTTCCTTCTTCGTATTGTAATGCTCTTAGCTTAAACTTTTCACCCTTCACAATCAATTCTAAAAAAGAAGGTTCTTCCTCTGTGGTGAAAGTAACATATATAGGCGATATTACGCCTCTTCAATGTTTATTTCTATCTATAGCTCAGTACTTCAGATTCGAAGGATTATAAACAATATCATCAATTTCTGTTAGCTTGTAGACCTTATTCTCTTGGTCTAAGGTTAAATGATCTCTATTATTAGATTTTCTTTCACTTCTATCTATAACACCTTGACCTGAAGCAAATGCTAAGATTGGAGCATCTTTAGAGATTTTTTGCATTGTTTTACGTTCTACAAGAAATCCGTCTAATTCTTGATATTTCCAATCCTCCCTAAATCCCTTAAACCTCACTTCTGGATTCTTATGTTTTGCTGTCATAATATTAGTCCTGGCTATGGAGTAAATTTTTTAATTCTTGTAAGCCTTTCATATCGTACTCATTGCCCTCGAGATCTCCGATGAGCTCTGCGAGTGAGCATTCTGCCTGAACAATCTCTCTGGCTACATCAGTGTAGGTCGTAGCATACTTGGTTGAGAGTGCTCTGACCTGTGCAGTGAGCTTGTCGAGGATCGTCTTCGGGAGACCTGAGAGCGAGGTAACAATCGGGGTGATCCATTTGCGTTCGAGGAGTTCATAGATTTGCTCATCGGTGAGATTTTCGATTGTTTTCTTGGTCTGGAGATGGAGTTTTGCTTGTTCTTCTTTGACGAGTTTTTTGATTTCTTTTTCTTCTGCCATGAGTATATCGACTCTCAGTATCTTCGCTTCATAGGTATCACCTTCTAGAGTTTCGCCTTTTTTCATGTCTGTTCTGATTTGCTTAACTTCCTTGGTTACCGCAGCATTGACGAAAGCAGTTTGTGCCTCATTTATGACTTCTCCTTCTTTTTCCTCCTCACTAAGTGACTCGAGTATCTCCTCGTATTCTCAGAGGATTTCTGTGAGTCTATTTTCATTTTTTTGGAGACTGTGGAGTACTTCTCTATGATAGATTTCTTGGACGAGCTGGAATGGCATGATGTGACCGATCCATCACTCTTGGACTTCTTGATCTTTTCCATCTTTTTTCTTGAGTACCATATTGGGATCTACCTTTTTGGTAGCTGTCCATCCTTCGGTCTGGATGATCTCTAGATCTACTTGTATCGAACCCCACTTATCATCGAGGAGCTGGTAGGCCTCATACTTATCGATGAGTGATATAGACTCGAGTCTTTTGAAAATATCATTGCTTAATATTGTTTTTTCTCTCGCTACATTCACATTTTCTATATTACTCAGGAGTTCATGTTTCAGGAATATAGTGAAGTCCTGGAAAGAACCCTCAAAGCCTTGTATAAAAGACCTGACACTTGTGTGCTCTGAAATAGCTCTATGGATATCAGTGACTTGCAACTGGGAATTTACTTCTGAATTTTTTGAAAATAAAACTTTTTGTAAATCAGGAAATGCTTGCCAATAAGGCGCGAGTTCGTCTATTTCTTGTACGGGAATACCACCAAACATAGAGGCATAAATATCCCACGATTCAGGATTTGGAGAAGAGTCTACATATCTCGGGATATTGAGATTGTACTCATTTTTTCTTATCTCGTCTCGCTCTACCGCTTGGGAGAATTTTGGAGTACTTTTTCTCTCTGCGATGACATCTGCGATTTTTTTGATATCTGAGGCTCTGAGCTTATTATTTTTCCCTTCTTTGATGAATCCCTTCGATGCATCGATGACGAGTATATCGGTGTTTTCTCTTTTTTGTTTGAGGACAATGATGACGGTTGGTATTCCCGTACCGAAAAATATACTCGGAGGTAAGCCGATAATCGCATCGATATGATTGGATTCTATGAGCTTGCTGCGGATCTGACCTTCTTCACCACCACGGAATAATACCCCATGAGGCAATACGATTGTCATGATTCCATCAGGCTTGATATGAAAGAGATCATGTAATAGAAATGCGAAATCCGCCTTCGACTTCGGTGCGAGTCCAAATCTAGAATACCGAGGATCTGAGTCTTTGTGAGCTGGATCCCACTTCTGAGAGTATGGAGGATTCGATACGACAGCATCTACATAGAGTGTATTGTAGCTATGAGTTGCATCGTTCTCATCGAAATATGGCCAATCATCTTCAAGAGTATCACCATTGCGAGTGACGATATTATTGGGCAATATATCACGCATCACTAGATTCATCCTCGTCAGATTATAGGTATTCTTTTTGAGTTCTTGAGCGTAGTACTTGATGTTGTTTTTGTTATCGATATGTTTTGCAACACTATTACCGATATTGATAAGCAGTGATCCAGAGCCACTACACGAGTCGTAGATTTTGATTTCTTTTCTGTCTCTGAGGTGATGAGAGACAATTTCTGATAACAATACAGAAACCTCATGAGGTGTATAGAATTCTCATGCTTTTTTCCCTGCATTCGCAGCAAATTTTTCTATGAGGTATTCATAGATAAAACCCAATACATCATATCCTTGCTTACTATCCATGGGGATATCTTTGATGAGGTGGATGAGTTCACTGATCGCTTTTGTTTGTTTCCCTGAAGTATCACCGAGCTTGCTCAGACCTGTTTCGAGTGTATTAAAAATATCATCAAAGAGTTTTTTATGATCTGGACTAATTAATCGATTAAAAGCAGAGAGTGCATCTCTCACATTTGCTACATCAAAATCTTTCCCGAAATGAATCCATGTAGAAAATAGATCATCATACGCGATAAAATACCCAATATTTTTTCTGATGTAATTGACCGTCTCTGTATCTTCTTCAGAAAGCGCCTCGATATCCTCTTGAGTAAAATCTTCTTTTCTGCAAAATTCTAACTCTTTATCTGATAAATACTTATAAAAAATGAAGCCAAGTATATAATCCTTATACTCATTCGCTTCAATTTTAGATCTCATTTGATTTGCTGATTCCCAAATTTTTGCGGCAAGTTGTTGTTTATTCATCTTTAATTTTTAATTGTAATAAAATATACTTATCAGTGTAATTTAAATTTAGTATCTGTCTACATGTGTAAAATATGATGCAAAGCATCTGAATGTTATCAATAATACTCTTAAAGTCAAAATTGTATTTTTAAATTCTAAACTGAAACGCAACAAACTTCATGGCACATTTCATATGGAATCTATTTCAACTACAAAAACCTTAGCCTAATCCTACCTTAAATTTGTATTTGATTTTCGAGCCATTATACTATTTTTGATTCTAGAAAACACAAACATCTCCCGTGTATGGGAGATGTTTCTTTTTTCACTGGAGCCAACGATGGGACACGAACCCACGAC
>CAZRBF010000005.1:0-27092 GCA_964598195.1 uncultured Candidatus Peribacteria bacterium | reverse complement strand
CCCCACAGTGGGTGGGAGAGTCGGTAAACGCCAAGACAGTGAGGAGAAAGAGAAAGACCTCTACTAGCCAAGCCCGGGTAGCTCAGTTGGATAGAGCAGCAGCCTTCTAAGCTGAAGGTCACAGGTTCGATCCCTGTTCCGGGCACCATATTTAAATACACTAACAAATGGTATCTGGAACAGTGATCGAAACCGTAGTGACACCGACGAAGTAATGAGTCGGGGAAAAAGCCAACGATTTGGCTTTTTATCACAAGGCGTTTCTCTGAAGTTTTTCAGAGAAAAGATCCCTGTTCCGGGCACCATATTTAAATAAACTAACAAATGGTATTCGAAACAGGAAGCGAACACGTAATAAAGGAATACATGGGTGATTAGCTCAGCTGGTTAGAGCATCTGCCTTACAAGCAGGGGGTCATAGGTTCGAATCCTATATTACCCACCATGAAGATTTTCAAATACCCCTCATCGTAAGATGGGGGGTATTTTAAAATCTGGATTGCTGAACAGGATTCGAAGCCGTAGTGACACAAGCGAGGTACGAGCTTGGGAAAGAATGCCCTAAATGGCATTCTTCGTCACAAGGAGTTTTTCTGAAGTGAAACGCAAGAAAAAAGAATCCTACCCACCGCCCCCTTTCTCCATCATTGCGATCGCCAAATGGATATCAAAATACCGGATATCTTTTCGACCTCCCGCCTCAATAGCATCTTTGATTTCACGAAGTTTGTCCACCTTTCCTCCGAATTGTCAGACAATAACCCCCCGAGCGTACTCTATATTCTCCAGGGGGGTGAGTTTACTCACCTCCTCAATACTAATTGTTCCACGACCGTAAAGCTTTGCTATGTGAGCCTCGATAGTCTGTGTGGTAACTCAGCGTTCATCTGCTATGGCGGATATATTCTTTTGCTCGCGGAAGAGTCGAAGTGTCTCCTCAAGGGTATCAATCTTTTGACTTTTGCCTACTTGTTTTTTTGTCTGAGAACGGTCTCGGCTTCGTGGTACCGGTACTTTGGTACCGGTACTGTATGTTACTCTTTCTCGTACTATTCCCTTCTTTTGATCCATACAATAATCGCACATCCCACAATTTCTTGGGAGATTTGCGAGATCAGCGAGATCAGAGAAATAATTGAGGACAAACCGTTTGCGGCATTGTGGAGTAAAAAGAAATCTCTTCATAGCAACGAGTTTCATACTCGCTTCTTTTTTGAGTGTGTTCTGATGTAGCCAGTCTATTGGGATATATTGATGTGGTCTTTTCTCTTTGAGAAGAGTGATCCCTCTTCAACGAAATCCAGCGGTTGTTTCCTTTTCTCCGTCAATACCTCGACTGACGATCTTGTATTTCTCCAGTATTTTTATAATAGATCCGACTTTCATGTCATTCCCGATGCCACTCTCGTGTCCCATGGCGGCATAGGTTTTTTCTACAGAAGCTCCGGCTCCTTCGCTATCTTTAAATTTCTCATAGAGATAATCATAAAAATCGAGAATTTCTTCTTCGTCTGGATTGGCATTCTCGACAAAAAATTCTTGTATCTTTGTATCGGAAAAACTTGCGAGTATGACTGCGATACTCATCTTCCCATCACGTCCTGCGCGACCAATTTCCTGATAATATCCCTCGATACTCCCGGGGAGATTATAGTGAATAACGAATCGAATATCTTTTTTATCTATCCCCATTCCAAAGGCGTTTGTGGCAACGACTACACGAGTCGTATCATCCATGAAGTCATTTTGTCCCTGTTCACGGGATGTATTATCCATACTCCCTGTGTATTTTCCGACAAGTACTCCTTTTGATTTCAAGTAATTATATACTTCTTCTACATTCTTAATAGATGCTGCATAGACAATCCCACTCCCTGGAGTTTTTTCGATAATTTCTGCTACTTTCTCGAGTTTTTCTTCTTTTTTGGCTATTTCTCGGACTAGCATGACGATATTTTTTCGATCAAATCCATAGATGAATTCTTTTACTTTCTCGAGTCAGAGTCGCTCCATAATATCACTTCGTACTTTTTTTGTGGCAGTTGCTGTGAGTGCTATAACAGGAATGGAATGATTCTCTACCTCACCCCAACCCTCTCCTTTGGAGGAGAGGGAGTTTATTTCCCCTTCTCCTTCGAAGGAGAAGGGGTCAGGGGATGAGGTCCTGAGGCTCTTAATAAAATCTTTAATTTTCATGTAACTTGGTCTAAAGTCGTGTCCCCATTGACTCACACAATGGGCTTCATCTACGGCAATGAGACTGATTTTCACTTTTCGAATGACATTCAAAAATTCTTCACTATGGAGTCGTTCCGGGGCAATATACACAAATTTGATGGGAAACTCACCAGGATAGCGTATCTCTTCGAGTATATCCCGCTGCTCCTGTGGTGATATCGTCGAATTGATACAAACTGAGGCAATTCCTCTTTCTCGGAGCTTGTCGATCTGATCCTTCATGAGGGAAATAAGTGGGGATATTACAATAGTAATACCATCGAGGGCTATTCCAGGAACTTGGTATGTCAGACTCTTTCCTCCGCCAGTTGGCATGAATACCATGGTATTATTTCCTGATATGACATGCTGAATAATATCCTCTTGTCCCTCTCGAAAATTCTCGAGACCAAAGGTTTCTTTAAGGATGGAATGAATGGATAGAGGCATGGAGAAAATAGGAAATTTATTAGGCGTGTATCATATAGATTTCTCGAAAGAATCAAAATTATATATTTTATTTTTGCTTTTTAAAATATTTTCTGTTATATTTCAACGGTCTCTTTTTTTGTAGGACTTTTTTTATGCAAAAAGTCACAGTGAAGAAAGAGTGAAGAGCCCGCTTAATTATTTGACTTTACGATGTTTTCCATATAATCAGCCGTACTGATAACTGGGTTTCCCTGTTTACAGGAAGTTCTTTAACATCCTATATTATTTATTGTTACTCTGTTTTAGTGTGCATCTTTATCATAAAGGTGTGTTGAGAGGAGATGAGTTATTGAATGTATTCGATAGTTTATCTCCTCTCATCATGCAAATGATGGAGGTTAAAGCTTTAACTTCTCGGGTAAGTCCGCAAGACCCCCGAACTAATCGGCAACAGAGACTTGTCTCTTAGCCAACCCTTCTGATTTTTTCTCTCTTTTGGCATATTACTGGTCCGCAGAGCCTTATAATGCGTAAAAAGAAGAAGAATAAAGATAAGACATTTGACACTTTTTATTTATTAACTCACAGTTTTCTATGAGTATTCTTTTAAAGAAAGTTACATCTACTGTAAGTGTGGTTGCTATCGTTGCATCTGCTATGAGTGCTTCACTCGTTGCTAATGCCGCTAGTTCATTCACTCCTTACGCAGATGCACTTGCTACTGCTGGTATTATTGCTAAGCAATCTACCGAAGCAGGATATAATCTTGGTAATAATGTAACTCGAGCTGAAATGGCAAAAGTTGCAGTAAACCTTAAAAAAGCTGAAGTAAAGGAATGTACTGGTAAAGTATTTTCTGACGTTACTTCTAAAAATGGTGATCTTTGCAAATTCGTAGAGGCTGCTGCTATGGCGGGTCTTGTTAATAAGACTGCTGCAAAATTCCGTCCTATGGACCTTGTAACTCGTGCTGAAGCACTTAAGATGCTCCTTTCTGCAAAGGGTATCGCTCCTTCAACTGAGGATGCTGGATTCAAGGATCTTGGAACTGATGCAACTCTTAATGGATACATTAATGCTGCAGCTAAGGCTGGTATCATTAATAAAGGAACTTCCTTTAATCCAAACGGAACTGCAACTCGTGGAGAAGCATTCAAGATAGCTGCTAATGCTGCTGGTCTTACTACTACTGCTGATGCAGAAGCTGGTGATGATCTTGATCTTGGTGACCTCTTCGGTGACACTACTTCTACTGGAACTACTGTTTCAACTGGAACTACTTCTACTGGAACTACTGTTTCAACTGGAACTACTACCACTGTAGCTGCTGGTGATCTTAATGTTGCTCTTTCTCCAAAGTCTCCTGCTAACGGAGCTCAGACTCCTTCAACTGGTATCGTTCGATTCGCCGTTGTTGATTTCATGGCTGGTGGTGCTGATATTTCAGTAAACACTGTGGAACTTAAGAAATCTGGACTTGCTTCTATTCCTTCTGGAACAAAAGTATGGTTCGAAAAATCTGGAACTCGTCTTTCTGGTAAGGCTTCCTTTACTTCTGAGAACAATGCGGTAGTTTCTTTCGCTCCTGCTCTCGTTGTTAAGGCTGGTTCTACTGAATCACTTGATCTTTATGTTGAGCTTTCTGGTGCAACTGTTGGAAATGACCTTCAATTTGTTTCTGCTGCAATCGTAAGTTCTGCTAAGAATACTACTGGTTCATTTGTAACTCCTGCACTTCGAATTACTAACTATACTGTAGCTGCTTCAACATTTACTGCTGGAGGTTCTGCTCAATCTTACAATGCATCTTCTGATGCTGTAGAGCTCTTCAAGGTAACTGTTGCTAATACTGACGTTGCTTCTGATACTCGTGATCTTAAGTTCCAATCAGTAGTTCTTTACCAATCTGGTACTGCTAATCTTACAAATCTTTCTGATATTACTGTTGAGAGAAATGGAGTGGTAGTTTCTTCTGCTGCGGTTGTATCTGGTAAGACTCTTACTCTTACTGTTTCTGATACTATCAAGGACGGAGCTTCTGCTATCTACTATGTAAAGGCTAAGATCAACAATGTTGAACTTACAACTGATACATACCAACTCTACCTCAAGAATGCTTCAGATGTAAATCTTATCGAAACAGATTCTGCATTCCGATCTAACCTTACTAATTCAGTAGCTAATGGAGCAATCTACAGCGTAACTGGTGGTGATGTTAAATTTGAACGAGATACTACTTCTGCACTTTCTCAGACTGTTGCTCCTGGAACTTCTGATGTAACTCTTATGAAGGGAACTATTACTGCTAAATCTGCAGTATCTCTTGAGAATGTTACTCTTGGTTATACTACTTCTGCTAGTGGTCTCACTAGTATGAATACTGTATACCTTCAGATCGGTTCTTCTACATTTACTGCTACTCCTGTTGATTCTAGTACTACTGCCGGAACTCTTACATTCCTCGGTACTGCTACAGTAAGTGGAACTGCTCAGGTTCGAGCATATGTAAAACTTAAAGATGGTGCCACTGGTACTATTAAGCTTGACTCTCTTAGTCTTGCTAAGTTTACAACTAAAGAATATACTGTTAACCAGAATACTGTAAGCTCTGCCATCGGTTCTATTGATGGTATTACTGTAACTGTTGGTGTATCTACTCTTAATGTAACTCGAACTGACGGTCTCGGTACTACAACTCTTGCGAGTGGTTCTAAGGGTGTTACTGTGTATGGAGCTCGATTCTCTTCTACACAAGGTAATCCTATTGCACTTTCAAGTCTTTCTGCCGTTACTACTGGTGATGCACTTTCTTATACTGGAGGAAACACTACACTTACTCTCTATGTAAATGGTGTTGCTAAGAGTACGAAGAGTCTTACTACAGCTTCTGTAACTTTTGACGGATTTAATGCCATTGTATCTACTACTTCTAGTACTGATATCGTTATTAAGGCTGACTTCTCAGATGTTACTACTACTGGTTCTTTTGCAATTGCGTCTATCGGTTATACTGCCGTAGATAACATTACTTCTGCTTCTGTATCTACTACGACTGTTGCTGGTGCAACATTCAATATTGCTACAGCTGTTGGAACTCTTGCTGCTGTTTCTGATAGCAATTCTACAGTTTACAAGAGTCTTCTTACTGCTGGTTCTTCTACTCAGAAGGTTGCTTCGTTCAACGTTAGTGCTCTGAATGATACTATTAAGGTAAAAACAATCGTTCTTACTGGTGCAAATCTTGATGCTCTTTCTAATATCCGACTTCAGGATAAGAATGGAAAGACATTTGCTGCTTCTTCAGTAACAAATACTGGAGCAAGTTTCGTAAATGTTGATGCTGCTTCTGATTTTGGAAATAGCATTGCTCCAAAGGGAAACACTGATTACTATGTAGTAGCTGATATTAAAACAACTACAAGTCAAACTGGCGTTGTTGTAAATGTTGCCTACACTGGATCACAGATCACTTCATCTAATGGTAGTGTAATTGCTATGGTAGGTGCTAATATTTCTGGTGCATCTCATGATGTTGCAGAAAATACATTCAAGGTAGCTGATGTTACTCCTACTTCTAAAAATCTCGTAACTAATGCTCTTGTATTCAAGGTTACTGCAGCTGGTACAGATAAAGTTACACTTACTGGAGCAACATTTAATCTTGCTCTAGCTAATTATGCTACTGCTGGTTATACTGCGGGTACTATTAAGGTTTATAATGCTGGTAATCTCGTTGGTTCAACATCACTCAGTGGTGCAACTCTTACAAGTGTTCCTGTTAACTTTACTGCTTATAATACAGTTGGTACTGGTAACGATGGTACGTTTACTGTATATATCGAAGGTCTTAGTCTTAATGCTTCTACTACTGAAGGATGGACTGTAAAACTTACAGACCTTACAGTTAATGTTGGAACAGTTGCTTCTCCAGTTATTTATACTGCAGCTTCTTATCCTAACAACCTTATTACTTTCCCTATCACTTCTGCTAAGTAATTTCAGATCTATAGAGTGTAATAATTATTCTTCTTTGGAAGTTTAGAAAAATCCCCCTGAAGTCCCGAGCAATCGGGATGATGGGGGATTTTTTGTGTTTAGTTTTCTATTTTCGAGAAAATATTTTGTTTTATTTCCATTTTCTCTATACTTCTTTTAAATAACTTTTCATATCTTCGTCTAAAATGAAACTCAATCTCGAAATCATCATAAGTTCTCTCAAAGAAACCCTCTTTAAAAATAGCTATACTCTTAATCTCCGAGAGGTCTTTATAAAAAATAATGAGAAGAAATCCTCAGGATTGGAGAATAATGTGAATTGGTTTCTGGAAAAGTTAAAACTGAGTAACTCAGAGAATGAAAAACTCTACAAAAGTCACTTTATAAAGTGGAGTATATATTATGTGAATTATGGTATAAATATTGGGAGTGAAATAAATGGGAATAGACCATCATTGATGCTTAAAAAGACCCCAAAAAGTTTCTGAGAAGATGTTATCGTAATACCGCTCACTTCCTTTAAAGAGACGAATTTTACCGATGAATTTGATATTTTGATAAATAAATCAAAAGAGAATAGACTTAAAAATGACTCTATCCTAAAAATCAGGCAGATTAGGACGGTATCAAAAAAGAGGATAGGAAATTTCGTTTGATTCATTAATGACGAAGAGTTAAGAAAGCAAGTAAATGAGAATCTCACAAAAGTTCTCGGGATAAAATAAAAAAATTCCCCTCTCCGAAGAAAGGGGTATAAACTATCACTCATTACTGAGTAATGGACTTAAGTGAGTTTATTATATACAAAACTCCTAGAAATCAAAACTTTTTCATCAAAAAAGAAAATAATCCCTATTTTCCCTTATAAATTACCTATTCTCTCATGAACGATACAAACAAAACATTTTTAAAAAAGTTTTTAGAATTGAGGACAAAACTACACCATAAAAATGATGAGGTTATTAAAAATTATGGGAAATTTAAATTTGATTTGGATAAAGAAGTTCTCCTTGAGGAACTAAATAATAACCAGAATAATGCTAATTTTTTAATAAAAACACAGGCGTATCAAAGATTTGATAGCTATTGATGAGACTGGAATGTTTTTATTCAATTAACAAGTAATTACAAAGAAAAATTTGAACAAGTTTTTCGAGAAAAAGTTAAACTATTGGACGAAGCAATTTTAATAGAGCGAGAAATGCTCGATTTTAAATTAAATAATTTTGAAGATTACTATATTTACAAATATAACAATGAAAAAGAAAATAAAGATGAATGGAAAAGGATTATAGAGGAATCAAAAGGAGATATTATTGTTGAATGACTATGAAATGATATTATCTCAAAAGATACACTCAAAGATATATTAGAATTACAAATAAGGTTATTAAAAAAGGAAAATATAAACATCTTAAAGAAAAATATTAATGACATGAGTTTTGAGTTTGAATTTTTAACATTTCATAATAATAGTCCCTTTTATTGAACATTATTGGATGTGTATTATTTTATATGAGATTTTGATTTTTTCAAAAAGGATTTTTATAAAGATTATCCTATTATTAAAAATATAAAAAATAAAAAACGGGATCATTATGATTTTATCAATAATTTTATTAATCATAGATTCGTAGATAGTAATCATAATGACTATTATTTACTGGCGCATCCCGTGGTAGATATTATTCAGGATATGAAGAAACAACAAATTTTATTAAATAAATCAAAGAATAGTGATCCTAAAATAGTCGATTATATATCAGAAGAATGAGAAGAATTGAATAAAGTATTAGACATATTTAATACAAGAAAAAAAGAAAATAAAATAATTGAAAAATGTTTTTTTAAAGAAACTGAAGATGAAGGACGATATATCTTAATGAAGTGAAATATTAAAAATCTCACGAAGGTGATGTGATATTCCCTGAAAGATAAATTTAATTTAACCGATAAGGATTATCTAAAAATTAAAAAATCAAAATTTGAGGTTGATATAAAATTCTTAACATACTAATTTCCTCTTAAAAGATATTTTCTGAATTTGAAGAGAGAGGAGAGGTTTTTTTGCATTTACCTATTCCCTATAATCCTTGCTTCCTCCTGTAATTCGACCCCAAACACTTCATATACTTTTTCTTTTGCCAGATCCCTGAGAGCGAGTATATCATTGTAACTTCCCCCCTCATCATTTACAAAGAAGTTCGCATGGAGTTCGGATATTTTGACCCCACCAATTCTGTGTCCTTTGAGTCCGACTTGATCGATGAGTCGTCAGGCAGAGTCTCATGGGGGATTGCGGAAAAATGATCCGCAGGTGAATCCGCCTGGTTGTTTTCCAGATCTAAAAGTTCTTGGGTCGGTGGTATCGTTGGATATGAGGTCTGTTTTGAATGTTGCATCCACGAGAAACCAATTCGGTTGATCCTTGAGAAGCGAATGACGATAAGAAAAATCGAGTTCTGTATTTCTGAGAGTTCGGTACTCCTCTGTTTCTATATTCAATATTCTTACCTCTAGTACTGCATCTTTCGTTTCAAATCCAAAGCATCCCGCATTTCCAGCAATGGCACCTCCGATGGTCCCCGGAAGTCCTATCCATTTAGCAAAGAGCGAACTTTCTTGTTTCTTTGAAACCTGGAGTGAGAGAGGGGATATGAGTTCTCCTCCTGATACGCATACACTCTTTTCTTGCCACTCGATTCATTTCAATGTATTTCGAATAATAATCCCTTCGAATGCATCAAAAGCAAATACGAGATTGGTTCCACTTCAGATAAATACTATCGGTAGATTCTTTTCCTGTGCAAATTTCCAAATATCATGGAGCTTCGGTACATCTGAGCTTTCTCGAAGTTCGAAAAAATACCTGGTAGTGGCAGGGGTGTGGAATGAGGAGTATTTTAAGAGATCTTTATCGATCTCGAGAAATGGAAGCATGAGAGATGGACATCATAGTTAATGAATACTTTCTCCCCTCTCTCCTTTGGGAAAGGCTCCCGAAGGCAGTACTCTTGGGGTAGGTTGGGGGTGAGGGCTAAAGACTTCCTTTTTTCTTGTCCCAGTACTTTTTTAGGGCTACACCTGTATACGAACGTTTATCTTTGATAATATCTTCGGTAACTCCTGAGTATATAAGTTCCCCACCCTGGTCTCCTCACTCGAGTCCGATGTCTATACAGTAGTCAGAGTTGGCGATAATGTCGAGATTGTGCTCTATGACAAGGACGGTATTTCCTTTCTCAACGAGACGATCGAGAATGAGAAGAAGTTTTTGAACATCCGAGAAGTGAAGTCCCGTAGATGGTTCGTCGAGGATATAGATAGTTTTGGATGTCGATCGTTTGGAGAGATCAAATGCGAGTTTGATGCGCTGCGCTTCTCCTCCGGACAGTGTTGGTGCAGACTGCCCGAGTTCTATGTATCCAAGCCCTACATCATTGAGAACTTCGAGAACACGTTTGATTCGAGGAAATGCTGTAAAAAACTCCAGTCCTTCTTCGACAGTCATTCTGAGTACTTCTGCTATGTTTTTCCCCTTGAACCGAACCTCGAGCGTTTCTGGATTGTATCGACTACCCCGACATGATTCACATTCTATATAGACATCCGGGAGGAAATGCATTTCGATTTTCTTGACTCAGCTTCCTTCGCACGTTTCACACCGTCCTCATTTGGTATTGAAACTGAATCGCCCAACTCCGTACCCACGCTTCTGGGCTTCGAGGGATGCGGCAAATACTTCGCGAACATGGGTAAAAAGACCCGTATAGGTGGCGATATTAGAATGCGGAGTGCGCCCGATGGGCGATTGATCAATCAGTATGACTTTATCAAGTTGTTTTGCTCCGTCAATTCGTCAAACCTTTCCGACTGTGACAGTATTTCCGGTACTGAGCTCATTGATGAGGTGGGGTGCGAGAATATCCATAACAAGAGAGGACTTTCCAGAACCAGAAACTCCCGTGACAACCGTGAGAACTTCAAGGGGAATTTGTACGTGTATATTTTTAAGATTATTTTCGCAGGCACCCTCAATAGTGAGAAACTTTGATGGAATGTATTTTCTTTTTTCGAGCAGGACATTTTTTTTCCCAGAAAGATAGAGCCCAGTTTCTGAGGTGGGATTATTAATAATCTCTTCATACGTTCCTTGTGCCATGATTTCTCCTCCATGTTTTCATGCTCCGGGCCCAATATCGAGAATATAGTCTGATGCCTCCATGATATCTTCGTCGTGCTCTACGACGATGACACTATTTCCCACTGCTACGAGTTTTTTAATATTTTCTATAAGCATGCTATTGTCTCTCGGATGAAGTCCGATTGATGGCTCGTCGAGGATATAGGTAATTCCCTCGAGCTTTGTTCCAATCTGAGTTGCGAGGCGTATGCGCTGGGACTCTCCTCAGGAAATGGTGCCTGCTCGACGTGATATGGTCATGTAGTTAAGTCCGACTCAGGAAAGAAACTCAAGTCGTTCAATAATATTTTTCATTATCCCTTTGGTGATGGTTTTTTCTGAGATGGAGAACTTGAGTTCTCGAAAAAATTCAAGAGAATGTCGTACTGACATGCTGGAGAGCTCTCCGATATTTTTCCCTCCAACAAATACATGCAGGGATGCTGTCTTTAGTCTATGCCCATGGCACACCTGACATTCAATCTCGGTGATGTACTGAGAAATACGTTTCATAAAGGCATCATTTGCCTCGGTTTCATGGTAGCGTCGGGTGAGGTTTGTAACCACTCCTTCGTAGTGCGTATTATAGAGCTTTCCTTCACCAGCTCATTCGAAAGTGTGAAATACCTCGAACATTTCCGGGCATCCATGGAGCACTATTTCTCGTGCCTTTTTTGGAAGGGTATTGTAGGGAATATTCATGTTGATCTTATGTTTTTTCGCTGCCGCCCGGAGTATCTCCATATAATATACATGGTTTGTCCACGGAAGGATGGCCCCTTCCTCAAGCGTCAGATTTCCATTCATGATCTTTTCCTCGAGAAAAGCTACTTTGGTACCGAGTCCATGGCATTCTTCACAGGCTCCATAATGAGAGTTAAAAGAGAAATTGGAGATAGAAAGAGTTTCACTCGAAGTTCCGCATGTTGGACAGGAGGCTTTTGCCGAAAAACTGGTTCGCTCGAGTGAATCAAGTTCGTAAATTTCGAGCATATCTTCTCAGGTTTTATACGCAAACTCCAGAGAGTCACGGAGACGTTTGTTGAAAGTTTCGTCATCTTTTACTACGAGACGATCGATAACAATGGATATTTTTGCTTTTTCAGGAATAGTTTCCTTTTCCAGAGCATCCGCTACAGAATAGATAGTGTCATTAATCTGAAATCGCACAAATCCACTGTCGAGAACGTATCGTTTTATGGATTCCATAGTACTGTCTGTTTGGAAGAATGGAATTGGTGCCATAACATGGATCTTTGCTCCATTCCCTAGATTTCTTACAAAAGAAACAATTTCTGTAATGGTGTGTTTTTTGAGTGTTACTTCCGGATGATTCGGACATTTTTGTGTTCCGATTGTCGTGAAGAGGAGGCGATAAAAATCATATATTTCGGTGATCGTCCCGACGGTTGATCGAGGATTGTTAGAAGTGGTCTTCTGATCGATGCTAATAGTCGGAGAGAGTCCACGAATCTCATCCACCTTAGTATCTTCGTTGATAGAAGAAATAATCATCCGAGCATAGGTCGAAAGACTCTCGAGGTATCGACGCTGACCTTCAGCATAGATAGTATCAAATGCGAGAGATGACTTTCCAGAACCAGAAACTCCCGTCACAACGACGAGTTTATTCTTCGGGATATTTACCGATATATTTTTGAGATTATGTGTTTTGGCTCCGATAACTTCGATAGAATTGGACATGAGGGAGAATTACAGATTAATAATTATGAATTACGAGGAGCGAGTATACTCGAAAAAGATGAAAAGCGAAAAAGATTTTTAGAAAATTTTAGATAGAGCTTATTATCTTGGATTAAAAACTTTTTGATTTTTAGAGAAATTATATATAATGCTCGCATCCTCTATTAATCGGGAGGATGATGAGAAATAAAATATGTTTGAAAAAGAGGTGTGCCAACACCTCTTTTTCTGTGGCTAAGCCCGAGAGATTTGCATCTCGAACTCGACCGAGACTATCCAAAAGGATAGCTTTAATCGAAGTCTCATAAGAATGAGTGATTATGAAATAAAATATGTTACCCCTTGCGAGGCGGAAGTAATATATGAGAAACTGAGTAGAAAGCAAAAAGATTTGAATAGAACACAATTGATGTTATTATCTCATAATCCTCTTTACAAAAAACAGAATTCTCATATCTTGGGTGTCTCTTTTTCATAAAAACTATCATCATGAACAAAAAAACCTCCACTTCCGCACTCGTGATCGGTACTCTCGGGATAGTTTATGGGGATATTGGGACTTCTCCGCTTTATGCTCTCAGTGAAGTCTTTTTCGGGAGTGGACATCTTGCGGTCACAGCGGCGAATGTTGCCGGTGTAGCAAGTCTCATTTTTTGGCTGCTTGTTATTATTATGAGTATCAAGTATGCCACATTTGTACTCTTGGCAGACCACGAAGGTGAAGGGGGATCTTTCTCACTCTATAGCCTATTGCAGAAGTGCCATGGCAAGAGTATTGTTCCTCTTTCATTTTTGCTTATGTTTGCAGCCGGACTATTATTCGGAGAGGGTATTATTACCCCCGCCATATCGGTCCTTTCGGCTATCGAGGGATTGAAAGTGGCAGCTCCACATTTGGAACATTGGGTCGTTCCCATTACTCTTGCCATTCTGACGCTGGTATTCTTTTTTCAAAAAAAATGAACGAGATCGGTGGGGAAAATCTATGGACCCATTATGCTTCTCTGGTTTCTCGTTATAGCAGGACTTTGAGTATATCAAATATTTATGTATCCGACAATCATTCTCTCTGTCTTGAATCCAATGAGCGCGATTCATTTGCTTTTTTCTCTTGAGACAAAAGGCTTGGCATTACTTATTGGCGCGGTATTTTTGGCGCTCACCGGAAGTGAGGCGCTTTATGCCGATCTCGGACACTTTGGAAGGCGTCCTATTCGAATAGGTTGGTTTATGATTGTTTTTCCCGCGCTGATCCTCAATTATGTTGGGCAAGCAGCATTTCTCCTCGGTGGAGAAAAGGTCCATGGGGGAAATTTGTTTTATAGTCTCGTTCCAGACATATTGCTGTACCCCATGATTTTGCTCGCTACTTCTGCTGCGGTTATCGCGAGTGTGGCACTCATATTCGGAGCATATTCGCTTGTTTCTCAAGCCATCGTACTCAAACTTCTTCCGCGATTGCAAGTGGTTCATACCAACTCGGAGACCGAAGGACAGATCTATCTTCCGGCAGTCAACTGGGCGTTGTATGTGGGGAGTGTTCTGCTCGTGCTTGGATTTGGTTCTGCGACCAAATTAGCGGCGGCATATGGGTTTGCTGTCTCCAGTGTCATGCTTATTACCTCTATTTCCATGCTCATAATAGCCATAAAGTATTGGAACTGGAAGACTTGGGCTGCTGGAATAGTTTTTGGCTCTTTTATACTTCTAGATATAGGTTTTGTTGTGGCCAATAGTATCAAGTTTTTCGAAGGAGGATTCATTCCTTTTATCCTCGGTTGTACTATATTCCTTGCTATTACTACTTGGCGTTCTGGTCGTAAGATGATCCGACTGGCATATGAGGCATATGTTCAACATCGGGATATCCAATGGTTTTTAGATATTAAACAGAGACTCATTGAAAACAATGGAGTCTTGAAGGATGATCGGACTCGGGATATGTCCATGATTGATCGAGCTGTTGTCTTTCTTGTTTCCCAGCCTATTACGAAAGTAACTGACAAAGTTCCAATAAATCTTCGATTACACATGAAGCGGTATGGTTCCATACCAAAATTGGTGGTATTTTTGACAATTAACTTGGAGCATGTTCCTCATATAAAACGTCATTACAAGATAACAAATCTTGGATCAAATGTTTATGCCGTACAGGCAACCTTTGGTTTCATGGAGAATCCTGACGCCGGAAAAGTCCTTCGGGATCTCTATAAAAATGATCTCTTTAATAAAAAATTTTGGAGATGCACAATAGAAGTGAGTAGGGATGAATTTATTATAGACGATAACGTGCCTATCATTAAACGTTACAGGGCATTGTTCTTTCATGCTCTTTTACGACTATCAGTGCCTGCATATCGGTATTTTGGTCTTGTAGGAGCCACGAGCTCAGGAATCTCCAAAACGATTGTTCCTATTCATTTGAGTGCTGAGAGGGTTCGAATTGAGATTCCCGAATTTTCGCTCAGTGGCCGACAGGATTCGACTGCACCCGTGGTTTCCAATAAGTTGAATACAGCCTACTAAGGGCTGAGTATATGGAGGTTAAAAAGAAAAAAAACTGAAAATCTTTTGACATAGGGACTCTTTTCTATACAATACCACCACTTTCAATTTTCGAAGCATGATGTTGCCTGCATAAGACAACCTCTCACAATGCGTATAGATTCTAGAAGTCATATATAAGTTTGATCTTCATTACTTTAGGGAATTATTCCTTAACTATGTAGATTCATTTCTTTTATATGTAACAATATATTATAGTTTTTGTAACTTTATATTAAGATGGCTGGACTTATCGGGAAAAAGCTTGAAATGACTCGTATCATCAAGGGTGATGCAATGGTCGCAGTAACGCTTGTAAAAATCCCAGAAATTAAAGTAGTACAAATCAAAACTGTTGATACTGATGGGTATGAAGCCCTGGTACTTCAGGCAACTGATGGAAAGCTCTCTCATATGAGAGAAGTATCATTCACTGGTACTATGGCCTGACTCAAGGTTGGTGACACTGTAAGTCTTGATGTTCTTGATGGTATCGAAATGGTAACTGTTGAGGGTATATCTAAGGGTAAGGGTTTCGCCGGAGCTATGAAACGTCATAACTTTGCCGGAGGACCTGCTGGACACGGATCAAAATTCCACCGAGCTCTCGGTTCTATCGGATGTCGTAAACCACGTCGGACAAAACCAGGACAGAAGATGCACGGGCACATGGGTCTTGATAAGATTACTCTTAAGAAGATTCAAGTGGAGCTTGTTAATAAAAATATTAATGTTATCGCTCTTCATTGACCAGTTCCAGGAGCACGTAATTCACTCGTAATTTTAGATTTCTAATTGTATCTTATCCATGGAAGCAGTTCTCTATACACAAGAAGGAAAGGAAAATGGAACCATCAGTCTTAAAGACGAGCTTTTCGGACGAGAAGTTCAGATGGGTCTCATTCACCGTCTTCTCAGATTTCAACGCTCTAATGCACGTATCGCCATTGCACATGCAAAGACTCGTGCAGAAGTAATTGGATCTACTCGTAAACTCTACAAACAGAAAGGAACTAGTAGTGCCCGTGTGGGTGATGCTCGTTCTCCAGTAAGGCGTGGTGGAGGTGCCGCATTTGGTCCTACAAAAGACAGAAACTTTACTATTCGCATGAATAAGAAAGAACGTCGCGCTGCTCTATTCTCTCTTCTCTCTGCAAAGGCAGGAGAAAATGGGATCAAGATTGTAGAATCTTTCGGATCTGACACTCAGAAAACGAAGCAGATGATCGATCTTGTTACTAAAATGAATGTAACATCTGGAGTATTTGCAATCTGCCCAGAAGATACTGGTGCATTCGTTGCGGGTCGTAACATCCCAACGGTAAAATTTATTGGAGTCAATTACTTGAATCCAATGGATCTCCTCAAGTATAATAACCTTGTTTTCACCAAAGCATCGATCGAGAAACTCTACGCTATGTATCTGTAATTTGTAATTAGTAATCTGTAATTTTCTTTCTATGTCACTGTATACTATTATCAAAAGACCCGTTGTAACAGAAAAGAGTCAACGACTTGAGCTCGAAGGAGCTTACACTGTGGTTGTTTCTCCTGAATCTACGAAGGTAGATGTTCGAACTGCATTTGAACGCCTCTACGGTGTTCAGGTGGAGAAGGTTAATATGATTACTACTCGTGAAAAATTCCGAAATAGTAAACACGGAGTTCAAGTAAAGAGAAAAAGTCGTCTCAAGGCGATTGTTACTCTTAAAAAAGGACAAAGAATCGCTGATCTTCAGAAAGTTACAATCAAGGATTAATTTTTATTCACTGCTTTATAAATTAGTATGGCAATCAAGAAATTCAAACCAACTACCCCAGGACGTCGACAGATGACTGGATACACGTTCGATGAGCTTACCGCTACCGAACCACACAAGGCTCTGACGTATTATATCAAGAGTCAGGCTGGTCGTAACAGTGCAGGTCGAATCACCGTTCGTCATCAGGGGGGTGGACACAAGAAACTCTACCGAAAGATCGATTTCTTTTTCACTGATAAACTCGATGTTCCTGCAAAAGTGGAAACTATTGAATACGATCCATTCAGAACTGGGTACATCGCTCTCGTATGTTATGTTGATGGAGAACGACGATACATTCTCGCCCACAAAGATATGAAGGTTGGGGATACTATCATTACTTCTGACAATGCAAAACCAGTAGATGGAAACCGTTTGGCGATTGGAAATATTCCAACAGGACTCGCTGTTTATAATCTCGAGCTTATTGTTAATGCTGGAGCCTCTAGTGTTCGCTCTGCCGGAACTTCTGCTACGATCGTAACCCAAGAGGGTGACTATACTCAAGTAAAGCTTCCATCAGGTGAAATTCGACGAGTTCACAAGAAGTGTTATGCAACTATCGGAGTCGTTTCTAACGTTGACCACAATCAAATTGTTATCGGTAAAGCGGGACGTTCTCGATGGATGGGTGTTCGGCCAACAGTTCTTGGTATGTCCATGAATGCGGTTGATCATCCACACGGAGGAGGAGAATGACATCAATCACTCGGACAACGAAATGGTCCAAAGACCCCTTGGGGAAAACCAGCTCGTGGAGTCAAGACTCGACGAAGAACTACGACCGATCGATGGGTAGTTCGAACTCGAAGAGGAAAGCTTCTTGGATAAACAAAATCATTTTACGAAACAATACATTTAACTTCATCTAATCCGTCAACACTATGACACGTAGTCTTAAAAAATGACCTTACATTGACGTTCGACTTGTACAAAAAGTTGATCGACTGAATGAGTCAGGAAAGAAAACTGTTATCAAGACATGGTCTCGAGCTTGTACAGTTACTCCAGAATTCGTTGGACACACTTTTGGTGTTCACAACGGAAAAGTTCATACTCCAGTTTTCGTTACCGAAGACATGGTGGGACATAAGCTCTGAGAGTTCTCATTTACTCGAAAGTTCGTTGGACATTCTGGAAATAAATAATAGTTATTTTTCACTTCAATTTTTCTCTATGAAAGCAATTGCAAATAATATTCGTATATCCGATAAAAAGCTCAATGTTATAGCTAAAATCGTTCGAGGTATGGAGGCAAAAAAAGCACTCGATATCTTGAAGTTTATGCCAAACAAAGGAGGAGCACTTATGTACAAGGTTCTCGCTTCAGCTGTTGCTAACGCAACACACAATGACATGCAAGAAGTTGCAAGTCTTGCCATTGGATCGGTAAGTGTTACCAAAGGAATCGTCTATAAGCGTGGGAATCCCATTTCTCGTGGACGGTCTCATCCAATACTGAAAAGAACTTCAAATGTACTTCTCGAGCTTCGAGTTAAATAATTCTTATTTTCATAATTTGCATTCGCATTATGGGACACAAAGTTAGCCCTCTCGCATTCCGTATAGGATATATCAAGACTTGGAAAAGTACTGGATATTACGATAAAAAATCATATGGAAAGAAAACCTCTTCCGATGTTCAGCTTCGTATTTTTATTCAGAAATTTCTCACAGGAATTCCTATTGGAAATGTGTTCATTAGTCATACGAATTCTGAAACTACCATTGCGATTTATACTGCCAAGACAGCACTTGTTCTTTGAAAAAATGATGAGAATAAAGAACGTCTTGAGAAGGAGATTGTGCGTCAGTTTCCTGGTAAGTTTATCATCGAGGTAAAGGAGGTTAAAAAACCAGAACTTTCCGCTGCACTTGTAGCAGATTCTATAGCGCGTCAGATCGAAAAGAAACTTCCTTACCGTCGTGTTATTAAAAATGCCATCTCTAAAACTATGGAGAAAGGAGGTCTCGGAATCAAGGTTATCTTGGGGGGGCGTCTCAATGGTGCTGAAATTGCTCGTGTAGAGACATACAAAGAAGGAGCGATTCCACGTCAAACTATTCGAGCTGACATCGACTACTCTATGGAACGAGCAAATACTATCTACGGAGTCATCGGACTCAAGGTGTGGATCTATAAAGGAGACATCTACAAAAAATAAAAAACTGTTGACTTTTTTACAAAAACTCTATAATTACTTACCATATTAACGTATGTTACAGCCGAAGAAAATCAAATATCGGAAAGCTCAACGCTGAGTCCTTAAGGGAATTGCTGTCAGAGGGTCTGAAATTGCTTTCGGAGACTATGCCGTGAAAACGGTAGAGCCAGGATTTATTACATCTCGCCAAATCGAAGCAGCAAGACGTTCTATTATCCGTTCTCTTAAGAAATGAGGAAAGCTTTGGATTCGAATCTTCCCAGATCGTCCATATACGAAAAAAGCTTTGGAAGTTCCAATGGGAGGAGGAAAGGGAAGTCCAGAAATGTATCGAGCTCCTGTAAAACCGGGACGAATACTCTTTGAAATGTCATGAGTATCGCCAGAGGTTGCAAGAGAGGCTTTTGAGTCAGCTTCTTACAAACTTCCTATTAAGACAAAAATTCTCATATAATTTCCCATTCTTCTTATGAAAAAACAATCCCTAAAAGACATTAAGACTCTCGAAGCACTCGATGCTACAGAGCTTGCAAAAGAAATTACTAAGGCTGAGAAAGAACTCTTTCTTTTGAGTATGAAGCACCGAGCAAATGAGCTCAAACAATCACACACGCTCGGGATTCAGAAAAAATATCTTGCAACACTTCAGATGATAAAGACACGAATATAATTTCAAAATTCTTGCAAAAACGAAGTAATTCGAATGCAAATTGAGAACCGGAACGAACCGTACGACTGTACGGTGAGCGAGGAAGCGGAGATTTAAATTTGAAGAACGAGTTTTTCCTAGAATTTCTTAATTACTACATTTTTAACACTTATACCATGAGAACCAAAACCGGTATCGTTACCAGCACTAAGATGGATAAAACCATTGTTGTTACTGTTGACTCTTACAAGACTCATCCAAAATACAAGAAACGATATAAGTGCTCTTCAAAGTTTTATGCTCATGATGAGGCAAATACTTGTATAGTTGGTCAAACTGTTACTATCGAGGAAACTATTCCTCTGAGTAAGATGAAGCGTTGGAAAATTGCTACAGCAGTGTAATTAATATTTTCAAACAATAGACTCGCACTTAATAACTCATAAACTCTTTAGTATGATACAAGCAGAAAGTAGACTCGTTGTAACGGATAATACCGGAGCAAAAGAAGTTCTTTGCATCAAGGTTCTTGGTGGTTCAAAAAGACGTTATGCTTCAGTTGGAGATATTATTGTCTGCTCCGTTAAGAAGGCACTTCCAAATGGAAACATCAAGAAAAAATCAGTAGTAAAAGCAATCGTTGTACGTGTCGCATTTTCTATTCGACGAGATGATGGTACCTATGTTCGTTCTGATGATAATGCATGTGTTATCATCAATGATAACAACGAACCAAAAGGAACTCGAGTATTTGGTCCAGTATTCCGTGAACTGAAAACAAAAGGATTTCAAAAAATCGTCAGTCTCGCTCCAGAAGTTATCTAAAAAATTGAATCGTTATTTTATTTATTATACGTTTGCATCTTATGAGAATCCGCAGTGGAGATATGGTACAGGTGATGGCTGGGAAAGACAAGGGAAAGAAAGGAAAAGTCCTTGCAACTCATGCTTCAGATAACCGTTTGGTTGTTGAAGGAGTGAATATTGCAACTTGCCATATCAAGAAACAATGAACTACCCCTGGTCAGATCATTAAGGTTGAAAAGCCAATCCAAGCCTCTAACGTTATGATCCTTGATCCTGAGTCTGGAAAACCAACTCGTATTGGTTTTAAGATCGAAGGAGCCAAAAAGGTTCGTGTAGCAAAAAAATCTGGAAAAACTCTCTAGTTATCATCTCATTATTTTTATACTATGTCTTTCAAAGAACAGTACAATACAGTTATCCTCCCACAGGTACAAAAAGCTCTCGGTATCGAGAATCCTATGGAGGTCCCAAAGATTGAGAAAATCGTTCTCAATATGGGTATCGGAAGTTATGTTGCGAGTGGTCATAAGGACTTTTCGAGTCTCAAGAATGATCTCTCTCTCATAGCTGGACAGATGCCTATGGTTATTAATTCCAAAAAAGCTATCTCTAACTTCAAATTGAAGATTGGTATGCCAGTTGGTATGACCGTTACACTCCGAGGAGATCGTATGTTCTTCTTTTTAGAAAAACTTATTCAGGTAATTCTTCCCCGTGTTCGAGATTTCCGTGGTATTTCTGGAAAGTCATTTGATGAAAAGGGTAACTTTAACTTTGGTATCAAGGAACATACTATTTTCCCAGAAGTACCTCAGCTCGATGTTGTTAAAACTCACGGTCTTCAAATTACCATTAAATTTAAGGCAAAAGATAAAAAAGACACTCGTGTTCTCCTTGATACACTCGGATTCCCATTCACAAAATAATCACTATTTTTAATTACCAATTACTCTCCTACTATGGCAAGAAAGGCTCTAGAAGTGAAATGCAGCAAGGCTCAAGAAAAGGCAACTCGTCTTTTCCAATCTGGAAAATCTATTAAGTTTTCTACACGACTCTATCATCGTTGCGCGATTTGTGGACGTTCCCGTGGTTACATGGGGAAGTTTGATATGTGTCGTATCTGTGTACGTGAACGTGCAAATGCTGGAGAACTCATGGGGGTGCGAAAGTCAAGCTGGTAGTATATCTGCAAAAAGATATAAGATATAATTCAACTATAATATTTTTAACTTAATCGATCTATGATCAATGATCCAATTGCAGATTTGCTCACGAGAGTCCGAAACGGATACCTTGCACGACTTGCAGTTGTAAGCATTCCTTACTCTGCACTCAAAGAAAAAATCGTTTCAATTCTCAAAAAGAATGCCTATATCGTCTCTTATACTGTGAGCGAAGACAAGAGAGAAATTGTCGTAACACTCAATGATGTTCGAAAGACAAAATATCTTCCTTCCTTCAGACGTATTAGTCGACCAGGACAGAGAATTTATATCAAGTCTGCGGATGTTCGTAAATCACGAAATGGACTCGGAATTTATATTCTCTCTACTCCAAAAGGTATTGTTACTGGTTACGAGGCCCATGCACTTGGAACTGGAGGTGAACTTCTTTGCGAAGTATACTAAGATTTATCCCTATTCACTAATTACTATTTTATATGTCTCGAATTTGAAAACTTCCCGTTGTGCTTCCGAGTGGAGTAGCGGTGAAGGTAGACGGAAAAAACATTACCGTCTCTGGACCAAAAGGAGAGCTTAAGTATACTCTGCAAGATTGTACTTCTCTCGAACAAAAAGATAACACTCTCATTGTAGGTATTACAAATGAAGAGAATAGCAAAGAGAAGGCTATGTGGGGACTTACTCGTGCGCTTATTGCCAATATGGTAGTCGGGGTATCTGAAGGGTATAAAAAATCTCTTGAAATACAAGGAGTTGGATATAAGTTTGAAGTTGCTGGACCATCTAAACTCGTTCTTGCTGTTGGATTCTCTCATAAGGTTGATCTCCCAGCACCTAAGGGGATTACTATTGCTGTAGATGAAAAGGAAAAGAATGTTATCCATATTTCTGGAATCGATAAACAACAGGTTGGGTACTATACAGCACTTGTTCGATCTATCAAGAAACCTGAACCATACAAAGGAAAGGGTATCCGATATGTTGGAGAACATGTACGTCGAAAAGCCGGGAAAACCGGAGGTAAGAAATAATATAATTTATACAATCAAAAAAATTCTTTTTAATTTTTTAGCTAATCCCATTCTATGTTAGAAAAGGTTATGAAACGCAAACGAAGACAGGTTCGTGTACGCTCTACTGTTATTGGTACTGCAACAAAGCCACGACTTGCTGTGTTTCGAAGCAATACATCTATCTATGCACAGATGATCGACGATGCTGCTGCAAAAACTCTTTGTGCCGCAAGTGATATGAAAATAAAAACTGGTACGAAAAAAGAATGCGCTGAAAAAGTGGGTGAAGAGCTTGCAAAAAAAGCACTCTCGCTCGGTATTACTACTTGTGTATTTGACCGCGGAGGATTCCTCTATGCAGGTCGAGTAAAGTGTCTTGCTGAGTGAGCTCGTTCCGGAGGACTCCAATTTTAATTATTCATTTTTTCCATTCATATGGTTGATACTAATACTACTACTACTGTAACTGCACCAGTTAAATCTCAAAGAGATGACCGTCGTCCTCCTAGGGATGATAAACGTGGTGGAGGATTCAAGGATGTTGAAAAAGAATTCCAAGAGGAACTTCTCTGAGTAGATCGAGTTACACGCGTAACTGCCGGAGGTCGCCAACTTCGTTTCCGAGCATCAGTTGTTATCGGTAATGGAAAAGGAACCGTTGGTTTCGGTATGGGAAAAGCTGGAGAAGTGGTTGTTGCTATTGAGAAAGCTGTACGAGATGCGAAGAAGAATCTTCTCACTTTCAGTATAATCGATGGAACTATTGCTCATGATCTCAACGCCAGCTATAAAGCTGCCAATATCTTTATTCATCCTGCTTCAAAGGGAACGGGACTTATTGCTGGAGGTTCTGCTCGTAAGGTATTCGCTGTAGCTGGAATCAAGGATATTCTTGCAAAACAACGAGGAGGAAATAATCCTATTACCAATGCCCGAGTAACCATGAAGGCTCTCTCTTGTCTGAAGAAAGTAGCTAAGGTTACTACTCCAAAAGTTGTTGCTGTAGCTGAAGAGGTTGTCGCAACTCCTGTTGAGACTCCTAAGGTTACTGCTCCAAAAGCTCCAACTGTTGCAAAAAAAGCTCCAGCAACTCCAAAAGCAAAAAAAGCAGAATAATTTTCTCTGACACTGATTTTCAACTAACTCATTAATAACGTTATACTATGCTTTCTCACAACACTATAGAGTCTGCTCCCGCTTCTCGTACTCCACGCATGCGTGTAGGTCGAGGAGTTGGTTCTGGAAAAGGAGGTACTTCTGGTCGCGGAAATGGTGGACAGAATTCTCGAACTGGACGTGGTAAATTCAATGCCGCATTTGAAGGAGGACAAACCCCACTCTTTAGACGTCTTCCAAAGAAGCGTGGTTTTACTGCACATGCTCCAAACGTATTCTCTATACTCAATGTTTCTACTCTTGAGAAACTTGCTGCAGAGGGAGTTACTACGATTGATAGCGAGGTGCTCGTACAAAAAGGAATCATCCCAAATATCGGAGCACTCATTAAGCTTCTTGGTAATGGAGAGATTACTTCAAAAGTAACTGTTCGAATTCATAAAGCTTCAGCTCAGGCTCAAGAAAAGGTGACAAAAGCTGGTGGTACTGTAGAACTTCTATAATATTCAAAAAATCTCTCTCGAGCGCTCGAGAGAGATTTTTTTGTCTTTATAGGAGTTTTGATAATTCTCCAATGTGTCATATCTCGACAAGGCTTACAGAAAATCCCTTTTTCACTTTTATTCCTGTATTTTTTGGGACAATAATCTCGGAGAAACCGAGTTTTATTGCTTCGTCGATGCGCTTTTGGAGTCCAAATATGTTTTTTACGATTCATGTCAGGGAGATTTCACCTAAAAATACGCGCTTCCCGAGGGGTTTATTCTTTTTGGAGGATATGATAGCTGCAACAGTGGCAAGATCTATTCACGGCTCAGAAATAGAGAGTCCTCGTGCGATATTCACATAGACATCATCACTCTCGAGTTTTGTATCGCTCCATTTTGAAAGAACAGCGATGAGGAGATCTATTTTTCCAGCCGCTATTCCACGGGCAGATCGTTTCGGATATCCGAACTTCGTATAGGTGGAAAGAGCTTCTATCTCGATCACGATAGGACGATTTCCTTCGAGGGTGATTCAGAGGGCTGAGCCCGATAGATGTTCATTTTCTTTTCCCGTGAATTCGAGTCCTGGGTTTGCTATATCAACAAGCCCATTTTCAGTCATCCGAAAGAGTCCAATCTCATCGGTTGGACCAAATCGATTTTTGAGCGCTCGAAGTATCCGATAGTCCTCATATTTGCTTCCCTCCAGGAAGAGAACCGTATCTACGAGATGTTCCAGAATCTTTGGACCAGAAATGGTTCCTTCTTTTGTCACGTGACCGATCAGAATAATGGACTTTCCTGTTCGTTTAGAGAACTCCATAAACACTTCGGTAACGTACCGAATCTGTGTGATACTTCCCGATTGTGAGGTCACATCGAGCGAGGATATCATACTCACGGAATCTATGACGATAAGCCCAGAAGTATCTCGTTCCAGGGTTTCCAGGATATCCTCGAGTGTATGTGCGGTAAATATTCGTATGTGATCATTTTTGATCCCGAGACGATGGGCTCGATCAGACACCTGATGAATATTTTCCTCGGCACTTACATATATGGCAGTATTGCCTTGTTGACCGTACCAATCGGTTATCTGGAGAGCAAGGGTGGACTTTCCTATTCCTGGTTCTCCGGAGAGGAGAATGAGACTTCCGGGGGTCAGCCCATTTCCAAGAACCGTGTTGAGTTCATTGCTTCGGAGTTGTACTTTGGTAATAGATTCCCGAGATGGAAGGATCTGAAAAACTTCTTGCTCTTTTCAACTTGCCTGTTTTTTGCTCTTCGAAAGAGGAACCTCCTCCTCAAGCGTGCTCCATTCACCACAAGCACTACATTTTCCTTGCCACTTTTGACTCGTGGCTCCACATTCGCGACATCGAAACATAGGGTATATGGTTAATTATCACGTTATACTGACTGTATTTGTTGCCATCGAAGTGGAACGTAGGTTTTTTATATCTCTTGTTTTTGGAACTTCTGTATCCATCTTTGTTTGCCTCTCTATTTCAGCCACTCTTTTTTTATTATTTTCTTTGGTCATACGAACGAGCTCATCAGCAATTCTACTCTGTGGACCTGGACATTTTTCCCCAACCTTTTTATCGAGAAAGTGAAGAACAGTATCTTCTGTAACGCGTAGTATTTTTTCGGGCTTGCAATTCCCCAGTGTTCGAAGATTATGTATACGATCTGCAATTTTTACACAAAGCTCATCATATTCAAGGCTTTTGAGACTGGCAAGATAATCTTTGTTTCTACGTTGTTTGAGCTCCTTTTCAAAGTCGCCAAGTATTTTATTTCACAAAAACCCAATAATAGAATCCTTATTTATCTGTGGGACAAAAGAAGTAATCGACTGTATAATGAAATGATCGTATAATTTAATAGCGGGGTATTTAATAATAGCCTCTCTTGGTTTGAGATACTCTGTCACCCCTTTTTTAGTGAGTGCGACAACATGGTCACACATCTGTATTCATAACCTCTTTCTGATAATCTCTTTATAATCGGGATCGGATTCGATTGTATCATGGAGAAGAGCAATCATAATCTGGTTGGCATTCGTTTTTTCAAATTCCTTGAGAAGAATCTCGGCTACACCAATTGGATGAGTGATGTATGGATCTCAGGAGTCCCGTGTTTCATTTTTGTGACACTCTGCAGCGAGGTCAAATGCTATGGAGATCTTTCGGAAATCCTTTTCAAATTGTGTTTTTTCTTCCTCGGTTCTCGGTCGTGAAAAAAAGGCGGCTCGCAAATGCTTGAGAAAATATATCTTTTCTCAGTCGAACACATTTCTATTGATTATTCCCGGTTTTTCCATATATGAATTATCCCTTTAGGACAAAGAAATTAAAGAGTATATAACTTACGACCAAGAGGAATATACCAATGATAGCATATGCGATAATAGATTTTGCTTTTTTGAGCTTCTCATCATCTCATCCTCCGGTCAGTACCAAGAATCCGGCATAGATAATGAGAATGACGGTGATAATTCCGATAAAACCATTGAAGTAATTAATAAGTGTCGTCATGATCTGTACGGTTGCACTCGGATTTGGGGCGGTTATCTTACATATTCCAAATAATCCACTTTCACACTCGGCTTTCCCATAAATACTCTCCACTAAAACTCGGGGTACTTTTATAAGCATAAATCCTATAATAGCAAAAAGAATAGTCTGCTTTCCTTTTTTTGCCTTATCATCGGCTCCTCAGGCTGTTATTATGAGGAAAAATGCATAGAACGCCATCGCGAGAAATGCGAAAGAGGCAAGGAGCTC
>CAZRBF010000004.1:33566-38254 GCA_964598195.1 uncultured Candidatus Peribacteria bacterium | reverse complement strand
GCAAAGGTGATTTTTGGTACTGCTGGAGCAGTAGGGGGGGGTTGGGCTGAAAATGTATCGCTTTCGGTTTGGGGCGAAGCAGTGGCACCAAAACTCTTCGCCATGGGTTGCATGTTGCTGGATGATTCAGGAGTGAATTCTTCACCAACATAGGCGATGGGAGTTTCTGATTTTTCGGGAGCCACTGGAGTTCAGGAATCCATAGTCATGAGATTTGGAGCACTAGTAGTGGCTACAGGAGCGACTTTTTTTGCTGTTTTTGGAAGACTTTTAGCAACTTCCAAGTTTTCGCTTTTCTCAGATTTCATCACCATCGGAGCAGTCATTGAATCGGCAGTCGAAGCTGAATCACTTGGCACTGAAAGTAGTGCGATATTATTTGATGGGGGGAGTATTTCTGTAGAAGGAGTTTGCTCAAAATACGATAAAAATCCAAAACTTATCGCGAATGATGCAAGAATTCCAGATCAAAAAATATACCAAAAAATACGGAAATATTCATTACTTCTCTGAACTCGTCTCTCTTTTCCACCTGGAGGAATGATAGAAATCAGACGCCTCTCGAGCGTTCTTTTGAAGTCCTTTGAGATGTTGACCTTCGGCTTAATAACGAGCATTTGAGCAATGATCTTCTCTATCTGCTCTTCTTTTTCACGAAGTTCTGGCTCTGCTTCATAGAGCTCTTCTAGGAGTTTTTTCATAGTTTGTGATAACGAGGAATAAGAGGGTTTATCCACTATAATATAAAGACGAGAAAAAATAAAAAGGTGACATTTGCGGCGATCTGTGCCATGATGCGTGAGACCATTTTCTTACAAGCATCGACACTTTTTCCGGTAATTTCTGAGATTTCTTTGTACGAAAGATCATCCCAAACCCGCATAATGAGAATGTTTTTCTGTTCCTCGGGAAGGGTATCGAGAAATCCAAGAATATTCTCCAAGGTCACATTGTTATCTATTTTACCCGTATAGTCAGGATTGGATCCATGTGTTTCCTCAATTCATTCCAGATCAGAGTGATCTTTTTTGGTACGATAAAAATCAATTACGCAGTTGTGAGCGATTCGGTATATCCATGATGACAGCTCTTGTTCTGTAGAACCTGAGAAATTTTCTATATTTTTCATGGCCTTAAAAAATACATCCGAGACAATATCCTCAGTTACTGTATCGTCCATGGTTTTATGAAATACAAAACGATAGATCTTATCTATAAAGTGTTCATATATATGAGAAAATGACCCAGAAAAACCACTCTGGCAATCCTGTATCGATACTTCGAGAGATGTCATATTGTGGAAGATAAAAGGACTTAGTACAAAATGAGTATAAAATGAAGTCTTTTTTTTGCAAATATTTTTATAATATGATACACTGTGTTTGTTATCCGAAAAAACGGATCTTATCCCTAAACTTTTTTCTTATGTGATTTTTTGATAGTGTTCTCGAAGAAGCTCCAAAAACAAATGTTACCGCTGCTTCCTTTGAGGCTGCGAAAAAAAAGAATGATCAGGATGGTTCATTCCTTCTTATAGAGAACACTCCTACTGCAGCTGATATTCCGGATACTGTTGAACAAATTTTTGATCCACTTCCAGAAATTTCAAACGCTCCAGCTGAGATTTCCTTTTTTTCTGACGCTACTCCGACTTCAGAAATTTCTGATACAACAGATATTCAAACAGAGCAATCATCATCTTCTGAACTTGCATTTTTTGATGGGCCAAACATTGTCGTAGAACCCTTGAATATCGTCGAAGAAGTAGAGGAGGAGACTATTATTGCTGAAGTTGTTGAGATCCCTGAAGAAATTATTTCAGCACCAGTGGTGATTCCAAATGCCATTAAGAATTCTGTCGTTCCAGAAAAAAATGATATCTATGCACCTGTAAGAAGGGCCATCACAGAGTATGACGATATTCTTCTCAAGCATACGCAGATAGCAGCAACAATAGATGCACAAATTGCTGAGTACAATGAACAAGTTGCAACTGCAAAAGCTCTCGCAAAGAAAACTCTCGACGAACGTAAGGCACTTGAAACAGAAATGGATCGAGTACGTCAGATGAAAGAGCTCTTCACTGCACAAATTAAGTAATAATTGCTTGATTCTCAGTAATTATTGAATATACTTACCTTTCTATAAAAGTTTACTTATATTGAAATTATGACTACCGAAACACAACAACCAGAAATCGAAGGAATACTTGCCTACGCCATCAAGATAAAGGCTTCCGATATCCACCTCGCAGAGGGGGATTATATCGGCTTTCGTGTACATGGCGAGATCTGAAAGATGACACAAGGTGGCGAGACGGCAAAGGTTACAAAAGAGATGATGCATGCTCTTGTTCTTGAGCTTCTTCATGGAGATGATGAAAAGTATAAAGAATTTCTTCATAAGCACGATATGGATTTTGCCTACGTGTCAGCCGATGGGACACCATTTCGAGTAAATGGGTTTTTTAAGCTTGGACGAATAGGATTTGTTCTCAGACGAATCGAACGTGATTCAAAAAAAATGGAAGATCTCTGACTTCCAAGCGGTGTATCAAAAATCCTCACATCTAAACAATGACTTTTCCTCATAACTGGTCCTACCGGTTCTGGTAAATCAACAACCATGGTCTCTATCATTGATCGGATTAACGAGGAACGACAAGAACATATAATCACTATCGAAGATCCTGTTGAATTCATATTTACGGATAAAAAATCAATTTTCTCACAACGAGAAGTTGGACGAGATACCGACTCATTTGTCGCAGCGATCCGTGCTGCCATGCGTGAGGATCCAGATATAGTCATGGTAGGGGAGATGCGAGATAAAGAAACAGTAGAGGCGGCCATGAACCTTGCAGAAACAGGACATTTGGTTTTCTCGACTCTTCATACGTCTGGTTCTGTTCAGACCATCAATCGTCTGATCCAGTTTTTTAACCCAGATATACAGTCTCAAGTGCGCGTACGTCTTGCTGACTCCCTTCTCGGAGTACTCTCACAGAGACTCCTCCCAAAGGCCAATGAGCCGGGGCGAGTGGGTATTCATGAACTCATGTTTATTACCCCAGCAATCAAAAACCTCATCAAATCAGGTGACCTGGTGCAGATAAATAACAACATAGAACTTGGAACTCAAGATGGTATGATCACCATGAGAAACTCTGCTGATCGACTCCGTGATCAGTGAATAGTAGCAGAAGAGAGTTATGCAGGATTCTTCACCAATGATGACTAAAAAACTCACCGGAAATTTCCGGTGAGTTTTTTTTTGACCTTCTGTCTTTTTTCTATACACTGTATGACAGCTCTCATCACATTTTTTCTATGAAAAAAATCCAACTCACTATAGTATATATCCTTCTTTCTTTGGGTATAGTTTGTAATATTGTATCGCTATCATTTGCTTGAGTTTCCGCTATACCATGAGCAAATGAACTCGCTCCAGTGACCACCACAACTCCTCTTGTTTGAGGAGATAGTCTTGAAAAGATTCAATCCTGAGCACAGAAAGTTCTCCATGGTCTTCAGATACTTATAAGCTTTCTCGCTATTATATATATAGTCTATTCAGGAACACTCATGGTTATGGCCATGGGTGATGAAAAAGCCGTCAGTACACAAAAGCGACAGCTTATGTATACACTCGTGGCTTTTCTTTTCGTAAATATACCGACTGAGATCTATAGTATCTTTGCCAGAAAATCAGGTGCAAATGTCACCGTAAATCCTACAGGAAACTATACACAGCCGGTGACCAGCGGTTCAAATATATTTATAAATTTCACCGATTGGAATACCACAGTAGAAAACGGAATTCTTTCATTTTTTCGTGTAGGAATAATCTGAGCAGCTGTTCTCATGTTCACACTGGCAGCCTTTGAGCTCATAACTTCAGGATGAAATGAAGAAAAAACAAAACAGGCCAAATGACGTATCCTTTATGGGGTTCTCGGACTTATATTTCTCTCGGTTATTCAATGATGGATAGCAGTTGTCTACTCATGAGATATTGGAAAATGACAAGGGATTTTTGCACAACTCTCCAACCTCGCACTCTTCTTCGCTGGACCAGTTGCTATCTTCTTTCTCCTTCTTGGAGGGTACTACTATATCACTTCAGCAGGGGAGGAGGAGAAGGCCAAAAAAGGAAAATCCATCGTCATCAACACCTTCATCGCCGTCATTATATTACTCGCCAGTTATGCATTTCTCAAAGATCTTGCAGACTTTACATTATAATCATATAATCTTCGATACCATGAAAAGGAAAATTATCAGCATTGTGATCTTGGGAATGTATTTGTTTTGTGGTTTCAATATAGCATTGGCAGAATACACGGATGCAAATGGAAAAGAATGGAGTGGGCCACCAACTGAAGCCGAAGCAGCAGCAAAAGGATCAGCTACGACCGTAACTGTTACGGAGGATATTCCTGGAATGGGGTGTGTTTTGGATCCAAAATCTGGGAATGGTATTACGAAAAGAAAGTATACGTGTACGATACAGCCTGGTTTTGGAAGTGTTATGCTTATATTGCAGTGACTCATTAAATATGTGACCTTTATTACCGCACTTGTTGGGATTCTCATGCTCGTGGTTTCATGAGTTCAGTATTCACTTGCCTGAGCAGACAAAACAGCTGCTGATGACGCTAAAAAAAGAATAGAAAAAGTTATTGCCGG
>CAZRBF010000004.1:15217-33466 GCA_964598195.1 uncultured Candidatus Peribacteria bacterium | reverse complement strand
CAGACAAAACAGCTGCTGATGACGCTAAAAAAAGAATAGAAAAAGTTATTGCCGGGATAGTTTTGTTGTTCCTTATAGCATTCATACTCAATACTGTTGCACCGTGGGTATATAGCTCTTAGGAGGGGAGTAGCGTATATTCGATGCCGTTTTCATCGAGAATTTCTCGGAAATTCCGAGCATCTTCGCTGAGGTTTTTCTGAAGGTGCTCGAATCAGAGTATCTGAATATGAGAGGGGAGGGTCGATACATTCTGAACCTGCAAACAGTCACTGAAAGCATCCCAGTTGTGTCACCACCAATCGGGAAGCGAAAAGAAAGTTCCGAGAGTTGTCATAAGTTCGGTTTTTGAGTGAATGCGAGAGAGATCGAGTTTTGAGTACGGCATATGTCGAGATGGTTAATATTATTGTATAGACTCTATTCTATTTAAAAATTGAGAATTCAAAATTTGATTTATTTTTTGACTTCAGAGGGGAGTTGGATATAATTTCCAGAAATAAATATCACATCACATAATGTAAGTTATGTGATGTGATGTGATTCTCTGGGAAATAGTGTCGATACATTTTATCCATTCTCTTTTACAAATATGAATTTCGTTCGCACCATTGATGAGTTTCTTATTTACATAAGAATTCATCGGAATCTAAGTCCAAAAACTGTTGAACAATATGAACGACATTTGGTGAAGTTTCTTTTTTGGATTGCACCAGAACTTTCTGAATTTGAATGAAAACCCACCAAACACGAACTTGTTTTTCTCGAATCCCCAGAAGACTCGGCAAAACGGTTACAAAAGAATGTTTTAAAACGATTTCTCCTTGATAGCTGTCATCTCTCTCTCGAAAACATCAAAATAAGCGATTTAAATGAGTTTAGGCTCTATATAGCGGAAAAGTGACTATCTATCAAGACAGCAAATGCTTATATGATAACTTTTCGGGCTTTTTTGAAGTTTTGTCGAAAAACAGGATACGAATCGATCGATCCGGTTTGTGTCGATCTTATTAAACAAAAAGATCGTGAAGTTACATTCTTGGATACCGCGGAAATTGTCAGGATTTTCAATCAGATCGACACGAGTACGATTCAGTGAAAACGTGATGCGGCGATTATTGAGTGTATTTATTCAACAGGCTTGCGTATATCGGAACTGACCGCACTGAACAAATCTGCGATCAATCTCGATACCCGTGAATTCAGTGTTCGTGGTAAATGAGGAAAAATCCGTACGGTTTATCTGACCGATTTAGCTGTAGAGAAGATGCATGCATATTTAGAGGCTCGCCAAGCTGAACTTGGCGAAAAAGATACGTTCAATCCCCTTTTTATCCGTCATAATTTCGGGAATGATAATGTCTATTCAAAATCAGTACAATGAGATGATATCGTAAAAAAACCACTTTCAGATGAAAATGTACGACTCACTCGGTTTTTTATCACCTCCAAGATTAAGGAATACGCTCTGCAAGCCAATATTATAAAGGATGTCTCTGCTCATACACTCCGGCATAGTTTCGCCACAACACTTCTCACTAACGGTGCCGATATTCGCGCCATTCAAGAGCTCCTCTGACATGCTTCGATCACCACAACCCAGGTCTATACACACGTCACAAACCCGAAGCTTAAGGAGATTCATGAGAAGTTTCATAGATAAGAAAACATCCCGAGTACTCGGGATGTTTTCTTATCTAGAGTTTCATGCAATTAATTTCCCTTAAAGAAAGCAAATTTTCTTCGAGTTACCAAAAATCCAATAAGCACCGAGAATCCAAGAATGATCAGAAGTTGAGTTGGACCAGTTTTTACATTGGTGGCTTCTGTGTAAGAAACAGACTCCCCTTCTCCACTATTGCACACTCCCTTTACTGCAAAGTCATCGTGTTTCACACTCCCTTCAGCAACATTGATGACATAGCTATTTGTTGGAACATTTTCGATGAGAACATATTGCCCGTCAGAACCTTTTTTGTAGACATTGTATCCGCTTGTTGCATCTGGAGTGGCATCCCAAGATAATATGGTTGTACCGTCTCCGGCGGTAGTCTTAAGTCCTGATATATTAGAAACCATACACTTTGATGCAACGGCCATTGAGAGATTTACTTCAAATATATCGGAAGGGCGCATTTTAGAAATCTCTTTTCCAGTAGCGTCGAGACCGAGGATGCGGAAATATTTGGTCTGTGGATCAAGATCCTGAATATACCAACTATACGTACCACTTTTGGTGAGTATTTTGGATTTCTCAAGAGTAATTGCTTCTTTTGAAAGAGTTCCACTTTCTGACCCGTACTGAAATTTAAACTTAGCAAGATCTGTTGGTTCGGCATCGAGATTGAAGGTGAAGATAACTTTTTTCCCGGCCACCTCTGACTTAATATTCTTAAAAAGCACAGGGAGATCTGTTACTTCGATCACCTCAACTGCTTCCTTGGTGGTAACTTTCCCAAGATCATTCTTGAGAGTTACGCCGATTTGGAAACTCCCAGGCATATTTGGTGCTAAAACGGTTCCAGCGTATACACCATCGGTTGTTTCCTTGAAAACTCCGGTACTTTCTCCAAGAGTAGCACTTACTTCCCTGAGTTTCGCTTCGGCAGATATTGTAATATTGAGGAGTGTACCAACAGTCACTTTCTTGCCTTCTTTTATGGTAAGAGTATTAAAAACTGGACCACTAGTACTGGACTTGAAAGAAACTTTTGCGGATTCGCCAATGATCTTGTCTGTTCCATCAAGAAGCTTGATTTGGAGAACATTTTGTTCTTGGTCAATTTTCTTAAGTGCATAGATGAATTGTCCATCTTCGCTTGTCTGGGCCTCCCCTACTTGCTTTCCATTAAGAAAAATCTGTATCTTGCTATTTTTCTTTGCTGATCCAGTTACATTAATGGAGTCAGATGGAATTTCTGAATTATTATCTGGTGTAGTTATGGTGACTGTTTCTGTAGATGTGGTTGTTGTAGTAGTACCAGCCGTTACCGTTACAGTCGCGACTCCCTCGAGATTGTCATCTTCTGCATCGAGCACTGTTACCTTCATTTTTCCTTCTTTTGTAAAAGAAAGTCCTTTAGAAAAAGTAATAGTTCCTTGGTCGGAATTTTTGAAGGTATACCCATCATCAGAATATGGAATGGTTGCCTTGCTATCATTATCTATAGTAACATACATTGTTCCGAGATAATCCTTTTTTAAGACCCCCGCTTTATCAACAACCTTTATTATCATATCTGTCGCCTCTCATACTCGAACTGGAGACTTAATAGAAACCTCGAAATGATCTGCTTTACCACTCGTTGGAGTAAGAGTTGCGCCCGTTTCTGCAAATACGGAAAAGGATGAGAAACCGAATGAACCTACTAAAAGTGATGCAAGTATCTTTTTCATAAGAACGATTATTATAAGTAATAGAGTGTCATACAGCGTTACTATATGAATAAAACCGAATTGTGCCAACGAAATACTATTTACAATTACAACTGTTAGTTTATATTATATTTCATAAAATGAAAATAATCCCTTATCCAAGAGGAAACTTGGTGCATTTTGCGTAGTTATAAATAATTGACGATTTCAGGCATTTTGTAGTATGGATTCGATATGATCATGATCGAGTTCGGAAAAAAGATCATCAAGGAGCAAAATGGTTGGTTTTTGTGATATCTGCTCGATGAACTTGATAAGTATAAATTTCAGACCAATAAGGATGGTTTTATTTTCTCCCCTGGAAAGATAACTACTCGAGATAATATCTCCAGATATCACACACGAAAAATCATCCAGATGTGGACCAATGTATGTGTGCCCCGTGATAATGTCGCGTTCTTTATTTTCCTTCAGGTATTTTAGCATGTCAGACTCGAGATTCTGAAAATTCACTTTCGATATATAAGTGAATTTGAGTTGGTACTTTTCCTCTAAAAGCGTTTCAATCGAAGTGGTGTGCTCTTGTATGAAATCAATAAGTTTTTTTCGGTATATATAATATACATTTGCTCGCTCGACAAATAGTGAGTCCCAAAGATCAAGTGTACTTCGATCGCTTGTTCACTCGCGAATCTGCTTGAGGAGACTGTTGCGATTCTTGAGCGCGAGACTATATTCACGTTTGAATTTTAAGAACTCTGGATATGCAAGTAGGAGGGCTTCGTCCAAAAAATCCCTCCTGAGACCGGGTCAGAGGTAGAGGATATTCATCTCCATGGGGGTAAAAAGAACTGCTCGAAATGGCAAAATTTCCGTGTGACGAGCCCGGGTTATAGCACTTTCTTGTGAGAAAAAATGTATTTTTCAATCTCCTTTTGTGTAACCAATTCTTCCGCTATATGGAAGATTATTTTTGAGAAATTCTCCTCCAAGAGAAAGTGTTCAGGAGTCACTGGGAATGAGTTGCAAAAAAACCCTCTCTTGTGGAGGGAGACTATTTATGAAGAGATAAATTGCTTCGAGAATATTTGTCTTTCAAGAACCATTTGGTCACGTGAGTATATTTTTATCTCCCCAGGAAAACGAACGATTCATATGGTTTTTGAATGAATCGAGAGTAAGTGAGGTAAGCATGAGGGTTCTTTGTTATGCTCGAATCCCGAGACTATCTACAGTAATTTGATGGTGAATAATCTTCTGTGGAGAGCGCGCAAGAAGTGCTTCTCGCGAAATATCGCGATGTTCTTCGTCGAGTCGTGGAATAAGTTTATGCTGAATATTTCCATGTACTTTCTCGAGTTTAGCATCAGCAATATTTGAAAGCATATCAATGTATCCAACAATAGAATTGAGATCTTTTTGATAGTGCTCAACTTCACCCGGAGTCAGGTGAAGTTTTGCAAGATGTGCAATATGTATAACTTGCTCTTGTGTTAAAGACATTTTTTTATATAATCGGAAATAAAGCTTCTTGTTTCATTATATAAATTTATGGATAAAATCAAGGACAAAAGTACCACTGTGTCTTTTTTCTGACTTCGCGATATACTCTTTGCAAGCCCATTGGAACGCGCACGTCTCCATCTTGGAATTGCCAAAAATCTCTTTGTATTCTCGGCATTTCTCTACTATTTTTCACTCCTCATGACACTGAGTGGGACATTTATTGTCCAAAGTGCTACCGCTACTTTCTTTCTCTATCCACTTTTTGTATTTTCCTGTCTTGCTCTTTTTTACAATATCCTTTCGTATGGCATAGTCATTTATTTGGAACGGTACCTCTTTCTCAGATATCTTGCTCTTCTCATATGTGCTAGTCTGTTTCTCCTTATTTTAAGTATCCATTTGGGTCTCTATATTTTCTTACTTTCTGTATTATGAATAAAGTAGTTCTTCTCTCTTGCCTTCTCCTTCTTACTTCCTGTGGGGCCTGAGCGGACTCGTCCACCATAAGTACCACTCCTTTTGCCTGAGAGGGCTTTACTATCGAAACTCCCAAGACTTGGATAGTTGTTGATAAAGCATCGCTTCCCTCTCCAAAAAATGGCTCTATTGCACTTGCTCTCACCTCTAGCGAGATCGTTTCTGGATATTCTAATAACATGAGCATTCTAAGGGAGCGTCTTACAGAAGCTATGACTTCAAAGAAGTACAGTGTCGTCAACTATGCTCTCACGACAGGTGCATACAAAGACTTTACCAAGCTTGATGAAAAGACTGTATCTTTTGGCGATAAAGATGAATCGAATCTTTATACTTTTGAGGCAAAATACAATACTAACACCCCAAAACAGAAGTTTATTCAAACCTCGAAAGTTTGTAAAGATACTGTCTATCTTATAACTTTTGGTCTCGGACTCACTACTGGTGCAACAACCAAATACGAGGATTTGATTAAGACATTTACATGTAAATAACCTCACCACCCCAATTCCTACCCCAGGAGTACTGCCCTTCGGGGAGCCTCTCCTTTGGAAGAGAGGGAGTCGATATTATTTGTAATAATTCATTACATGAAACTCATTATTTGACTTGGTAATCCCGGACAAGAATACGCAAATACCCGACATAACGTCGGGTTTCTTTTCGCGGATTTCCTCCGCAATTCATGGGGCTTTGAGGACTGGAAAGTCTCGAAATTCAAAGGAGTTATATCCGAAGGAGTCATCAAGTGAGAGAAGATTATTCTTTTAAAACCCATGACTTTCATGAATCTCTCGGGAGAATCAGTGAGTGCACTCGTGAGCTTTTATAAGATTCCCCTCGGAAATATACTTGTCCTGTCAGATGATATCGATATGGATTTTTGAAAGATTCGATTTCGCGAAAAATGAAGCTCTGGAGGTCAAAATGGTCTCAAATCTATTGCTCAGAATCTCTGAACAGAAGAATTTGCGCGTCAGAAAATAGGTATCGGAAGGGATGATCGCTTCAGTGTATCGGATTGGGTGCTCTCAAAGTTTACGAGTGAGGAAAAGAAGAGTCTTGAACAAAATATCTTTATTGAATCAAACATTCTGGTAGAAAAATGGCTATAACCTCAGATATTAAAACCTTCTTATGAAAACCCCGACTCACATCTCAGAAATAATTACTACACTCCCCTTTTCACCTGGAGTGTATTGTATGAAGAACAAAAAATGAGTCATCATCTATGTGGGAAAATCAGTGAACCTTCACTCTCGTGTCAGTTCCTATTGGGGTGATGAAAAAAGGCTCAATTTCGCGAAACAGTCGATGATCACACAAGTTCACGATATTGAGATAATAGAGACCAGAAACGAGCTTGAGGCGCTCGTGCTTGAGACCAATCTCATCAAAGAAAATCAGCCAAAATACAATATCCTCATGAAGGATGGGAAGAACTTAGCCTATATTCATATCACCAGTGGAACCATTCCCGAAGTTATCAAGACCCGTATCAAAAAAGACACAGGAATATACTTTGGGCCTTATACCGCCGGAGCCAATGTCACCGAAATACTCAAAGTACTCAAGCGTATTTTCCAGATTCGGAGTTGTCGTGTAGAGTTTATAGAAAAACAAATCCCCCCTACCCCCCTTAGTAAGGGGGGAAACTATCCCGAGAATTCGAGAGAGTCGGGGGATCGTGTTTCTCAACTTCAGATTTGAAACAAATCTGGGCGATCCATTCCATGTCTGGACTACTCCATAGGACTCTGTCCAGCACCGTGCCTCCTCACAGAAGAAAAGATCAAGATTTATAGTGATAACATCGCCTCACTCAAACAATTTCTCTCAGGAAAAAGTATTGCAGTTATTGAGGAGCTTCGTATAAAGATGCAAGAGAAAGCAAAAAAACTCGAGTTTGAAGAAGCTCAAAAGCTGAAACTGCAGATTGAACAGATCGAAAAACTTGGAACCAAGCAAATTGCCCGAGACAGCATTCCTGGCGACCATGATGTGATAATCTCCATCGAAAAATACCATAAAAACTTCATAGGACTCACCGAAATTCGATCAGGACATATAGTGGGTGTATACCAGATAGAAGTAGAGAATGAGCTAGAGGAAACTCCCGAAGAAGTACTCTGTGCTTTTCTTGCCAATCGCTACATCGTGGAAGATATCCCATCAAGCGTGAAGATCTTACTCAAAAAAGAACCAGAAGATACAGTTTTACTCCAGGCTCTTTCCGAAAAAAAACGAGAACTGGAGTATCCTCAAATCGGTCCCAAGATGGAGATGCTGCAATTTGCGGAATATAATCTCCTCTCCTTTGCTCAACGCGAAGAAATCCGCTCACTTGCCGTCAAAGCACCAACGAGAGGTACTCAAGTCAATATCCTTGAGCGACTTGGCTATACTTTACCCCCCTGAAAAGGGGGGATCAAGGGGAGTTGAAAAACCTGAGAACTCATATTCGAGTGCTATGACATCTCTCATACCCACGGACAATTCACGGTCGCCTCGCGATCCGTTATCGTAAATGGAAAAAGTGAAACCTCCCGGTATCGAAAATACAAGATCAAAACTCTCTCCCCAGGCATGATCGACGATTTTGCCTCTATCAGAGAAGTCCTTTACAGACGTGCTCTCGAGGGCATCGAGCAGAATAATTTCCCCGATATGATCGTGATAGACGGGGGGAAATGACAGCTCTCATCAGCACTTGAAGCGATGAATCGAGCTTGTGAATGAAAAGAGTGAGTCATACTTCCCTACCTCTGTTCTATAGCAAAACGTGAGGAAGAGATATTTATCCCCGGTCAGAGCAATCCTATTCTCTTTGAAAAGAGCTCTATGGAACTCATGTTATTTCAGAAAATACGAGACGAGGCTCATCGTTTTGCAATAGGATTCAACAGAAGTGCTCGCAATAAAGCGATGAAGAAAAACATCCTCGAGGAACTCCCAGGATTTGGTCCCGTTGCACGTAAAAATATCCTAAAACTTGCTGGAAGTATCGATAAGATCAGTGAAACTCCTCGAGAAGACCTCGAAAAAATTCTATCGAAAAAACAGCTAGAAACTCTCGAAGAGCATGGGCTCGTATAGGATCTTACTTCTAATTCATTCGCTTTCCATATATATTAATCCCATATGGACGAACTGCTTTTTCAACAAGGATACCCTCTATTCCCTCCCCTCTTGAATTTCTATAATCACAAAGAGTATTTTTATCTATATGTTCATAAGGTACTTCATCATGAGTGAGTTTCTTATTCATCTCATCAACTATTTCATTTATAAGACCCACTATTCCTCCGTAAAAGTAAGTTTTTAGTCATGGTTTTATCCAATCAACAGCATCTTGAAGAAACTCTATTATTTTTGAATTAAATTTAAAAAAAACATCAAAGTCTTTAAAATTGGCAACTATAAAATTCCTCAGAAAAGCTTCAAGCTTAAAAAATGTTGATGATACAGCATCTTCAATCGATATGAGTATATGTCATTCACGTATATGTGATCGAAAAAACTTGAGAGGAATATTGGATTGTTTTTGAATAATGGCCGTACAAAAATAATTAGTTTCTCTGTCATAGACAAGGTTGATGGTAACATCAGGAAAACGTTTTGAGATTTTATATAGTTCAGCGAGTCTTGGTACAGAAGAATATGATCTGTGAACACCATTATCTAAGAATATACTTCCCGATCGCGAGTTATAAAGCAAATAATCTGCAATAACTTTAAAATATGCCTCATCATCTATATGAGAAGTACTTCGGATAGCCACCTGGATGTCTGCCTCTCGAAGAATTCGATTTTCCAAAGAAAAGTGAGAAAAAGAAGAGATATAGATACGTTCAAAATACCCCTCAAAAAAACTATAAAAAGATGTCATGAGCTTCATTTTTAATGAACGAATTTCCTCTTTATTTGATCGTATATATTCTTTTGTTTTTTCTGATAATTGTTGTTCATGACCTCGTGAAAACATAGTGGTGCTTTCAGAAAACATAGATGCACGAGATATGATATCATCAGGAGAGATTTGTACACCCTGCAATATGTGAAAAATTTTTGAAAAAAGTTTTCCTGATTTTATAGGATACCTCTCTTCTACACATGTTTTCTCGAGTTTATTATATCATTCAATCACCTTCATGGTAAAAAGAATCAAGACTTCATCTGGAATACCTGGATAGTATTCTTTCTGTTTTTCTTTAAGTCCTTGATAGAGGTCAAAATAGACCGTATCTCCTACGCCATAGAAAATAATATCTCTTTTTGGAAGTAATTTATAGAGTTCTTTTATAAGAGTACCATTTCCCGCGCCCCAATCTCGAAATACATATGGTCCATGGTTCCCTTGTGACTTAAAATATGAGACAATATCTTCAGTGAGAACTGCAAGATTCTTGAATCAAAGAACCATGGATACTTGATAATTTCCACGATTTACTTGCCAATCCAATTTTGTATTCAGATCAAGTATTTCTTTTCCTACATCATAATTTGCAAGTATATTCATCCTACTGTCCTCATTGAAACGTATTGGATCGCCACCCTTGGCTTCTACTCTAATGATTTCTGATCTTACATGGATACAGTTCAATAAAGTCTCGTTCAATTCCTTATATTCACCTTTTTCATATACTGGAGAAAGTTTCTTATTGTCTTCACGTTTATTGTGAGTCTCGACGATATCATTGCTGAGTGCCAAAAGAACGGGTACATAAAAAGCTGAGTCAATATCTTTAATGGGTGGGAGTTCAGGATTTACTCGAAAATTATTCACGATTGACTCTACTTCATTTCCGTAATCTCTCTCCAGTCCCGGAGATGAATCCGACATAAACTTGACCAGGAAGGATTCATCTTCTTGAAATCGTATCTCTGGATGACCCTGAAATCAGAGAACCCTATTAAAACCCCAAGCTACAATATCTCATGTTGCAATATCTCTCGCAAGAGGCATAACTGGAGATTTTCCATTTCCAAAAAGATTAAAATTTACATGCCCAGTCCGAGTAAATGCAGCCGAGAAATCCGTATTTGTTCAAACATCTGAGAGGCCTTCCATGGCATGTCTAAAAACCGGAGGTACGTATTCCAGATTTTCAATAGTACATTTATACCATCCAAATTGAGCAGCTCATTTACTATTTACTATAACCTGTGGGGTTTCTTTGTGCATGGCTCAGAGTATGCTTGCCAATAATTGTTGACCAAAACATATTCAGAGTATCCGTTGATTCACACCTTCCGGAGGAAGCTCTGAGAGATTATCTCGTATAATACTTGCCAGTTTCCCTCTATAAAATGATCGGTTTTTTATAGCGTATGTATCAGAAAAACTCCCTCAGAGAATAATAATCGCATTGTTATGAATTTTCTCATAGATGGTCACATCCTCTGTCTCAGTCTCGTAATTTATCTCAATAGTATCAACATAGGCATCATAACTATCTTCACCAAGAACCCCACGGAGACATTTTTCCAGAAGATTATTAGTAAAACAAGAATCTCGTATGATGATGATCGGTTTTTTTCACTCTGCGAGAACAAGTTGTTTATTAAGCGAAGTTATAAGACGTTTCTTATAGTCCTCGAGAATATTTTCTGGCATTATACCACTATTATCCGGAAGAATCTCTCACGAAAAATCAGAAGAAGATACTTTTTCTGCCTGTGCGTGAATAATACTCTTTACGCGTTCTTGGGTGACCGGTAAAAGTTCGAGAGCTTCTTGATATCCAGAGTCGTGCTGCGGATTTAATTTGCCCTTAAATGGAAGAACTTTATTGAATGGATACATACAATTTGTAAGACTTATGAGAATAAAATTGTATAGGTACTATTATCTAGAAACCCTAGTTTCTTCTCTTTCCATCTGGATTGAACCAAGTATTTTCACGTTGAGGATGAGTACTTTCTTCATATATTATCTCGTACAAAGATTCGCCATTGGAGTCTCGAAAAAACAGAAGTGAATCGAGGGTGATATAATCATACTCACGCTGCTGGTTATTTTCTCAATTTCTATAAAAGTCAACCATGCTGTTTACAAGTATAGTCATATTATTAAAAATCAAATCACTATTTTTTTTATCTTCAAGCCAATAAATAGATTTTCTTAAAAATTTAACAATCTCTCCGTTAAATTCGAAAAAGATGTCATAGTCCCGAAAAGAAGACACGAGAAAATTTCGAAAAAAAGCTTCGAATTTAAAAAATACACACTCACTAGCCTCTTGAATAGTCACAAGTACACTACCTTCCGAGAGATGTTTTTCAAAAAAATCCTTTGGAAGTATCGAACGTTTTTGGATAATAGCCGTTGAAAAATAATTTGTTTTTGTATCGTACACTAGATCAATAGTGACCCCCTCTGACGCATGATGATTTGCGATAAACTTGAGTTCTGCAATTCTTGGAACAGACGAGTATGATCTGTGTACTCCATTCTCAAAAAGCACACTTCCATCTCGGGAATATGACTGTATATATTCACTCAAAACCTTAACATAATCACTATTGTCCACATGAGATGTACTCCTCACCGCCACTTGGATATCAGCTTGCAAAAGCTCCTGATCACTCATGCAAAATTTTGCAAAATCTGCAATATAAATACGCTCAAAAAAACCCTCAAAAAATGTATAAAATTGATTTCTAATACGTTTTTTTAATAAAGATATCTCTTCTGGATGTGAGAGTATATACGCTTGTGTTTCTTGAGAAAGTATTTTTATATTTTCTCCAGGAAACATCGTCGTAACACGAGAAAACATAGACGCAAAAAAAATAGTATCCGTTGGTAAAAGTTCTACATCCTCTAGAATGTGATATACCTTTGCATAAAGATTCCCTCGTTTTTCACCATCTTCAATTCATGTATAGTGTCTCCATGCATCCCCCTCTTCGAGAACATTATACTTTTCTATGACTTTTTGTGTCAAAAGAACCAATACTTCTTCTGGTATATCTGGATACAGATGGTGGAATTTTTTCAGTCATTGATACAGATCAAAATAGATAGCGTCCCCTACTCCATAAAATATGATATTTTTATCGGGGAGATTCTCGTGTAATTCTTTTAAGAGTGTACCATTCCCTGCACCCCAATCACGAAAAATGTATGGTCCGCCATCCCCTTTTGCATTCATATGTGAGACAATGTCATTCGTCATTTGAGCGAGATTCTTGAAACCCAGAAGTGCCGATGTTTCGGCATTTCAACGGTTCACCTTCCAATCATATTTTGAATTCAGAATAAGTTTTTTGCTAAAGTCTAATCTCGTAAGCATATCATGTTTATTTTCCACCTTCAATCGCATAAAATCAGGCTCCAATCCATGAAGAATACTCGTTACTTTATTATAAACCGTCAATAACAATGAGCCAAGTCTTTGATAGTAAATCGACTCTTCTGGGACACTTCTCGATATGAGTGGTGAAATACTCAGTTTCTCTTCTCTGTCTCAAATATGCGCCACTATATCATCACTCATAGCCTTCAGTGCAAATACATAAAAAGCTTCGTCGATATTTTGAATAGGTGTCGTGTCTTTTTTGAGGGCAAAATTATTTGCAATGCCCAGAATTTCATCTCCATAATCTTTTTTTAGAGCGTATGCCAACATGGACATCTTATCGGTAAGTACTGGAGAGTCCTCCTTAAAGCGAATCTCCGGATGTCACCCAAATCAAATAGCACGACGAAAAGACCATCCTATACAACCACCCGTTATCACATCTCTGGCAATAGGTGTAACGAGTATTTTTTGCTTGGAATCTAACAGATTAAAATCAACATGTCCTGATCGAGTAAAGGCAGAGGTAAAGCTGAAATTTGTTCCAAAATTGGTAATGCCATCAAAAGCCTGTTTGGCCATGTCTGGAACATTATCCATGTTTTCCATAGTACATTCTGCAGGCATGAACTGGGCCACACCTTTAATAGTTGCTATAATTGCCGGGGATTCCTTATGAATAGACCCGAGAAGATTTGCCACGAATTGTTGACCAAAACATATGCCCAGGATTCTATTATTCACACCCTTAGGGGGTATCTGCATAAGATTATCTCGTATAATACTTGCGAGTTTTCCGCCATAATGTGATAGTGGTATAGTATAGGTATCCGCAAGGCTTCCTCAGAGTAATATAATAGCATTTGGATGTATGTTATCGCAACATATATCAATATTTTTACTATCAACAAAAAAAGAATCTTCCGCTCAATAGTCTATGTTTACAAAATCAACATATTTCTCATACAAATCTTGTCCAAAAATTCGAAGTAAACTCCCTTCGAGTAGATCATTGGTAAAGCATGTATCTCTGACTACAACAAGGGGTTTCTTGTTTCCCGTCATGGTATATTGTTTTTCGAATGATTCAAAAAGTTTCGCCTTGTGAAGTTCTAAATCTTCCTTGGAAACAATTCCTTCATTTTTCGATAGCACTCTTCACTCATGATTTTGCTCTGGATTTGAACGGGTTTTTTGTTCAAGAATTTTTATTATCTCTGTACGAAGGGTTGGAAACAAATCAAGAATTTCAGAGTGATATGTTGGATCCTCAGTAGGATTTTGCTTCCCAATAAATGGTAGTACTTTATTGAATGTATACATAGAATTTATCCGACTTATTAAATACCTGACTATCACTTGATATTACATAAAAAAGATTCTTTTTCAAGGGTTTTCTTTTTTTCTTTTCTGTCTATAGTAAACAAGGGGTAGTGCTCGTGTATCATGAACAAGGGGTAGCTACCCCTTGTTGCTCAGTGCTCCCTCATGAACAAGGGGTAGCTACCCCTTGTTATAGGTACCCCTTGTTTACATAATCACTCATCTCCTCCGCAACACTCCATACACTCCCCCAAAAAATACGAGCACTACTGCAGTTGTAGAGATGGCTGCTTGAAGCGGTGAAAGCATTGGCTTTTCTAATGCTGGTGGATCAAAATAATCCTGCCCCTTAATAACCATTGGTTTCTCTGATTTTTCCGAGGCTACTTGCGAAACTTTTGGTTTTTTTGAGCTCACGAGCCTTTCTATATCAATATGAAAAATTTCTTCGCGGATGTTCCCCGTACGTTCATCGTATATTTTCAGGATTATAGTGTATTTTCCAGGAGCAAATTTGTGTGCGCTCGGGTTAGCTCCATAAAAAGTCTCTCCATTGCCGAAATCCCAATAGTAGATAGTATCTTTTCGGACTTTTCCAGCCGTAAAGTTTACGCTACAGGTGGTTTTGGTATGGCAGGTAAAGGTATTCCCTTTCTGGGTACGGTTTTTAGAAAGCTGTCACTGGAGGGAGATGTGTATCTCTTCGATATTTTGCTCCTGCAGTACCTCACGAACTTTCGTATATTTGAGAACATCAGTCGATTCGTCAGTATCGAGAGCCAGAAGTCTGTCGAGAATCTCACTGTCCATCTTCTCAGACCCGATTTTCGTATCTTTTACGACTTCGACCAAGTCGTCAAGAATCGCCTTATCTTCTTCTTTCAGTTGTTCTTCTAGGGCATTTTTATCTTCTTTCGCATCAGCTAAAAGAAGTTGTCTGACTTCAGGATCTGCCCAGAGTCCTACCTTATTTTTCTCGGCCTCTTTTCCTATCTTTTCAAACTCTTTGAAGTAGCGAAAAGGAAACCTCAGGTACGCACGCGCATATCCGAGGCGAATAAGCTCTGAATCAAAGTTCTTTCCATCTATCCAAACATATGCAAGCAGTCGGTCATATTTATCCCGTGGATTAAAATCAAACTCGAGCTCTACTTCCCGACCTTCAAGCTCTCTTCGAGTGTAGTTCGATGCTTCATTTCAGTAGTACTGTACAGCTTTTCTTGGGTCAACCGTTTCTGGTGTATCCACTCCGATGAGTCGAACTTTTTCCTCTTTACCATAAAGCTCGATAATAATAGTATCTCCATCTACGACCCGGAGCACTTTTGTACGAACTCGTCCAGAGTATGGTCACCCTTTTCAGGAAACCACAAACCCTTCTGGAACCGAATAATCCCAAGCAAGTGTACTCACGAGTTTGCCCCCACAAACGAGATTTACCGAATCACCGGTATTATTCAGATTCAAGAGGGTTTGGAGCTTATAGAAACGTTTACTGGAATTGGCTCTGATAATGGCAGAATCTGCAAAACTATACGGATCACTTCCCTTTTCCTGATCGTCATCAAGTATACAGTTTGCGAGGAAAATATCATTCCCGAGTGGGTTGGTAATCTCGACCCATTCTGACACCCCATCGTTTCCTAGCGGATTCGGGCTGGCAAGAGTAATTTTGAGTGAAAAAACATTCGGATCAAGAGGTTTTGTGGACACTATTTCTTTCTGGTCTTTGGGAGACACCGAGACACGAAAATTCGCCTCACTCGAGGTGCCTTTTGTATCGGTCACACGCAGAACGATCCCGTATTCTCCGGTAGTATACTTGATCGCCACAGGGTTTTCTTTATCGCTCGTTTGTCCGTTTCCAAAGTTCCAGTGGTAGGTAAGTTTATCGTGATCGAGGTCATAACTCTCTTCTCAGGAAAGATTGATACTGCACTCGTCAACTCCGATACACACTACACTATTTCCTTGCTGTGTTTTCGTTTTCCCGAGAGTTCACTGGAGTTTTATAAGCGCCACTGGAGTATGATTTTCTGGAGTGTTTTTCGCCTGTACTATCTGACTCTGGGTTCCATTGGAGAAATGCAATACCGACTCTCGGTAATTGGAAATATTTCCCTGTTCAAAAACCCGAAGAGTCACTGAAAATTCACCAAGCGGATAATGAATATACCCAGGATTACACTTATTTTGTGTGCCCGAAAGGTACGATCCTCCAGAGAAATCCCAAGAACATGTCTCCTTAGGTCCAAGTACTTTGTACTCAAAATTGAGCGTACAATCTGTCTTTGTACAGCGATTATTCGCATCCAGACCGGACTGAACAACGATTATTGGCGGGATGATAGAAATGATCGAAGGAAGAACAGGCAATGGAGACCAGCTCGATCCACCTCCAGAACTGACAACTGGGACGATTACAACATCTGGTGGAGTGCTCGATCCAGTCGAAGTAGTACCACTCTCACTGGTTGCACCGGTGGAAGTTGAACCACTCGAAGAAGTCGATCCCGTAAGACTCGGCGAATGAATGAGGATCGAGCGCTCAGTATACAAACTCACTTCCGGCGTATGGATGATGCGAAAACGCAAATGATAGTCGTGACCTCTTGGAAAAGTGACATTATTCGGGTTACATTTGTACTCTTCCCCACTCTCATAATCCAGATCAAAATCGAGCTCACAAAAATAATCCGAAGCCGTGTAACCGGTACCAAATGACGATTCCAGATTGAAATTTATTTTACAATCTGTGTGAGTATTATCGCACGTAAACTCATTCAAAAGTGGGTTTTGATCCGTCAAGTACGTCGTATTCTGAAAAGCGATAGTAATAGGTGGTGGTGGAATAGCTGCAGGAAGGGTGGTAAAAGAAAGAGTATCCGAGTATATCTCATCCCAGGAAGGAAATGGCACGAGTCCGAGTCTGTAGAAATACGTATTGCCTGCCAGAAGTCCAGAGAAAGAAAAAAATCCGTTATTAACGATACCAGTATGGGAAAGGTTACCGGTACCAAAAGAGATATTTCCAGATACACTCGGCCGAAAGATCACTCAGGAGAGTTGTGCGGACGTCTTAGTGACATCAGAAACCGATCCCGTTGAGACAATCGACGCAGCGAAAGTGACGCTCGTCTGGGTCAAGGTATCAAAAAGCAGGGTAATTCCCGAAAAACTCGCACTCTCACCAGTGGCAAAACTCCGAGAAACCACTGCCCGGAGATTCCCGAGAGAAAGCTCATGTGGTAACTCTACCAGGGTACTGGTTCCCGAAAGAGCACCAGAAAAAAGCGAGATATCCCCACTTCATGAAACATAATCTACTGTAAGTTCTAGTCCAGAACCGATAAGTGTACCATTGTACGTGTAATATATCCCGCTTTCAGTGACAGTCGAAATACTCGAAAGAATATCTCCAGAAAGAGTCCGAAACGACGAACTGAAGCCCTCTTTTCCAAACAAAGTCATCCCCGTACTCGAGAGGATATGGGATTCCGAGCCAACAGTAAGTGTCGTATTATTCCCATCAAGTCTCGCTCCAGTACCCACTTGAAGCGTATTCCCATCCCCCAGGAAAGAATCGGCAGAAACACTGAGTATTATCCCACTCAAAACCAGCGTACCTATTTTTGATCGAGAATCGATTTTTTGCACACTGAGTGCCCCAGAGAAATTGGACCCATACAGATACCCCGTATCCAGAAAGTCAATACTAGTCGTAGCACTGAAAACCCCCGTAGAACTATTTGGGAACTTACTCGTCGACATAATTTTCGCGATACTATTCATAGTATTCCCGAGAATATCAGCTATATTTGCCTGAGCAAAAAGCCCCACTTTCAGGTCACTATAGTTACTCGATCCTGCATTGGTATTGATGACCAGATTATTCTTGATCACATCTCCTTCTAGAAGCCCGAGTGTCAGGTTATTTCCAGCAAGGATCGCACTGATGATATGATCCGAAAAATCCAGATTGGTCGTAACCCCACTCGCCAAGAGTCCTCATCTCCTCGTATATATGGTCATACCGGTACTATACGGAACAGAGGGTGTTCAAAAAATAGGCTCATCGAAACCCACGACTATCTGGTCAACTTTCCCATTATGATCCAGATCAAAATACGTAATAATCTGAGCCCGAGGTGGCGAAGTATCCGCAACGATCCCTTCTGGTACTCCTTCTTCAGTCGGCATGTCCTCTAAAGCAAAAAGAGGGACCATAAAATACAACGAAAATGCGAAAATCAGGAACGTGAGG
>CAZRBF010000004.1:0-15117 GCA_964598195.1 uncultured Candidatus Peribacteria bacterium | reverse complement strand
AGCAAAAAGAGGGACCATAAAATACAACGAAAATGCGAAAATCAGGAACGTGAGGAATTTTCTCATGAAAGTATATTGGAGTATATTTTGGTGGCATTGTACAGAGAAAGCAAAAAAAGCAAGGAGGATTTTGCATTTTCTCCAAAAATATCGAGTGCCAAAGTTTTAAAATTATCGCATATTTTCCTGTGCCATATGAAACATGTATAAAGACTTACGGAGTTCCTGAGCTTTCTGCATATCACCACTCTCGTCGAGAGCATTGAGCTCTTTTCTCTTTGTATCTTCGTATGTACGTATTTTTTTCATGACATCTTCCTGTTTCATTCTATCGTGATCTTTTTGTGCAGTTGTCAGCTCTGTTATGAGAGCCGACTCTTCTGGAGTCAAGGCTTTCAAAACATTCGCCTGCTGTTGCTCTTTCATGGCTTCAATATCGCCAGATGCTGTAGCAACCTTCTTTGGTACTTCGGTCACGACCTGCCCATTTATGGAATTGGCTGGTACGGTCGTGACATGTTTTGACGTTTCGCCACAGGATGTGAGAAGAAGTGATGAGAAAAGAAAAGTGAGAATATATTTATTCATAGAGTGAGAAACATTAAGATATTAATAATACATTACGGAGTGACTGTTATGACCACATTTGTCGCATTTTCTCCAATAGTCATGGTTTGTCAGGGAGCTGGAAAATTGGTTCGTTGAATAGTTGATGGTGACCAAGAACTCTTAGCAAAATTGACATTAAATACTCACAAGGATGGATTATCACCACCCAACGCCAAACCTTCAAGATTTGTAAGGTTCTTCATCTCGACTGGAAGTGAGGTAAGGTAATTACTACGCAAATCTAAGTAAGTAAGATTTACAAGATTCCCAATCTCTTGAGGCAGGGTGTTAATGGAGTTATCTTGAGCAAACAGAACAGTGAGCTTTGTGAGATTCCCTATCTGTGGAGGGAGAGTGGTAAGTGCGGTATCCCACACATTTAGTTCTGTGAGATTTGTGAGCTTTCCTATATCTGGAGGGAGAGTGTAAAGGGTATTCCTACCGATATTTAAATAAGTGAGATTTGTGAGATTTCCTATCCATGGTAATAAGGTGGTAATGTTAGCACTATACAAATCCAAGTATTGCAAATTTATGAGTTTTCCTATCTCTGGAGGAAAGACTGGGAAAGAATTATAATAGAGTTTCAAAGAAGTGAGATTAACAAGGTTTCCAAGCTGATCTGGGAGGTCTGTAAGAGAATTTCTTGATACATCCAAGGTAGTAAGATTTACAAGATTCCCAATCTCTGGAGGAATGGTGGTAATACCATTACGTTCGAGATTGAGATTAGCAAGATTCGGGAGGTGTCCGATCTCTGGGGGGATGGTAGTAATACCATTGGATCAGAGATTGAGATGAGTAAGATTCGGGAGGTTTTCTAATATTGGAATGATGGTTGTGAGGCCTGTGAAACTATTCGTGTCTAAATTTAGTTCAGTGAGATGTTTCAGACTTACGATCTCTGGGGGGAGAGTGGTAGACCAATTCCATGATAGATCTAAATGCGTAAGATTTTTGAGATTTGCCATTTGAGAGGGCAGAGAGGCAAGAGGTCAGTTTTGAGTAATATGTAAAGCGGTAAGATTCGTAAGGTTTCCGATCTCTGGGGGGAGAGTGGTAAGTCAATTGCCGATTAAAGAAAGGTCTGTTAATCTGTTCAGCTTAAATATTGCTGGCAATATAGTACCACCATTAAACCAAGAAAGCATGGTAACATCATTACACCATTTATTTTTTGTCAATGGAAAAGTTATAGAAGTCCCGTTAGCATCCCGAACAGATAATGTTCCATATGCTCATCCTCCATACGAATTCAAGGTATTAATATCGTTCTGTTGTAACTCACACAAAGCACTACTCTCTTCAAATGTTAGACTTAAAATTTCGCCAGTTCCGTTACTCACCATATTACTGTCACAAAATACCGTATACCCTGTCGAAGTATTCGCAACATCGAGACTGCCAGTAGTCGTTTCTTGCACTGGCACGAGACTTCCTGAGTCGAGGAGTATGCAGATATTATTTCCTATGAGTCCCACCTTTCTATCTACATAATCCCCATAATTTGCAGTATAGACCATTGCAGATCAGGTATTGAAGGAGAGTTTACTCGTGTCATAGTCCTCAAAAAAACCGAGAAGTTGTGCTTGGCTCTTTTTCTTGTTGGTTGTATATGTATAGTAGTTCGTGTCTGTTGGATCTTTTCCTCATTTTTCAAACTTGATAGCCTCGAGTACCGATTCCCCTACATACCCCTGATGGGCAATAATTGTACCGCTCATATCTATAGTTCGAGCTGTATCTGGTATAGGATAGGATCCGTTATTTGTATAGGCGGCATTCAGTTGTCCGTAAATACTATTCATATCAGTGAGTCGATTGCTATCCCGAGCTCAGGCAAAGTAGCCAGTAAGGGAAGTAAAACCAATAGTTCCAAGTATAACTAATATTCCAATGATCACAACCATTTCAACAAGTGTAAAGCCCTTCATATTTTTTGTAATAGGTAACATACACATAAAGTGAGGAATAAGCGTATTGCATATATAATATACCTCTATTGAAGATTTGCAAATTTAATATATTTTAAGTTTTTTTATGTACTTTCGACTATTCGGAGAGAAAAATAGAAGTTACTTCCCACTCCCTCTTGTGAGCTTACCTGAAGATCGCTCTCAAAGTGAGCAAGTATCTTTTTACAGATATAAAGCCCAAGTCCTGTTCCAGAGACAGATTTTTGGAGGTAATTATTTACCTGTTTAAATTTCTCAAATATATTTGAGAGATGTTCCTCAGGGATTCCTATACCCGTATCGATAATTTCAAAGAGAATATGATTATCTGTGCGAGAAAGTTTGAGTGTAATTTTGCCTCAAGCGGGTGTGAATTTTAGAGCATTTCCGAGGAGATTGATAAGCACCTGGCGAAGTTTTGCAGAGTCGGCGTACACATTGAGGCTTTCAAAAGATGAGTCATATTCTGTGGCAATAGTAATTTCTCGCTGTTTGGCGAGAAAAGAGAGACCCTCAACCACCAGGCGAGAAATTTCTGTTGGAGAAATGAGCTCATCCTTGAACTCCATCTTTCAGGCTTCGAGTTTGGCAACATCGAGCATATCATTGATCATATCTATCAGTCTTTTTGATTCATTTATGACTATATCGAGAAAGTGCTTCGCCTGGTCAGATACCTCTCCAGCATCTCCATCACGAATCATGGTAAGATACCCTCGAATCCCTGTCATGGGCGTGCGGAGTTCATGTCATACGAGTCAGATAAATTCATCCTTCACCTGATTGAGTTCCTGAAGTCGAATAGCTTCATCTTTAACGGCTTTAATCTCTCGTAGGTCTGTCATAATACCGGCAGTTCCTCCATTTCCGAGAGGGGTTCCTGAAAGGAGTACTGGGATAAGTACTCCGCTTTTTGATTTGAGGACTCATTCGTACTTTGAATTCTCCCCCTTTTTTCTGAGGGAGTTATTCTGCTTCACGGTTTTTGTACTTTCCTCATCCCAGAAAACATAGGATTCCTTCCCTATCATCTCTTCCAGAGAATACTCCATGAGTCGACAAAAGTTGGGATTTGCATAAACAGTTCGCTCATTAGCATCACCAATCCAAATACTCTCAGTCATGGCATCGAGTATGTTTTTGTACTCTATGTTTATAAGAAACGAGTTGGCACTTTCCAGTATATTTTTGGTATTAGTCATATTGTTTTAGTAAATCTCAAACATGTGCTATGAGTTCTTTTGGTGTAACGGTTGCCTTCAGGAGAAAGTCATCGGCTCCGAGTGCAAAACATCGCTCACGATCTTTTCGCTCATTGAGATTAGAGAAGATAACAATCTTTGTCTCGTCAAATCGAGAATCAGATCGGATTTTTTCAAGAGCGTCAAACCCATTCATATTGGGCATCATAATATCGAGTATGATGAGATCTGGAATGATAGATCACTCAAAAATAAACTTCACCGCTTCGACTCCATCGGTTGCCAAGTGCACATCATACCCCTCAAGTTTAAGCTTGTAAGTATACATTTCTGCGATGAGAACATTGTCTTCTACTACTAAAATAGTTTCTTTCATAGGTTTAAAGAAAAAGGATACTTGTCGAAAATATAATAGCACATCCTATAAAATATTGCAAGAAAATACAATTATTTTCAGAGATAATTTTTTATTTGCATATTTTGCACTCTTTTTTATAATAACGCATCCATTAGTCTACCCATTTATATTGTTCATTATGAAAAACCCACACATACTCTTTATGCTGACTATTCTTTGTGCATTTTTTACCACACTCTTTTCGAGCATTCTTCTTGAAAATATTGGCTATAAGTGAGCAAGAAGTCTTTCTATCGTTTCACTAAAACAAGATGTCCCAGTAGATACCTCATCTCTCAAAAGCTTGAGTGTCAGTGTCAAATCGGTCGCAAAGAAGCTCTCACCATCTGTTGTCAGTATCATCGTATCGAAAGATGTGCAGACCTATAAAACTGACCCCTTTGGATTTTTTTACGAACCTTCTGGAACCGTACGTAGGAAGGTTGGGGGTGGAACAGGATTTTTCGTAAATAAAGACGGTCTTGTTCTGACAAATAAGCACGTGGTTTCTGATCAAAACGCCAGCTATACGATCATCAATGCTTCTGGTGAGGAATTCACTGGGAAAGTACTTGCCATTGATCCGACGACTGATCTAGCCATAGTACAAACGTACGACATAGACGGCAAAAAACTTATCGATAGAGAACCAGTTACTTTTGTGGAAAATATCAATACTCTCGAAGTTGGTGACTTTCTTATTGCCATAGGAAATGCCCTCGCTGAGTTCAAAAACACTGTTACTTTTTGAGTGGTATCAGCCCTTGATCGCACTATCGAAGCAGGAGACATGTGAGGTCAATCGACAGAACTCCTCACAGGACTCATCCAAACCGATGCAGCCATTAACCCAGGGAATTCTGGCTGACCGCTCGTAAATCTCGATGGAAAAGTCATAGGGATCAATACTGCCATCGCGAGCAACTCGACAGGACTTGGTTTCGCTATTCCTCTCTCAGGAAAAGAAGTTACCCACATCATAGACTCCGTTCTCAAAAATGGAGTAATAAAACGAGCATTTGTTTGAGTTCGAACCATCGCACTTACCCAGGACATTGCCAAGAGCTTAAATCTCACAATAACCTCTGGAGATCTCATCACAAATACTCCAGATGCTATCGTCCCAAAATCCCCGGCAGAAAAAGCGGGACTTGAGAGTGGGGATGTTATCACCGAAGCCGTAGGAAGTCCTCTCGGAAATGGAGTAACCCTACGTGATGTCATAAAAGACAAGCTTCCTGGTGATGAAATCACCCTCAAAGTATGGAAGAAAAAAACGGGAAATATTGAAGTGGTGAAGCTCGTTTTAGAAGAAAGATAATACTACTTCCCCAGATAATTTACACGATTTTTATTGTGTTCTTCGAGGGTTTTTCCATAATGGATACCACCGTCCATATCATGAAGATAATAATAGTATTTGCTCGCTTGAGACTCTATAGTTGCACGAATAGTATCAACACTCGGATTGGCAATAGGTGTTGGGGGAAGATTCAGGCTATCACGGGTATTGTACGAAGTTTTCTTGTAAATATGCTCTCATATGAAAGCGGGTGTACAGTCGTTCATAGTAAGGCGATACGCATAACAAACGGTTGCATCAGCACCAATGGGCATTTTTTCTTTATGGCGTTTTTGTAGAATCCCTGCAACTATGGATTTATTGACACTATTTTTCTCCTCTTTTTCAAGAATAGATGCGAATACGAGGGTTTCATACAGATCGTCATTGGTGCTAAAGTTCAATTCTTTATACACTCTTTCATTAAAAGTATCTAAAAGCGTTTTTATAATAGAATCGGCGTTTGCTTCAGTGCTGATCCTATAGGTATCTGGAACGAGAAATCATTCCAGAGTGGTCACATCACTCAGAAATGGGTATGTTTTTTTGAGACTATCCGATATATTTTCGGAAGTTTTTGTAAAATCCCCTGCCTGAATGATTCCCTCTTTTGTGAGATAGATATCTATATCCCATATATTCCAACCCGGTAAAAGGGTAATGGTAATATCTTTCGACACAGGGTTTTTTAAAGCCCCTGCAAAGAGTCACTCAAGAGTCGTGTTTTTTTCGATGGAATAGGTTCCCGCCTGGAGAGTAAAGTTCTTTACAAATAACCGTGTATAGATTTTGAAGAGCGTTGGATTGACTGCAATAGAGAGTTTTTTCGGAAGACTTGCGAGCGTATCGCCACGATTCACGATAAAGTCCTGTTTTATGACAACTGTTTGGGGAACCATAAAGCCAACATATCCTATAAACAAGAGCCAAAAAAATACGAGGAATGAGAAAATTTTCATGAGATAAGAAAAAAGTGCTAGACTGACATTCAGTATAGTACTTTTTAGAATTATTCAAGCATATTATTCCTCTCCATAATTTTCCTCGCTCAGGGGACTCAGAGAAGGGATAACTTCTTTTTGATAATACTCGTACATCAGTTCCTCAGGCGAGAGATGTCTGAGGACATGAAGAGGATTCGATTTATTAATAGCATTCACGATAATTGTATCCATAAAAGATAATGGAATCTTTGTTGTATCCACATATTCACCCTCTCGTATGCGGATCTCCATGGTAACCTCTTCATCTATATGATATCCACTCCTGAGATAGGTTTCTCTTGCATGCATAAGCATAAAAAGAAGCTTTGTTTTTTCTGGATTTATAAAATATTCGGGCTTGACTACGACGTATTGCCCATCATTTGTTTGTACTCTACAATCATGAGAATATATGAGATTTTCACCATCTTTCAAGACAACAAGAACACCATGAGGTGAAAATTTATCTACTTCTTCTCGAGACAGTAAATACTCTCGGTATATGACATCTGATGCCACTTCAGTATGAATTTCAATATCCAATATCTTGAGATGTTCACAAATATATGTAAACAGATCATCGGTCTGACTACTATAATAGTCCGTAAGTCACATAAAATCGTTCACAAGAATCTGATGAATCTCATTTGTGTCTGGATCCACAACCCTCATTACAGAGGCGAGATTGATTTCAGGAGATGAAGATATAATCGTCAGTTTCCCCTGTTTCGCAAGCGCTAAAAAAAACCTGTGGTAGTAGCGTCCCTTTCTATAATGCGTTCTGGCGTCATAAATGATGGAGCCAACATAATATCACCAAACTCCATTGAGATTCTCTGTCAAATTTCTCATGATCAATTATGGGGAGAGTGCTTTTGCAAAAGCTCTTTTGCCTGAAAAAAATCTATAACCTTGCCCATAGAAAGAAGAATAATATATAGCTCTTCCTAGATAGTAGGAAAAATATAAAAAAATCAACTTATATTTTTATTTTTCTATAAAAAAATGATTTGTCGAGAGATTTTGTTTCGTAAAAAAGCATTCATTTTTGTGTTTCTGAAATTTATGTGGTAGAATATTATTCAGTTTTATACAACCCTTACTCAATATGACTCCAGAAACAGACATTCTCAATAATCTCGAACCCACACCTCCAGAGCTGGTAGCTCCAAAGTCTGAAAACTCATTTGTAAAAATGATTCAGAAATTTAAGAGTATGTGACAAAAAAAGGATGCGCTCATGCAATGAACGCCATCTCCTGCGGCAAATAAAATGCACCTTTCAACTCCAAATTTTTGAGCAGAAGCACTCGGAAAAACACTCATAGAGGTAGATGAAATTTTTGCAAAAGCACTCTCTCATGGAGCTTCCGACATACACATAGAACCAGAGGAAGACGGTCTGCTTATACGAATTCGTGTTGATGGGCGATTCATAGAGTATGGACGATTTTCTAGCTATGAAAAAGCACCACTCATCGCAAAGATCAAGATTCTTGCCAGTCTCAAGATTGATGAGCAGCGACTCCCACAAGATGGAAAAGCTAACTATCACGATATCGCAAGTGATAAAAATGTCGATCTGAGAGTGAGCATCATCCCAACTATTTATGGAGAAAAGGTCGTAATACGACTCCTGCGAAAAGAGAGTGAACTTATGGACCTCCGGTCGATAGGAGTTCTACCTATGAATATGATAAAAATCAAGAAACATCTCGAAAATCAGTATGGACTCGTACTTATCGTCGGTCCCACTGGATCAGGAAAATCAACAACACTTTATTCCATGCTTTCGCGTTTTGATCCTGAGGAGAAAAACATTTCTACTCTCGAGGATCCTGTAGAATACCGAATCAAGTGAGTCAATCACACACAGATCAATCCACAGATTGGATTCAACTTTGCCGATGGACTCAGGAGTCTCCTACGTCAAGACCCCGATGTTATCATGGTGGGAGAGATCCGAGACTCCGAAACAGCCAGACTGGCAGTCGAGGCTTCGATCACTGGACACTTGGTATTTTCTACCATACATGCCAACTCTACGGTCAATACTCTCCAACGTCTTACCAATCTCGGTATCGATCCTCTTCTCATTACTTCAAGTTTGCGACTCATCGTCTCACAGCGTCTTGCACGAAAGCTTTGTACACACTGTAAGATTGGCTACAAGCCTGATGAGAACATCAAAAATAAGGTGCTCTCCCGAATAGGAAAATATATCAGTGAACCAGATAAACTCATGTTTTACCGTGCCCAAGAAGGCGGTTGTGAAAAGTGTCGTAATAAGTGACACAAAGGAAGAACTGGTTTTTTCGAGATTCTCGAAATGACCGAAGGGATCGAGAAACTCGTCCTTTCCCATGCATCCAAGACACAACTAGAAGTTCAGGCAATCGGCGATGGAATGGTCACCATCAAGGATGATGCACTCATCAAAGTCATACTCTGAGAAGTCAGTCTCGAAGAGGTTTTGCAGGTACTTGGAGGGTAACAATACAACACTCTTGTTCTTCATTTTTCTTCCACACATACTCTTTACTTTTTAGGGAATATTCATATAGTACTATTTCAGTACTATAATTTTTTCTCATCTATTTATGACAGATAAAAATGTTTTTCCACTACATAAATGATATTCAAGCAAAACTCCAGTCAAGACTCTATGACTTTTTCACCAATTAGGAAAAATATGAATAGCCATAGAATCGATATTATGAAATACACCTTCCAGAAAAGAGATATACACAGAAGAATTTATTAGCACTATAGAACAATATCCTCAAATCATACAAAAACTCATAAACCAGATTTTGAGCAAAGAAGAAACAATTTGTGCATTAAAAAAAGAAAAAGAGGAGGAGCTTGTCAATCAAAAAAGAAACACATCCATAATGATGAAACTTCATTCTATTAATATGGAGCTGCGATCAGGCTGAGGTATCGAAACGGTTGTTGATGCGATACTCCATATAGAACAGGCTATCCAAGAAAAATTTCCATGAGTATCTACACACATTATCCTTACTCCCATTAGAGATAAAGATGGGTCTATTGTAGAAAACCCATTAGCTCAAATGCTCGCAGACGAGATTGAGATGATGAATAAACGTTTTTCAGATCCTGACTTTATAGAAACTCCAACAGAAACTAAACAGAAAGAAAAACTTGAGCGTCTTGCAACACTTCTTCCACTTTCAGAGTGAGCGCTCAAAAAATGAGCACTTCCAAGTGAACTGGTTGTTCTTTGATCCAATAATTTATTCTCACGACATAATTTTAAACAGAGTCATCACCTGACAAAAAAAATGCTTACCCAGTTAGATTCAGCGATATTCGGTAATATATGATCTGCTATTGCCCTCGATATACCGGGCATTGGAAAATTTCTCCTCTCGTCAGAAAACCCGGATCATTTTAACAAAGAACAAGACACAATGCTCGTGAGAAATGCGACAGAAATTCTCTGAATGTCTCTTTCTTATATTGGAGAAAAAGAAAATAATATAAAAGATTCCCTTACATGACTCCCCTTGCGAAGAAGCTTCACGGAAAAAGCACAGATAATATTTGAGGAAGCCAAACATAATAAAACTCATATATCTTTTGTTATCATTGATGTCGATCGCTTTAAACGAGTAAACGATACCTACGGACATCCAATGGGAGATCTCGTACTCAAGACACTTGCAAGAATCCTCAGATTAAAGCTCAAGACCGAAGATAAGGTGGTTCGTTGGGGTGGCGAAGAATTTTGAGTTCTCATGCAAACAAATGTAGATGAGTCTCATCGTGCTGTCAAACGAGCATTTGATGCAATTAAAGAAATTCATTTTCAGATAGATTCAAAGGGTGTCCTATCGATCTTTAATCCTCACAAAGGAACTCATTCTCTGTCCAATCCTCATGATTCTCATACCTTTTCTATCACTCTGAGTGCGGGGATAGCCTGCAATAAAGACATGAATAGCGATATACCCCCTTCTGAGCTCACACTCGACAATCTTATAACAGAAGCAGATAAGCGACTCTATGTAGCAAAACAAACAGGACGAGATAAAGTAGTTTCAAAATAATTCAATAATCATTTTCCAGACATGCCCCAAGAGCTCGACATCTCACAGTTTATAAAACCGATCGTCCACAAAAAAGTTGGGTATGTGGCACTTATCGGGCGTCCAAATTCTGGAAAGTCTACTTTTATTAACGCACTCATCGATGAGAAAGTAAGTGCTGTTTCCAGCAAACCACAAACCACTCAAAAAACTATTCGAGGGATTTATAACGACGACGATTCTCAGGTGATATTCTTTGATACTCCTGGGATACACGAATCAAAAGAAGAGCTCAATATCATCATCAATGCCCAAGCAGCTGCAGCTCTGGAAGATGCGGATATTGTCGTGCGCTTTATCGATATATCTAGGCAACGTGGTCAGGAAGAGGAAAAGATTAGCGAGCTCCTCAAATGAGTCAAAAAACCCGTCATTCTCGTGTACTCCAAGTGTGATCTTCGTCATGCAACTGAGGCTCGAAAAGATGCCATCAGTATATCTTCTCGAAATAAAAATGGGTTTCAGGAGCTCCTCGCAACCATCAAAAAATCACTCCCCACTGGACCGCTTTTTTACGACGAAGATTATTATACCGATCAGGATATGGAAACCCGTATCCGCGAGATTATCCGCGAAAAAATATTCACGTCACTCGGAGAAGAACTCCCCTACGATATCCTCGTCGATGTTGAAGATCTCGTGGAGGAAAATGGTATGATTAAAGCACTTGTTATGCTCTATGTCTCGAAAGATTCTCAGAAAAACATCCTCATCGGAAAAGACGGCGCAGTTCTCCAGAATATCGGAAAACTTGCACGAGTTGAGCTCGAGAAGATTCTCGAAAAGAAAGTATATATCCTCCTCCGGGTCAAAACCATGTCCAAGTGGAACAAGAATCCCAATGTGCTGAAAAAATATTTTTCGTAAAGTTCCACCTCACCCTAGCCCTCTCCTAAAAGGAGAGGGAACAAAAACAAGGATATACTACCCCCTTCTCCTTCTAGGAGAAGGGTCGGGGATGAGGTGAAAAAAGTGAATTTATAATCTGTCATTTCACTCATGCTCAAAATCTCCTCTTCTTGAGAGTACGCACTTCTCCTCGTCAAGTACCTCACTCATAATCCAGGAACCCACACCATCAGTATGGTCAGTGAAAAACTTGCCACCAAAGAGCCATTTCTTCGAAAAATTACGAACAAACTCGAACATGCGGGCATTATTATGTCCCACAAGGGTCGGTACGGCGGAATTGAACTCATAAAAAAAGATATTTCTGTATACGACATCCTCCTGGCTGCTTGAGAAGACCTGAATATTACTGTATGTTCCTCGGGAACATGCAGTGCTTCTGCAACCTGTGGCATCGTCCCAACCATTGCCAATATCCAGCGCGGGTTCGATACGATATTGAAGATTACCAGATTATAAATACTCTCATGTCCTACGACGATTTCGCCTCCACATTTTCTCAGTCTCGAAAGAATCTCCGCTGGGCGGAGATCGAGTACTTTATCGCATACATACAGGAGCATTTCTTGGGTAAACGTATTTCCATTCTCGATGTTGGATGTGGAAATGGACGATTTTTAGACTCCCTCGCCCTTTGGGAGAGGGTTGAGGTGAGGGCTTCCTACCTCGGGATCGATGAATCAATCGGCATGATAGACGAGGCACGAAAACTCCATCCAGAGTATATGTTTCAGGCTCTCGATATGAATCGTCTCGAAGAGCTCTCGGATACCACAAAATACGATGTCATTGTCTTTATAGCGTCATTTCATCACCTTCATACAAAAGAGGAACGTCAGAATGTACTCCAAAAAACAAAAAACCTCCTATCGCTAGGAGGAATTGTTATGATGACAAACTGGAATCTCTTCGGAGAACCACTTTTCACCAAGTATCAGACATGATACAAGTGAAGTGGAGATTTTAGCATAAAAATTGGCACTCACGAACGATACTATCATGGTTTTAGTACCGAGGAACTCTCTCAGCTCTTTCAAGAGAATAATTATAAAATACTCGAGAACCGAGTATTTGAATGAGAGAAAAATATCATCTCTCTCTTAAAAATTTAAAGAGTAAATACCTCATCCCCGCTCTCCCGGAGGCAGTCCTTTAGGGCCTTCTCCTTTTGCAGGAGAAGGGGAATAATTCCCCTCTTGAGGGGTGCCTGAAAGGCGGGGTGGGTTTTTTACTCTTTAAGTCTTTTTCATTTTTTCTTTCAATGCCTTCATCTCCTGTAAGTAGGCAATCTTGTTTTTGAGGTCGAGGTAATTTTTATTACACTTCTTGACGGTAATTATTTTCACAAAGAGTGCTACCCCTATAAGTACCGTAAATATCGCAAAAATCTCATTCCCTGTGCTCATGAAAAAGTTATATATGGCATGCAAAAATATAGAAAGTGAGAAACCTGTTACCAGGTATTTGATGGCATAATAACGCGAGATGGAGTGTATGTGGATAAACGGTATATGCTTCAGTCTTTTGAGGAGTTTTGTTGTTTTTGAAATCTCCAGATTATCGATGAGCTCATACTTCATGAAAAGGGCTTTTCAGAAATAGTACCCGATGATAGCCGAGAAGAGCATATGTGAAAGTGTAGATATGACGATACGAACGAGTGTAATCGTCATAACATCTGCATGGGAACGGGTGCTGAGGAAATATATATACGCTCCCGTTTCAAAGAAAGCAAATCCGATTGCCACGTAGATAATAGCAAAAACGCAACTCGCAACGCTTTTCAGAACTCCGAGACGACTGGCTATTTTTTTGAAGAAAAAAAACTTTCCAAATTCTTCGAGTGCAGCTGGTATTATGAGCGAGAAAAAGAGTGCAAAAAGCCCCATTCCGCCCAGACGAAATCCAAATTTATTGAAATAGTTTTCGACATTTTGGATATAATTACTGACCTCAAAACTTCACTTTACAAAAAAAAGATTTACACTGAACTCTTTCCCAAAAGATATATACAAAAACTGAAGTATCATAAGCAAAAACCCCCCACCGAGCACGAGGAGGAGTATTTGCTTATAAGAAAATCCCTTGAGAAACAAGACCAGTCCTATAAAAGACACGATAAGAATGACGTAAGGAAAGGTAACATCCATTGTTTGTGTAACGGGTTTAAATAAGTTATATTACTCACTAATTTTGTTTAATTTCTGTATAACCTCCCCTACCTTCTGAGGATCTACACCTGATCCAGTACCTACATAAGGAGCTGGAGGTTTTGGCTTACTATTACCAGCAGATAGATAGAGTCCAAATGATCCACCAGCGAGTATTGCTACTATAACGATGATAACAAACTTATTTTTAAGATATGACATAATATAACAGTGATGAATAAGATAGATATAATTTCGCGCTACAATAGTAGTATAGCCTATTTTTAGAAATCTCCAAGAATTTTTTTTCTTTTTCTCATGATGATCCAGGCTATGAGTCATGAAATAAGAACAAGAATGATGAGCATGGCTGGTCCAGTTCGTACGCTCGTACTTGGAGCGAACTTAAGCGACTCCGTTCCATCCGAACATACTGCCTTCACACTAAATTCTTCGTATTTTACCGAGCCATTAGAGACATAGATAGTATATGAGTCCTTTTTCGTTTCGTGGACAAAAACATATGCACCGCTTTTATTTTTTTTGTATATCTTGTATTTTATCGCCTCAGGAATAGCATCCCAATAGAGCACACTTGTGTCTTTTTTATTCAGTACTCTGAGTCCCGAAACATTGGGAATGACACACTTCCCTGCTGCAGAAAGTGAGAGATTTGCCTCAAAAGGCTTGGAGATGACTCCAGGAATTGTCTCACCGTCAGCACCTACTCAGGCAATAGAAACCGTATACTTTGTGAGCGAGAGATTGGGGATATACCACACATAGTTCCCATTGGCTTTTCGTATTCGCGCCTTTTCAAAAGTTCGTACCTTATTCGTATTCCCCTCAGCATCAGCATACAAGAATTCAAACTTCTTAATATCTGCTGTTTCATTTGCGACGATAAAAGTGAATGTCGCTTTTCTATCACCTGTTTCTACCCTGAGGATCTTAAAGCTTGGCAGGATATTTGGTGCACTATTCAAAACTGGCATGACCACCTCGGGCTCTGGTTGTATCGACACAGGATCGACAACCTCTATAGGATCATTATTCACTGTATTAGGATTCACGGGATTTGGATTCACGGGATTTGGATTCACGGGATTTGGATTCACTGGATTTGGATTCACTGGATTTGGATTCACTGGATTTGGATTCACTGGATTTGGATTCACTGGATTAGTTCCCGTTGATCCCGTATTTATGACCACACCCGTACCCGCAAGCGCCGAAAGTATCTCCACCAGCTTAGCCGGATCGACCTCCGCAAAAACTGGAACACTCGCACCATGAACCAGGAGAGAGAGACACAAGAGAAAGCATAAATATTTCCGCATAACTATAAAAAAACAAAATAATATGGGTTAATTGCAGATGATAATATGATTACTGTGAAAAAAAGCAAGAAAATCATTTGCTTTTGTAATAACATTACTATATACTATCTCCATA
>CAZRBF010000003.1:38941-40068 GCA_964598195.1 uncultured Candidatus Peribacteria bacterium | reverse complement strand
GAGACCCGGAAACAGAAAGAGTTTGAAGAGCGAATTCAGAAGCTCGCGAGTGCCGAGAAGGCATTGGAGGATGAGCGACAACGAATACGACGAGAGGATCAAGAAGAGCAGATACAGATTCTCGAGGAACAGACGCGTATCTGGAATGACCATGAACAGGTGGTGATCGCTCGTTTACGGGAAGTGTGTCAGAGGTCGAGTATAGGATTTCCTGTGTATGACAACACCTGTCTTCCAGCTCTTTTTACGAAATTCAAGCCCGATGCAGTGATTCCATTTCTGGGGCAATATGTGGTATTTGATGCGAAAAAATCCAAGAGTATTCGCACCTATATTCCGGAGCAGGTAAAATCTACTGCTCGAAAATATAAAGACATTCCGGAAATATATCCAACCGTGTTTTTTATCGTTCCAGCGGATGAACTCAAGGAGCTAAAAACACTGAGTTTTATCGAGGAAGGATTTTCATTTTATGTCATCTCCCCAGAGTCTATTGAACCTATTCTTGCGAGCCTGAAAAAAATTACTGAGTATGAGACGATCGCTGATTTTGATCCGCAGGATCGTGAGCTCATCGTGAACCTTATCGCAAATTATGATCGTCATATATCGCTTCAGAATGCGGCAAACATTCTCTTTACCAAGGAGTCGATTGAGCTCATGAATTCTAAGGAAGGACTCCATGGAGAAATTCAGAAAGAGATTATAAACAGAAAAGAAGGGATGAGGACAAAAAAGCTCAACGAAAGTGAGCTTAAAAAAATATCTGAAAATATGGGCGAACAGGAGCGTCAGTTGGATGAACTTTTGACACCAAAGGTGGCAATAGGACCGTGAGAAAAGGCAGAAGTCGAAGAATTTCTACAAACCTAAATCCTCTTCTCTACACGAACACTCTCAATCCTCCCGTCGTCTATCTCTTCTACCGTGAGGAGAAGGGATTTTTTAGATCATTTGAGGGTGATAGATTCCCCCTTTCTCGGAAACCTTTCAAGGATGGAGAGAATGAGATAACTGATCGTCTCTCCGATGTATTCTTCATCAACATTTACGCTTTCTTTTGTGAGTCCATATTCATCTAGAACATCCTCCACGAGAACACTTCACTGAACGATAATCGCCCCATT
>CAZRBF010000003.1:36264-38841 GCA_964598195.1 uncultured Candidatus Peribacteria bacterium | reverse complement strand
TCAATATCATCAGGAGTCTCACCATATACGGGTATACGGGAGTGGCTGGAATGGAGGAAGAAAATACAGAGTTCGTCGACAGTCATCTCTCGAGAAACGAAGTCTACGGATACTCGTGGAGTCATAACTGATGAGGCCTCTGTATCGGAGAGATCGAGGATATTTTTGATCTTTTTATGTTCATGGGACTCTACTCCTCACTTTTCGTGAGACATATCGATAAAAGCCTCGAACTCTTCTGATGTCATTCTCTTGTTGTGAAGATTTGAATGAGTTCCAGTCAGAAAACTTACTGCTCGAACAAAATACTCAATGAGCCAATTAAGCGGAAATAATAGCATCATCAGAATTCGATATGCAGGAGCTACAATCAGAGCTACTTGATCAGAAAAACGCACCCCGAGTATTTTGGGAACTATTTCTCAGAAAAGGAGGATTATGGTAGAAACTGCAAGTAAGGCAAAGGTAACACTGAGCTCACCAGGAAAATGAAGCTGCTTTGAAAAGTCGAGAGCTACGAGTGTTGAGAAGCTCGAAATAGCGATCGTCACAGCAGTGGTTCCAATGAGATTCGTCATGAGGAGACGTTCGTTCTGAGTCTTGATGACCTGAAGGGTCACAGCACCGAATCTGCGTTTTTTTACAGCAGATGCGATGACATGGTCCGAGATAGACATGAGAGGAATCTCAGTACCTGCAAAGAATATAAGAAGAAAAAGGAGTGTAAAGAATATACTTAATGACGCAGGGTCCATAACTCAGGAAAAAGAATAAGAATTCGGAGTATTATATAAGTTTACAAAAATTTGCAAGTTTAAAAAACATCCTCGATACCGTTGTAACCTCATTTGTATTCCCTTTCTGCGGTAATCACCCTCCCCCGTGGAGAGAGTGTGAGGAAGAACATGGAAGGCACGAAGACCATACCATTCTCAATTCATCCTTTGAAAGCGTACAAAATTGTAGAGAAAAAATCGAGGCAGATGCACGGGTTATTTGAAGACGTGATGCTATTATAAAGATTTCTACAAAAAGTACAGATTTTTTTATACTTTACTTTCCTTCTCGTTTACCTGACCGACTGAGGCGAATATCATGTGAGATTGCCTCCTTGGTCCCATCTTTTGTTTCACGGAAAAGCGTGGATGCGTGGGATATCTTGCTGATAAATCGATCGAAATCTTTGAGAACATCGACAAATATATAAAAAAGTGGCACACCAATTAAGAGTCCGACAAATCCGAACATATGCTCAGAGACGAGGAGTATGAGGAAGGTGAGAAATACCGGAAGCTCCATATAGGCAGAAACTATTTTTGGATTGAGGTAATATGCTTCGACAGCATGAATAAATGCAATCATACCAAGTATGGCAATTATAATACTCGTACCACCATAGTTATATCCGATGATAAGAATAGGTATTCATGACAGAAACGTTCCAAGTATAGGCACAAATCCAAATATAAAAACAATCACCCCCAATGTTATTACGTACGGAAAGCTGTCACCGCCATGGAAAAAGCTAATAACGAGCAACCCAATAATAGTAAGTATCGCATTTACCAGGGCAATAATAGCTTGGGCCTTAAAGATAAGCCCAAATCCCTTGGTCACTTTTTCAAAAATAATACGGTATTCTTCATAGAGAAATGAGAAATTCCCTCCTTTCATAGTTTCAAGATAATCCGCTATCTTCTTACGATCTATCAGGAACACATAACTCAGGATGAGCGCTATAAAAAACTTCGTAAGAAAAATTCCGATATTTTTAAGATTTTCAAAAGTCCCCTTCACTATTTCCTGAACCGAAGCGGGATTAAAGATATTATTGAGTGCCTTGTTGATACCGAGATCCATATTGACAGAATCTTCTAGGCGGGCAACGGCTTCTTGAATCTGGTTGGTAATAACAGGAGCGTCCTGAATAAGGCCTTTTCCTTCCTCGAGAAGATGAGGGATGAGGGTATAAAAGAGAGATATAACCACTGTAATAAAGCTCACATAGACAAGAGTAATAACTACTGGGAGGGAAGAGGTTGTCCGAAAAAATTTCCGAACCAGACGATGCGACATGTGATCGCTCAATTGCAACATCTTCACACTAATGGCTTTTGCTACATCGAGAAAGAGGTATGAAAAGAGGAATGCAATAAGGAAAATAGCCAAAAAAGATTCGAGAAAATAGATACCAGCAAACAGGAGCATAATGGCAAATATTTTCTGGAAAAAATACCGATTGAGAATAAGCTTGAAGAGAAAGGGAAGTCGCATAAAAGAGAAGGTAAAAAGTTAGAATATATCCATGGCATCATCTGCGAGCGTCGGTGTTTTGTGTGCGGATATGCCAGTGCCTCATCTTCGAATGTCGATGCGATAACCAGCCCCAAAGAGCGTGTCGAGTGTTTCCTGAAGAAAGAGACGGACATCGGCAGAATCGAGTTTTTTGTGGTTAAAATCACTATCCGGGTGGATGATGATGGTATTTCCCTCCTCACTATACGTGGCAACACGCAGACCAAGTCAGACAAAAGAGCGTTTTGGAACCGTTCGAATATGCTCAACAAATCGACTGAA
>CAZRBF010000003.1:2250-36164 GCA_964598195.1 uncultured Candidatus Peribacteria bacterium | reverse complement strand
GTCAGACAAAAGAGCGTTTTGGAACCGTTCGAATATGCTCAACAAATCGACTGAAGTCAAATGCGGTAGTCGGTTTTTCTTCGGAAGCTTTTTCCTCTGTTTTTTGAACAGATTGAGGAATATCTATTTTTTCTTCTTTTTTTGGGGTATTACGAGTGGCTACTGCGCCATTTTTTTCATCTTCAGGAAAATTCTTTGCCACTTTAATGTCATGAGATGCAATGCATCGGAAAACACTTGTTTCTAAGAGGAGAAATGGATCTGGGGAGTATTTGAGTCGTCCGTAAATTCCTTCAAATGTCTCGAAAAGGTGTGCATAACCGCCAAATGTAGGTTTTTTGAGAGACTCCTTCATTTGATCGCGGAGAAAAAAGAGAAGCTGCTCGAGAAAGAGTCGTACATCGAGGCTTTTTTCACGAAGAAACGCAAGATTTTTGAGCGCTCGGTCACTATTTCTTGAAACAAGAGATTCGACAAAATCGGAGAGAAAATCATCTCCAATGAGTTCGAGGTTCTCCTCGATATATTTTCGTTTGAGAGTTCCTCAGACAGAATACTGCTCAAAGAGGGTTATAGCATCTCGCATCCCTCATTTTGCGAGTCTTGCGATGAGCTCAAGTCCTGCTTCCTCAACCTCTATTTTTTCTGCGTGAGCAATGGCGTGGAGTTGGGTGATGATGTCATCATTTTTAATTCTCTTGAAATCGAATCTTTGCGAACGGGAGATGATCGTATCGGGAATTTTGTGAATTTCGGTTGTTGCGAGGATGAACTTCACGTGTTTTGGTGGTTCTTCCAAGGTTTTCAGCAGTGCATTAAAAGCCCCCTTTGAAAGCATGTGGACCTCGTCGATAATGTACACCTTGTAGGGTGCTTGAGTGGGCTGAAATTGGGCACGCTCGATCATGTCACGGATATTATCCACTCCTGTATTGGAAGCAGCATCGATCTCGATAACATCAAGAAGACTGCCATCATCAAATGCGCGACAATTTTGACACTCTCCACACGGGTTTCCATCTACGGTAAGTGACAAACAATTGACTCACTTTGCGAGTATACGTGCGACAGTCGTCTTTCCGGTTCCTCGAGATCCATGAAACAAATAGGCACCAACCGTACGGTTTTGCAAAAGAGCATTCTGCAAAACCTCTCGAACAAAAGTTTGTCCGAAAAGCGAGTGAAAATCTTTGGGTCTGTATGTTTGGTAAAGTGCCATTTCCAGAGAAAAAAAGATGAGATATGTATGAGTATATCGATCTTAGGCAAAAATCCAAAATTTTTCGATCCAAAGACTCGAGAAAATATTTCTCCTATCCGTAAAACCGAATATTACGACCCTTTTTCTTGATTGTATCGTTCCTCTAGTGATTTTTTTACACTTTTTTCGATGTTTTCTTCCGCCTTAGAAAATGTTTCGTGTCATTCAATAATCTTTGTTTCTCCTGTATGATAGAGAACTTTAATCCTTAAGAGCTTACCATCTTTATTAAATTCAGAATAAGCAACAGCATTTCTCGAATCACATTCCGGAAAAATATCCCTTAATTTTTTACTGTAACTAAGAGCGGTATCCGCTTCAAATTCGAGTTTAGCTCGTAACAGAGAAGCATCCTCATTGCTATTTATGCCTTTGGTTTCTATTCCTGTTACCCCCATAGTAAATGAGATACCTCAAATAAAACAACGTCCAGCGTTTTTAGATTCAAAGGTATTAATTGCATCAGCAAACTTTTGTGCTTCATTTTTATCTTTGCAGGAAATCATATTGGTCATGACCCCATTTTCTATTTGAAAAACAAGAGAAGAGAACTCCTTCCGTATGTCTGTAAGTTTTTTTGCGAGATTTTCTTTTGTTGCTCATTCGCAGATAACACCAAACTCATCTCCTCCAATACGAGCAACACAATCTTCTGGATAGAGATTTCTACGGAAACAAGCAGCAAGCTCTCGGAGAATAATATCGGCATTCGTATGAAGGTATAAATCGTTAACTCTTTTGAAAAAGTCTATATCCCCAAATGCCAGTGCTATTTTTTTGGGAAATGTTTGTAGGTTTGATTTTCTTTGTTCAATACACTGAACTTTTTGGTTAAAATATGCCTCAAAACCAGTACGATTTGCCTCACCAGTAAGAGCATCAATTCATTGAGCAGCACGCTCCTTATATTCTTGACTCACATTTACTGCACGACGAATATAAATTGGATGTGATAATGGATTTATTGGATAAATTTTTTGAGCACCAGTATGAAATCTCAATACTAGCTCATTATCATTCTTTTTCTTTGGATCCCATCATTTTGGTCTCGGTCGAAAATCCGCAGTATACCCCTCAGGTTTATCCTTTAGGGTCTCGAGACGTTCTTTTACATGTTCTAATGCTTCTGGTTCTGGATAAAATAAAGAATTTACCTCCCCATGTTTTTTGTAATAATCCCTAATCTCATTCATGGTATAATTGAGCTCTTTGAGATAGGCATCAGAGAAAAATAGTGGCTCTCATTCTTCGTTATATATTGAAAACAGAATATTGTTTGTAAAGTATTCATACGGAACTGTAAAACTCGGTTTTCCATTTTCATCCATGATAGTAAAGCCCTGATGTGCCATTTTTTGTGTCAGCTCCTGGATAGTTCGTTTTGCTTCTTCTAGTTCAATGGCCAAGCTCACATTCAGTTGTTTTCTATTTGAAAGTGCATTTACCGTTCTAATCGCAGAGACAAAGGCTACAGCATATCCACTCCCAAGGAGCGGTGATCATGAGAGAAATGATGCAACCATTCCCACAAGGTTTGATCCTGAAAAAGCAACAAAAGTAATACCCTTAGTCCCCGTACCATCTTTAGCTCCAGCAATAGTTTGGCCATATGCCCATGGAAGCAGGGTAAAGAAGTTAACGATAGCAAACAATTCTATGAGTGCCTTCCACCATTCCTTTGATCCAGCTTCACGTGTGTCAAGATTATGGAAAATACGAGTCGACTGTTCTTTTCCTTGGCGAAAAACTTCTTCCAGAATAGTTTCATCAGAAGTAATCACTCATTTTTTTTCCATGTGAGTGAGAATATCTTGTGCCTTGCTCACTCCTGATTCGATGGCAACTTTTTGTTCTTCTCTGGAAGGGACTTCAGTGTAGTTTTTTTCAAATCAGAGTGATCCCAATGACGAATAGTCGGGCATTGCGCGCAAGGTATGTGTTGTTCTCTGGTTCGTATTGTCCACAAGGGTGGTAGACTGATTATCCCCGAGAGTACCAGGGATGCTCTCGGGGGTTTTTCCCATGCTTGGAGACGATATGGTGAGGGCGGTAGCAAGGACTGATGAAGAAAGGAATTGTTTCATGGGACTTGATTGATAATTATTATTAATTCGGTTTTTTCGTGAATCGGGATACATCCCCCCTCTTTCTAAGCATACAAAATATCCAGTGCTATTTATTATAAATTTTGATTCTTAAGCCATTCTGCCACTGCCCTATTCTCAAGCGGTGATGGTTCTGTTTCAGGAAAGTACTCCATAGGACGGGTATCCGCAAGGTTGCCAAATCAAGAGATTGGGGCCAATGGACGTACTGTATTTAATCGAGCAGCACCACCAATAAATGAATAAATATTTGGTATAAGTTCCAATCAATCAATAGGAGGAATTCCCATGTGTTCTTCTAGTCGACGAAATGCTTTTCCGCGAGTGAGCATGAATGACGAGCCTTCTGGATAGTATCAATTTTTCATATATGCGGCAATGCTTTCTTTTACAAGCCTTCCCTCGACCCCTGGATATATTTTATCAAAAAAATGCTCATCCCTAATTTGACTTTCTTTATATCCCACAGCAGCGGCATATGCCGGGCTAATATGAGTTATCTTTCCTGATTTATCTACCATAGAAGCAGGAAGCGGACTAAAGTTCATAATAAGTTCAGAAAGTTTGACAGTCATGTCCATGAGGGAGAATAGTGGTGCACAATCATCATCCAGTGTGCACATCAATTTTTGATTAATACGTTGAACGAGTAATGCTGAAGATGGATTTGCATAGCTTACGACATTCATGTAGTCATTTCTGAGCCTATCGGTGAGCTTGTAGAGATTTGTAAGTTTTGTTTTTTGTTCCAGATTAAGACCTGTTCCATTCATTCCAATACGTACCATCAAAGTTCCGCAATTATTTGGGCACGGATAAGTTGTAGTAAACCAAAAGAAAGCTGGAATATCTTCGTCTTTACTAAGGCTGATATTATCCATTTCTATGAATTTTGCCGTGTATCACTGTTTAGATGCTTGTCTAATAGAATCTATTGTATCTGATTTGTAGAGTTGATTCATGAGATCATCTTCTCGAATACCGACAACATCAGGAAGATTTTTACCTAATTTATCGAGATATGCGGCATTTGCAAATTGAAGCGTAAACACGTCAGACCCCGGTTTTTTGTAAAAAACATTAACAACATGATGTCAGGGTACGATTTTTGGAAAGAAATTTGCCTCTTCTCACGGAGTTTGATTTTTGAAGATAGAGTCAAGAAAAGCTGATGAATTTTGAATGATACGAAAATCTTCATCAGAAAAGATAAAACCTTCACTTACAAGATGGTATTGGGCCTTCTGCATATAATCATAGAGACGTGTTTCCATGATATCTATGGGAGAAGAATTGCGGTTACTATAAAAATGCCCCGTTGTTTTTGTGGCTTCTTCTGGAACAAAATATTGATTAATTGACATATAATTAGTTATTACATATATAATATTATTTGACTATAGCGATAATGTGTGATATGGCAAGTTTTTTTGTTAAAATAATCTCCAAAAAGTATACTTTTTGGAGATTATTTTATATTGCCCTTGAATATATCGTAAAAATTACTAGTTATTCATACTGAGTTTGGTCGAAATGACATTGAAAAGCATGCCAAAAACAACCATACCATAGATAGTATTAATTCCCATAGCAAGACGCTGGAGTCAAGTGGCAGGACTTGCGTCAATACCGAGCCCAGATATCGTGGTGAGTGAATTAAAAAGATAGCTAGAATAATCATGAAGATCTTTAATCATTCGGAGATTGGATGGAGCAAAAAAATCTGCAAACCAATAGATGCTTCAGAAGAGGATAATCGATGAAAAACAGGTAATAGCCAGACGACCAAAACTTGTTCCATACAATGATATTCATTTAAAAATAGTGAATCCAGTGTAGAGCCAAAAACGCTGATAAAAAAAATGAGCATCTCGCTTTATGTTCATGCGTACTACGTAGAGTTCCATTACTCGATCCGACATGCTCAAATCTTTGTAAACCCGCTCAAGAAAATGAATGTAATACTCACAGAGTTGAAAATATGCTCGAATTTGATTTATCCGTACCTTGTTTGAAAGAATTTTATGTCGATAACTAATACCTTTAAATGCACGTCAGATACTATGAAGGAGTAATTTACTTTTTGAGTTTTTGTGATTTTCATTGGTAAGAGAAACGGTAATCTTTTTCATCTCTTCTAAAAATTCGTAAAAATACCCACGAATTTCGGGTGTCTCCATGGGAGAGAGTTGCAGTTTTGTGATGAGGAGATAGAAAAGTACCTCGAGTCTTTTTTCTTGATCGTAATCGATTTTCTTTAACTCACCTTTAAGAAATACATCAAAGTCCTGGAGTGTTTTTTTCGTCTCTGGAGGAGTATTTCATAGAAAGCCTTTTATCCTGGCCAGGGAAAGTTCTTCCATAACTACTGCAGTTTAAAAAATATGGCATGCTCATTATAAAACATCTGGATACACTCTTTTTTCGCCGTTTTCAACCACTCATCGCGTTTTTGAAAAGAGTCTTTCCGCATTGTTCATGCAGATGTTCTGTCTGGTTTCTTCGCTCAGTCGCTCGAGAAATACATCGTAGCGATGGTTGATAACCCCGATTTTATGAAAGTTCCCGATAACATCAGATCCGATGAGGATTCTCGTAGAAAAGCGTTCGGTGAGTTCTATCCATTCAGGATCAGGAACCCCATTTTTACAGATAATTTCATCGAAGATAATCCATGAATAATCCACATGAAGGCCTGGATACTGGAGCAAGAGTCGTTCGATCATCTTTTTGTAGAACGGTGCATAAACACGTCTGGAGATTCCACAGTGACAAAATATCATCTTTACACGCGGGAATTCTCGCAGTATTTCTTCGAGTTCATGGAGATACTTCGGACGATCAGCTATCCAAGTGGTAGAAATATTATTGTGTACAGAAACTGGCAGATCGTAGTTATCTGCGAATTGAAAAATCGGATAGAGGGCTTTATTGTTAATGCGAGGCATATCTCCGTTGGTAAGGAGAGTGAGGTCATCGTGCCTGAGAAGAATCTCTCCGATGCCACTCCAAACATTTGGATAGAGTCGATACATTCGTTCTATGTGTTTGATGGCATGTTTGTCAGCAGGATTGAATCCACAAATAAGTGGGTAGATGCGTTTTTGATTCTCTGGAGAGAGATTTTTGTACTCTTCTGCAACGATCGTATCGGTCGCACTATAGTAGTAACATTCACTATCATCATCGAGGTAGTATTCTGGTGCTTCGCGTTCATATTCGGACCACTGCTTGGTAACAGGAAGTCAAAAAACTACTGCCTTTTGTATATTGGATTGATTCATGTGGATGATCAGATTCTCGAATCCTGGTGTTTCTTGGAGAAAGTTGACCGCATGAACATGAGTATCGATCATAGGGTACCTCGATCCAGCAAGAGGCTCAAGAGCAGTGTTTCCTGTCTGAACTATGTTTTCTATCTGAGTATTATTTAATCCGATAAGGATAGATTCATGAAGCATAATTTAAATTTTTATATGTTGTAAGAGAGTGAATTCTTTTTCTTTGGTAATTTTTGGAAGAAAATGATGAAGAGTGTCGTTATCTCAGATAATTGTACGTATTTCTTCTGGGTTAAAAATGGGTATAAATTCACTAGCTTTTTCATTACTCAGAGCCTTCAGTACATAAAAGAAATCATTTGCAGTGTATATATGAGCCTTGATAAAGGTAAGAGTAAGAAGATCTGCGAGAATATTTTTGTTCTCATCAGAGAGAAAGTGAAAAACTTTATATATATCTGTTCCGTATGCAAAAAGTGACTCGAGAAATGTTTTTCCAAGCATCTCAAAAACCAACCTCTCTCCAGGTCCAAATATCCATTCGAGAATATTTCAGAGATCATCTGGGGTGTGAATCATACGAATAAGCCCTTTGGTACGAATACTCTTGATAATACGAATCTTGTCGGCCTCCTCGGGAATACCAGCGAGAATACTTCCAAGTTGTTCTGATTTACCAATAACCTGAGAAAGGGTATCTCCAATTTTTATGAGAAGTAAAAAGCGATTCTTAAACTCTAATTGTTTCATACAAAGGATCAATCCTTTATAGGATACTATAATATCCATGAGCTTTTCATCGAGTGTCATGATGATATGTCTATGGAGGGTGAATCCATTTTTTGACGAAGCAATAAGCTCCAGCACGAGTGCTAGTTCTTCTTCATTATGAATAGTGTACTGTTTTTCTCCAAGAGAGAAAACATGGGGGTTTGCTCGGAGCATAGTTATAATTGGTAATTATTTTCAAGATTTTTAATACGATCCTCGAGACTCGGATGTGACATGAGAAGACTCAGAAATCCTGATTCGGAGTGGATTTTGAATGTTGCGAGCTTGCCGTCATCAACAATCTCTTTGCTTGTTACAATATGCTCGAGACGTTTCAATGCCAGTATCATCTTGTCTTTTCCCACAAGACGGGAACTTCCCTCGTCAGCCCGATATTCCCTATGACGTGAAAATGCCATAAGCACGAGAGAGGCAAGAATTCCAAACATGGCTTCTAGGATAACAACTGAGATATAGTACCCCCAACCATTCCCTTCCCTATTCTTAAAAATGGCGTTGTCGATGATATTTCCGATAATACGAGCGAAGAAGATCACAAAAGTATTGAGAATTCCTTGAAGGAGTGTCATAGTAACCATGTCTCCATTGAGGATGTGGCTCATCTCATGGGCGATAACTCCTTCTACCTCTGCGGAAGTCATATTTTGCAAGAGTCCGGTAGAAACCGCCACAAGTGCTTGATTCTTGGAAGGACCCGTAGCAAAGGCATTTGGATCGTCGCTCACATATACGCCAACCTCGGGCATGTTGATACTATTTCTTCAGGCAATATTTGCAACTGTAGTATACACGAGCTGTGTTTTCTGGTCATAGTCCATAAGACGACTCTCTGAAAGGAGCTTGATATCGTAGGTGCTTTTTGCCATCCATCGAGAAATGGCCAGGCTTAAAAGAGCTCCAGAAAAACCAAATATAAGAGAAAAAAGAAATAACCCCTGATACCCATTCGTAGTTCCTGAGGTTATATGAATGCCAAAATAACGCTCAAAAACAAATATCAATGCGCTTATCACCAGGATAATAGCAATATTTGTGAGAAGAAAGAGTGATACTCGTTTAAGGAAGTTCATAGAGAATAATAAGATATACGTGCACAAGTATATCCAAAAATTTTCAAAAATCAACACCCTTTGAATAGGGGACTATACCCGTATTTTTTTAATAACTTCCCCGTATTTTAAACATTTACTGGTGATACATTTTCCACTTATGCCTGCTATGAGTGGGAGAATCCCGAGGAGAGCGAGCCAAAAACCGACATTGACAGGCTTGGAAGGGGTTTTTGATTCGGAGAGTGCATTGTAGTCGAGTGAACCACTTTGGGTCGGAATTGTAGGGGTGGTGGTTGGTGCAGTTTTTACATCAACAAACCAGTTTCCTACAATAAAGAGGATAACCCCGAAAGATATCTGCATAATACGAATATATTTTCGCTTCGCAATACAAAGACCACTTACTCCCATAAAAAATGGAATAATAGCGAGAATAAAGAGTCCATATATGGCTATATTTTCGTAGGACTGAAGTGCGCTTGGAAGGTGAAGTGTGATATTGTTAAGATTGAGCCCTAAAAGAATGGCAATAATAACACCAAATACTACCCGTCCCATGAGGATGGTCCGATCTTTTGGGCGCTTTTGAAGAAATTCTACGAGTTTGAACATAATTTAAAAAGGTTAGATCTATAGCATATTTTTACTCTTCTCCTGGTTCTTCTTTTGGAAGATTTTTGGCATTCTTACACTCTGGATAGGCAGAGCAGGCGAGAAACGGTCCACGTTTCGAGCTTTTCACGTGCATGATCCCTTCGCCACACTTATCGCAGGTTCCTCCACCATGTTTTTCTTCGAGGGCCGAGAGTTTTTTATCTTGAATCTTTCCGATCCATTTTACTTCTGGATAGAGAGAACTCGCAAGAAATGGTCCAAATCGACCGGTTTTGACAACGATCGTTCCTCCGGCTGGACATGGTTTGCCTTCGTGCTCAGCCTTTAGTTCAGCAAGATGTCCTTCTGCTTCGGGGGTGGTGATATTCTCAAGAAAATCACAGGTTGGGTAGTTGGAACATCCGATAAATCGACCATTTTTTGAGAATTTATACACGAGTTCTGAATCGCACTTAGGACAAGCGCGTCCGACTTTTTCCTGAACTTTTCCTTTTTCTTCCATGGCAGCGATGAGATAAGTGCTAAATTTTGTGTAGAAAGTCCCGAGCATATTGGTCCACTCGAGCTCTCCAGTGGCAACGGTATCGAATTCTTCCTCGACTTTGGCGGTGAATTTATAATCCATAAGTTCTGGAAATTTGGACTCGAGGAAATCATTCACCGTAAAGGCGATATCGGTCGGGGCGAGCTTCTTGTCTATCTTTTCCACATATCCTCGCTCGACGATGGTTCCAATGGTCGGAGCATAGGTAGATGGACGACCAATTCCTTCGGATTCAAGCTTCTTGACGAGCATAGCTTCTGTATATCGACTCGGTGGTCGAGAGAATGTCTGAGATCCGAGCAGTTTTGTTGCAAGGGCTGTTTCTCCGACTTTGAGATCTGGAAGAGTGGTTGGACCTGCTCCATCTTCACTCTCCTCATCATCATTCCCTTCGACATAGAGCTTCATAAACCCGGGGAACTTAATGACTTCTCCTTTGGAAATCCACTCTTGATCAGCAGCAACTGTTGGAGAAAATGTGAAAGTAGTTGTCTCGATTTTGGCTTCTTGCATCTGAGAAGCAACGGTTCGCTCCCAGATCAGTCGGTAGAGTCGAAGTTCACCACCTTCCAGACCGATAGTATCAGGGGTTTTGTCAATGTACGCGGGACGAATCGCTTCGTGTGCTTCCTGTGCATTGGCCTGTTTTGTTTTGTATTTCCGTCCACCGGCTATAGAGTACTCTTTCCCGAAAGTTGTGTCGATATATACTCGACAGGCATCCATGGCGAGCGTCGAAAGATTCACGGAATCGGTTCGCATATAGGTGATAAATCCATTCTGATAGAGTCCTTGTGCCACGGTCATAGTTTGTGCTACCGAGAAGCCAAGTTTTCGAGAAGCTTCCTGCTGGAGGGTAGATGTCGTGAATGGAGCTCCAGGAAGTCTCGTAGTATTCTTCTTGTCTGCGTCATCGAGAGTAAATTCGAGCGTTGTCACTGCTTCGTAGAACTTATTCCCCTTCTTGTCTGTTTTTTCGACAAGAGTAGATACGACGAGTCCTAAAGTGGACAGAAGTTTTTGGATATCCTCTGTATTTTTGAGTTTTTTTACTTTTCCAGAAATTTTCGCGAAATCGATTCCAAATTTTACTCACTTAGCTTCCGCTTCAACTCGGAGTTTCCAGCTCTCTTCTGGCTTGAAATCCTTGATCTCACGCTCCCGTTCGACGATAAGCTTGACCGCAACAGATTGTACACGTCCAGCTGAGAGTCCAGTACGGATTTTCTGCCAAAGAACTGGAGAGACCTTAAACCCCACCAGTCGATCGAGAATTCTCCGAGCCTGTTGTGCATTTACGAGATCCATGTCAATATGGCGAGGACTCGCAATCGCTGCCTCAATCGCCGGCTTAGTAATCTCATGAAATACTATTCGAGAAACAGTTTTTGCATCTACTCCCAGAGCCTCACAAAGATGCCATCCGATAGCTTCTCCTTCTCGGTCTTCGTCCGTTGCTATCCATACCTTCTCAGCTTCTTTTACGAGTTTTTTGAGTTCGGTCACTGTTTTTTTCTTTTCATCAGATACTATATATGTAGGGGTGAAATTATTTTCTATATCGATTCAGAGGTCTTTCTTGGCAAGATCGCGAATGTGTCCAAACGAAGCCTTCACAACAAAGTCCTTCCCGAGAAATTTCTCGATAGTTTTTCCTTTGGCTGGAGATTCGACGATGACGAGATTTTTCATGAATGGAGTGAAAATGGGATAATTAGGTCCGAGGATAGGGATGAAAAAGTTAAAGTCAAAAGATTTTTTGATTTATAAGAAAATATCCCTATACTTTCAGGGTATTTATTCGCTAAAATCCTTTTTTATGAAATATTTTTTTATGAGTTTTTTGGTCTTCGGACTTATATCATGTGGCTCTTCTGTAACTCCGAATGAGAATATTTCGGTAAAAAATGCAGGAGATATCAATGTCGGATGAGTACAGATTTCTGACTCGGGTGTTTCCGTGAGTCAAGACAGTGGTGGTGTTTCCGTGAGTAATGATGGAAGTATCCAGATGACCAATGGCTCAGGAACCATTACCGCCGGAGGCAATGGTGCCACCATGACTCAGGGTGATGATACTATGACTGCCTGAAGCAATGGAGTATCCGTTGGAACAGGTATCAGTACTCAGACTAATTCCACAAATGATATGGAAAAAGACCCAGAAGTTCAACGCATCACGAAAGATATCGATACGATGTTTGATGATATAGAGAAGGAGGGGAGGTAATTACCCAAGTACTATTTCATTCTCATCTATCTCCTTGAGGATCTTTCTGGTTACAGCACGATCATCCCAGGCGATAGATCCAGAGTTGGTTACCTGGCTCGTCTCTGCTCATTTTCCGGCGATGATTACCACGTCCTCTTTTTCTGCCATTACAAGGGCTGTGCGTATAGCATCCATACGGGATGGAATAATCCAGAATCCTTCCCCTTCTTTACGCTTGATCCCCATGGATACCTCTTTGAGAATCTTCAGGCTATTTTCGGTGTAATTATCATCCTCGGTGAGGATTACGACATCACTCAGGGTGTCGGCTACTCGTCCCATCTTTGGACGTTTTATGGTGTCACGATCACCGGTTGCACCGAATACAGTGATAATCTTTCCGATCCCCTCCATCTGTTTGAGAGTTTCGAGAACATTTCTGAGACTGTCTTCTGTGTGGGCATAGTCTACAAAGATAGTCAGTCCCCGATTGTTTTCTATCTCTTCGAGTCGTCCTGGGATCACTTCTACCGATTCGATGGCTGCAACAATAGTGGGTATATCGATTTTCTGGGAGATAAGTACACTCACAGCTGCGAGGATGTTGCTCACATTGAACTTTCCACGAAGCTTTGTTTTGATAGCAACGATATTGGAGGGCATCTTAATCTCAAATTCCGTACCATGTTTGAGGTAGTGGATATTCTGAGGGCGGATTTGTGCATTGGCTGCCATCCCATAACTATACATAGTGTCTGGTGTTGGCTCAGAGAGAAACATGCTGGCATAATCTGAATCGATGTTGATAACGGTCACTTTTTTGACTCAGGGCTTTCTACGATAGGTAACGAGATTGGTAAAAAGTTGCAACTTCGTTGCTGCATAGTTATCCATAGTCTTATGAAGATCGAGATGGTCTTGTGATATATTCGTCAGAACTGCGACATCGTAGTCTATCCCATAGTTTCGATTATAGAAAATCGAATGACTGGAGGTCTCGATGACCGCATATTCACACCCAGCTTTTTTCGCTTCCAGGAGGAGTCGTTGCAGGACAAAAGGAGAAGGGGAAGTCATTTTCATATTATTCTCTGACCACTGACCATTGATCGAGTAGTTTGCAGTTGAGAACATGAACACCTTTTTTCCAGCATGTTCGAGTCCACGAGCCACCAGATTGGTTACCGTTGTTTTTCACTTGCTCCCCGTTATACCTATGACAATCATATCACGGGCAGGGTTTCAGTAGAGGCGAAAGGCTATAGCACCACGGAGGTAATGGTAAAATACCCGTATAGGCGAGTCGAGAGCTACGAGTGAGCGAAAAAAAGACATGGAGGAATAGTAAGTTGATAATAGTATTTTTAATTTTTCTTAAAAAGAAAATGAAATATTCGTGAAAATATATTTTTTGTCTGAATTTTTTGTACCAGTACACCTACACTAAATAGTCTATTGTATCAAGGGGAGAGTTCGTGTGGATATATGCAATATTGCCAGTGAATTTTTGCCACAGGGACCTTATTGCATTTGTGAAATATAAATTCACCTGTTGACGGGGCTTTGCTTAGATGTCTCACTGCAAAGAAATTCGTTATATTTCCCCCATGGGCCATAGTAATAATATCTTTAAATTTTATTTTTTCGTTAAATGATGATCGAAAAAACTGGGCATAGATAGTATTGTAAAATCCATAAATTTTCCCCTCTTTGACTGTGGGTATGTCGATTATCTCCATGAAGAAATCACTGTGATTCCAAAGGAAGTCAAACATAGCAAGAAATTCTTGTATCCATACGAGTTTTTGTTCACCCTCTTCCGACAAGGGTTCATGGATAATTACTTGATAGAGTTTTTCAATGAGTCGAGCAGTACTCATAATGCTTCCGCGATAGAATTTTTCTCGTTCTTTTTTCTGGTCATTTTCGTGAAATATCTCTTTTCATGACCGGATCTCCAATGATCCCCCAACTCATCCATATGAATTCCAGGTAAATCGTCGACGAGAGTGCAACATACAGAGCTCCAGTTGTTTATAGCCTTTTCCTATATGGAGTCGTGAAATAGCTTCATTTGCTTGAGTGGCATCAGTTGGATTGTAGATTTTCTCATAGAGCGTTTTTTCTTTTGAGCGAAGTTGAATTTCCGATGGAGAAAGGCCACTAACCAAGCAGTATGATCTATTTACAAACAATATCTCGTGTCCTACAGATATGACAATCAGGGGTCATGATACGGTGCTTTCTTCCTGACCAGAGAGCCTTCCGTTGCACACCTGCTCAAACATCCAAGCGTGACAGAGTATCTCTTTTTCAATCTTTTCAAATTCTCCGAGTAGACTTGCGCTGGAGATAGAGGATTTGAGTCCAGATAGTACCTCTTGAATCTTTTCAAGTGAATCCATTCGGTGACCAGAATTATCTGGCAAGAGAGAGACAAAACTCTCCAGAAATTGTTTCTTGTCCATAATGGTGAAAGTTAAGGACTCTCGAAGATTTCTACATATCTTTTGGTTTTACAAGAGGAAAGAGTACGACATCTCGAAGATTTTCCTGTCCGGTAATGAGTGTCAGGAATCGATCGATTCCAAATCCGAGACCAGATTGCGGAGGCATAGCATATTCCATAGCAAGGACGAAATCGTAGTCAGCAGAAGTGGCCTCCTCATCTCCAGCGGCAGCTGCTTTTGCTTGTTCTTCAAACCGAGCTCTCTGATCGATAGGGTCGACGAGTTCACTGTATGATTTGATAATCTCCCATCCGTTCACGACAACCTGGAACTGCTCTACGATACTTGGAAACTCGTCAGAAGCACGAGCGAGCGGTTGCATGTATTTTGGGTAATTATACAGAAAAGCTGGTCCAACAATTTTTGGTCGTACGAGTTTCTTATAAAAATAGTCAATGAGCGTAGTAAGCCCCATTTTTTCCATCCCCTCGATAACAATTTTCTGTTCTTTGAGGATCTTCTGAAACACTACCTCATCACCAGGTTCGTACTTACTAATGTCGATTCCTGTAACCTCTTGAATGCGTTTCATATAATCAATGCGTTCCCAAGTGGCACCAAAATTGACATCCTGAACTACTCCGTCACGATCCTTAATTTTCACGGTCTTTTCGAGTTTTAATCGCTCAAAGAGACTATTAATCATCTTCTCTATGAATCGCATATTATCCTCATAATTCCAGTAAGCGGCGTAGTGTTCAACCATGGTAAATTCTTGCAAATGCGAAGGATCGGATCCTTCGTTTCGAAAGTCGCGAGCGATCTCAAATACCCGCTCGAATCGCCCAACGGTGGCTTTCTTGAGGGCAGTTTCTGGGGAGATTCGGAGAAATACGTCCAAATCATAATCGTTATGATGCGTGATAAATGGCGCAGCAGCGGCTCCAGATGCAGCATTTCCAAGAATTGGGGTTTCAAGCTCGATAAACCCCTCTTCTTCATAAAAATCACGCATGACTTTTATGAACTTTGATCGCAGAAGGAATCGGTTATATGTCTCATCATTGGAGATAAGGTCGAGATAACGCTGTCTGTAAAGCGTTTCTTCGTCCTTGATCCCATGGAATTTCTCGGGAAGTGGTCGAATGGCCTTGGAGAGAAAGGTAAAAGCAGAAACAAATACGGTAAGTTCTCCTTTATGAGTGAGAAATAATTCCCCCTCGATACCTATGAAATCGCCCATATCTACCAGTTTCTCCATGAACTTATAGGCAGAAATTTCCTCTCATTCTGAGACCGGTCTCAGTTCCTTGAGACCGGTCTCTCATTTCATGATAGAACAATTTTCTCTCGAAAACATAATCTGGATTTCTCCAGTCGAATCCTGGATCTTAGCAAATGAGATCTTTCCAAAACTCCGATAGAGGGTCACCCGCCCCGCAGTTTTAACATTATTAATAGGAGCAGCTATAACGGTTTCTATCTCCCGAAAAGCATTTGTTGAGAAACTCGCAAGTGATTGGATAGAATGTTTCTTATCAAAAGATGCAGCATAAGGAATAACCCCGAGAGCCTTCATCCGCTCTACTTTTGCGATTCGAGTCTGTACTTCGTCGGCATGTGTTGTCATAATATATAGTGAAAATTAGTATGTATATGCCTTGTATGCTACAAAAAAAGGGGAAAAAGTCAAAAGAAAGAGGGGAAAAACAAAAACCCGACGTATAGTCGGGTTTTCTTTTGTGACAAAGTTTCTCTATTTCGCTCCTTCTGGAAGGGTGTAGTCTACACCTTCAGCTTCTTCTTCTCCTTCTATGGTGGGAGCTCGTTTTCATGATGGATTTCCGAGATCAAAGCTCTTCATGATTTCTTCGATAGAGCGAGCTCATTCTGGGATTTCGATATTGAAGCTGGGAATAGCTTTGATTGATTGCTCAAACTGAAGTTGAAATTCGCCTTTTGAGGAGATTCCCTCAGATCCTGGAACGTCCCCAGTTACACGGATATCACCGGTAAGATTGATGGTATTTTTATCAAGTTTTGATCGAAGGCCTCCATGTACGGTGAAGAGTGTTTTTTCATTTTCTACAACATCGAGTTTTCCCGTCATAGAGAGGGCATTCCCAGTTATATCGATGATGAATTTTCCTGTATCTATACCACTTCCACTCCAGTTAGGAGTCGTATTGGAGATAGTAAGTTTCGCAGTGCTTATCCCATTCTTTTTGACAATGGTCCCAGTCATATTTGCTTCAGGCGAAAACTTGAGTGAATCTACTGTGAGAATTATACTATCACTTCCTTCAGAGAAGAGTTTTCCTGAGAGTTGTAGAGTTTTGAGGGTCTCTTCGAGTCCTGATCTGATCTCCTTCAGATCTTCCTCTTTTGGTGACTGTAAAAGCTTCAAAATCACTGGATCTTTTGTCAGTTCAGAATATATACTGAGAATGTTTTCATTATTGAGGCTCACGGCATATCCTTTCTTGTCACCCTCAGCGGTTTCTCCATTATTTTTGAGGATAGGATACTTCTTTATGAGAGCTGCTCCTGTTTTTTGCAGCTGATAATATTCACTGATCGTGAGAGAATTCATGGCACCGCTTCCCATCATAGACTCGTATTTAGCGATATCTATAACAATCCACTTTCCTCAGAGTGTCCCATTGACCATGCCAACTCCTGCACCAATCTGGTCACTCAGTGTCGTGTTGGGTGATGATGCCTTTATATCGGCTACACGTACATAGATTTTCCCATTGACCATCTTGAAATCGATCTTTCCTCCGGCTTTGACATTCTCTGGGGTTCCTCCCATAATGGGCGCATTGACATCTGCAGAAAAACCTACCGTTCCGTCTGAGACGGAGTCCAGAAGTCCTGATCATACGGTTCCTTTTCCAGAGAAATCAAGTACTACACTCCCACTTCCGATCCCGCTTGTAAATGAGGCATTCATTTTTGTTGTTTGCTCTGTTGTTTTCATGTCCTGAAAACTCTTAAACAGAGATGATGAACTATTATTCACCATAAGGGCTTCATATGCCTGCTCAAATGTGAGAGGCTTAGAAAATGGGTTGCTGCAGGCACTAAGTCCGATAGTAAGGATGAGTCCAAATATTCCAAGGTATGATTTTTTCATATGAGAAAAATAAATAATAAATATGTTACATAATTTCCACTTTCACTCCATCAAAATCGACTTTGTCTCATTTTCTGAGCTTTCGTCGGAGGCGAAGTTCTATCTCGTCATTGACTGTTACGAGTCCTTGTGAGATAGCAATTTTTGCTTGCCCACCAGTTTCTGTGAGCTGTAAGAGCTTCATGAGCTTGTTCATTTCGATGTATTCGGTTGTGAGTGTGAATGTTTTCATGATTTTTATGTTTTAGGAGTATTTGGATTTGTGGTGATAACCTGCTCTTCAAAGTATGATGCGAGAACCTGGATTCCGACGTGTTCAGTTCCAGCAAAGAAGAGGCCTTGTCCAACAGCAGAATTGAGGAGGATATATTTTTCCTGCTCTGTCAGTTTGAAAACATTTTGGAGCACATCGATGGATGCGGGTGATTGCTTCAAGAGAAGCTGAATCGAGGAGTTGGTAACGATAGCCTTTCCTTCGGAACTTCCCATGAAGTCCTCAACATCCTGAGTAATAGTGGTGACTCCGAGGCCGTATTTACGAGCGCGTTTTACGAGACCAAAGAGGAACTTGGCACTGTCTTCGTGTTGCATAATATTCCATGCTTCATCCACGACGAGAACACGTTTTCTAAGAGAGCTTCGAGTGACATTCCATACATACCCTAGGAGCATATACATGGCGATCGGACGAAGAATATCATCGAGATCACGAACCGAGAACACGACGAGTCCGTCAGTGAGATTAATATTGGTTGGTTCTGAGAATACTCCGGCAAATATACCAGTGACATACTTTTCGAGTCGTTCACAAACCCCTTTTGCTCCGTCCATGGTTTCGAGTACCGAGTAGAGGTCCTTCATGATCGGAACTTCTTTTCCAGAAATATCATCATCACTCATGGTGATCCCCTTGAGGGAATAGGTGGTGATAATGGCTTTTTCTAGAATAGACGCTTCGGATGGCGTACACTTACCGAGCATGAGATTCATGAGACCGAGAAGATTGATAACCGCACCACGCAAAAGATCTCCAGGTTTACTTTCTGTATCCTTGAGAGCTCTTGGCAGATCAAATGGATTGATCCGTTCATTGGAATTGAGGTTGATATTGACGTACGTTCCACCAACAGTATCGACGAGAGTTTTGTATTCATTTTCTGGATCGAGGACTATAACATCGGTCCCGAGCATGAGTGATCGGAGTATTTCGAGCTTGACCGCAAAAGACTTTCCTCATCCGGACTTCGCAAATACGACCATATTGGCATTTTCTGTGCGAAATCGGTCAAATATTATGAGGGAGTTATTGTGAGTATTGATTCCATAGAGAATCCCATCATCTTGCGAAAGTGAGTTGGATGTGAATGGGAAAGTGGTCGAAAGTCCCTTTGTCGAGATATTTCTATATACTCCGACTTCATCTCGAGCAAATGGGCCTGTCGCAACAAACCCTTGTTCTGATCGGAGAAATGCCTGTTTTGTCAGGATATTGCGTCCAGAGAGAAGGGTGTCGAGCGTATTCGAGAGCTTCTTGATCTGTTCTTCTGATTCCCCGTAGATGCTGATGTATATAGAGAAATGAAAATACCGTTCCTGACCTCGAGTAAGACTCGCGCGAAGTTCCTCAACGTCTTGTACCTGAGCATCGAGCGCGGGATCGTTTATAAGTCCACGATCAGCGTTGAGACTTCTCTCAGAATTGAGCTCTGTGAGACGCTTTCGAAGGTACTTCATAATATATGCCGACTCAACCGGATAGATAAACATGGACATGTCGAACTTTACATCCCAGTTAATCAGTGGTCCAAGCCAGTTTCCTTCGAGAAAGTCGGGGTAAGCGTACGTAAAAAATGTGCGAATATATGTGTCTCCGATCTGAAGCTTGGAGGCATCGATCTTCATCATAGAAGGAGCAATCGCGTCTTTTACAAAAGCGAGCGCTTCGCGATATTCTTTCTCACCCTGACGGATCTCGTCTGCTTCTTGTTTGGTGAGCTTCTTGGATGTAGTATCATCGGTGGATGCTTCTTGGGTTGAGATTGGTTCTATCGGATGAGGCGTTATTTCCTCTGAAATATTGGAAATAGTATTTCCTGGAGGGGCCACCTCAACAATGGACACATCTTTTTGTTTTAAAAGATCTTGTTCGTATCACCCTGCATCGCCCGTGTAGTTTTTTGCGATAAGTTCGAGAAGTGCTTGATTGGCCATAAAAAAAGTATTTTCTAAAGATAGGTTTTAATTGTTAGATTCCGGTACCTTTTTAGAGAACCGGAATCAAATTCCGAATGTTGATATTATATAGAAAAAAGATTTTTTACAAGAGTATTAGTCTCTCCAGTTCCATTCTGTTATAAATTGTGCTGGAATAAGTGCGGCAACATCGTTATCAATTTTTTTATCGCCTTTATAATGCATAGCAATGAGTGTGATGTCATCAAACTGTTTATGGCCATACCCCATAAATCGAGAGAGTTCTATAGTGATGTTATTGAATACTCATTGTGCAGTTTTTGTTGGAGTCTTCTCAATGATATCTACCAGTCGATCGATCCCAAGCATCATGTCACTCTCATTTTTCCCATTGCGAGCTTCAGTAATACCATCGGTATAGAGAACGATCATATCATCTTTCTCAACAGAAATCTGTGTTTCTTTGAGGATCTTGGAGATATCTTTGGTCATACCAAGGGCCACTCATCCAGATTTGAGCTTAAATGCCTTTTTTTGTGATGCCTTGTAGACAATAAGGTATTCATGCCCAGCTCCAGTCATATACATCTTTTTTTCTTGCTCATTCCAGCGAACCATAAGCAGGGACATGAGCATATTAGACTTTACACGAGGCTTTACGATCTCATTCGTTCGTGCAAGGATTTCTGCAGAGCTTTCGAGGATTTTGGAGAATCCAGAGATAAGCGCATTAACTATCATCATGACGAATCCAGATGCCACCCCATGTCCGGTTACATCCCCGATATAGATATAATAATTGTCATTTTGTCGAATGATATCATAGCTATCACCTCCTACTTCAGTGGCAGATTTTGAATCGGCAACGATGTCGATCGATGGCACAACAACCGTTGGTTTTTTCAAAACATGGCGCTGGATTTCTGAGGCAAATTCTACTTCAGATTTGAGAATACGACCTGCCTTAAACTCTTCTTTAAAGTTTTTAAGAATCTCGAGACTCTTGTTAAAAAAGTTGATAACGAATCGTACATCAGGATTCATATTTCCAACTGCAAGAGGGGTTCACTGTTTAGACCCCGTGAGAAAAAAAGCTATTTCTTTCTTCAGACTACGAATAGGCTTAATGGAGGTAAGGTAGGCGAGACCCGAAAGTACTAAGACCTGCAAAATCGCAACAATCGGAATATATATAATATATGAGCGAATGATTATATTGAGCTCTTCTGGCATGGTTGAAGTACCACTAAAGAGGAAAAGACTGTCTACGATTAAGAAAGCCAGTACAAAGATAAAAAAAAGATTACGGAGAAGAAAATTCATAGATGAGATGAAAATATTAATAGGAACTCCATTGAGGATATCACATATCTCTCATATAAGCAAAAATAAGTGTGTTTTTTCTCGGTTTTTTTTGAAAGTCCTGAAATTTGCTTCTTTTTCCTGGGATTTATTTATTCAGATTTCCCTTTTTGTATATTTTCTTTATAATCCTCGAATATATCTTTTTATTCCATCTATGAATTCACCATCTTCCCATGTACTTATTCTTTCATGACCCTCGGGAGTTGGAAAAACAACTGTTTGGGAAGCGCTCCACGTACAATATGCTGATCGACTCGAGAAGATTATTACCACGACGACTCGGCCAATGCGCGAGGGAGAGATTGAAGGACAGCATTATTATTTTCTTTCGCGCGAAGAATTTGAATCGCGTATGGATTCCGGTGATATGATAGAATTTGCTCTTGTGCACGAAAACTATTATGGATCAACTCTTGCTGAATTACAAAGAATCGTAGACCTTGGGAAGTATCCTCTCTATATCGTCGATCCTCAGGGAATGATTCATCTAAAGCATATTTTACAAAAAAGATCTTATTCAGTTCAGACCTTTTTTCTTCTTCCCCCCTCTATTGATGAACTTCGAACGCGACTCTCAGGACGAGGGACAGAGCAATCAAGTCACTTAGAACTCCGTCTCACTAATGCCCAAGACGAGATAGAGAAGCAAAATTATTATGATCATAAGATTATCAATACTACTCTTGAGCAAACTCTCGAAGAACTCGCTTCGATTATTTTCTCCAAATAACCTTGCATTCTTAGGTTTTTCTCTATAATAAGCGCCATATTATCCTATTTCACTCTTTTTTATGATCGATATTAAAATCCTCCGAAGTAATCCAGAATTGGTTCGTGATTCTATAGAAAAACGAAATCTTAAACTCGATCTTGAGCATCTCTTGACATTGGATGGTGTACGACTTACTCTCCAAAAGAAGCTCAATGATCTTCAGGCTATTCGTAATAAAACCTCCAAAGAAATCCCAACCATTAAGGATTCTATAGAAAAACAAGAAAAAGTAACCTCGATGCGAGTTCTCGGTGATGATATTTCGTGTATTGAAAAAGAACTCTTAGAAAGTGATGAAGAGTATTATGGGCTGCTTTATAGTGTTCCAAATTTTCTCTCCCCAACCGCAGCTATTGGGAAAACTGATGAAGAGAATGTAGTTGTATCAAAATTTAGCGAACCAACTAAATTTTCTTTTATACCAAAGACACATTTTGAGATAGGAGAGGCACGCGATTGGATTGATATAGAAAAAGGTGCAGAGGTTTCCGGAGCGAGATTCTGGTATTTGAAAGGAGATCTGGTCCTTCTTCAATTTGCTATTATGAATTATGTGATGGCAAAAATGGGAGAAAAAGGTTTTGTGCCAGTAATTCCACCATATCTTGTACGCGAAAAAGCGATGTTTGGAACTGGGTTCTTCCCAGCAGATAAAGGGCAGATCTATAGTGTTAATCCAGGAGAAGATGATCTCTTTTTGATCGGAACCTCTGAGGTTCCTTTGACGAGCTACCATATGGAAGAAACCATTGATGTTACTACTCCGATTAAATACGTAGGGTACTCTTCGTGTTTTAGACGAGAAGCGGGAACTTATGGAAAGGATATGAAAGGGATTCTTCGAGGACATCAATTCGACAAAATTGAGATGGTATGTTTCTGTAAACCAGAGGAATCTGAGAAACTTCATGACGAAATGGTCGCACTCGAAGAAGAGATTTGGCAATCTCTTGGAATTCCCTATCAGAAACTCAACGTCTGTTCTGGAGATCTCGGAAATCCAGCTATGAAAAAACATGATCTTGAAGCCTGGATGCCTGGACAGGAGAAATACCGTGAAGTGACCAGTTGTTCCAATGTTGGATCATTCCAATCGCGCAGACTTGCTATTAAATACAGAAATTCCGAAGGAGTGAGTGACTATGTTCACACCCTCAACGGTACTGTCATTGCCTTCTCTCGATGTCTTATTGCTGTTATAGAAAATTATCAAAATGAGGATATGACCGTGAGAATTCCGAAAGTATTGCAGAATTACATGGGAGGAAAAACAGTGCTATAAATCTATATTCAAAAATCTCTCACCGGAGTACTCCGGTGAGAGATTTTTCTTAATACTGTTCAAAAAACACCTTCTCTTTTTCGATTCCAATATTTTCGAGCTTCTCTCGGGCCTCTTTTACCATTGCCGGACTTCCACAGAGATAGAATTCACCGTAGCTCTCTATGTTTTCCTTTGTGAGAAAATCTGTGACACGTCCTCGGGTGGTGTTTTCACTGTCTTCCTGACTCAAAAATATCTGGTAATCAAACAGAGGATACTCTTTCTTCATACGATTGAGTTCATCGATATAGAAAATATCAGCCCGTGTTCGTATTCCGAAAATATATTTGAGTGAGGTTTTTATCCCTGAATCCATCATGGCTCGAATCTGAAAATAGAGTGGTGCAAACCCTGTCCCTGTTCCAATAAAGAGCTTCGGAGTCGCATTGGATTTGAGGACAAAGTGGCCAAGTGGCACCATTCCCATAATGTTTTCTCCTATTTCAAGAAAACAGATCTCGGTGCTTCCAGCTCCACCGTCGAGCTGTTTAATGATAAAAGTAAAAGTCTGACCATCGGTATATCCGATAGAGTACGCTCGGCGGAGTTTTGATTTTGGAAGAATGAAGAGGGTATATTGTCCTGGTTCTACCTGAACTTTTTCTGCTGTAGTAAAAATAAGCTCATACACGTCGTGTGTGAGCTTATTTTTTTGCATGAGTGTAAATGGAAGTTGTTGCATTATTGTATGGATAGTGTAATTTAGGCAGCTTTTTTAAAAGATTCTTTAGCTGCTTCTTGTTTTCGAATTTCCTGCAAGGAGATAACAGTTCCTGAAAGTTTTTCGGGATCTACCTTTCCCATAATTCCTAATAATTCTCGACTAAAATAACGAACAAGATTTGTTTCTCTTGATTTAAACTCGACAGCATCAATTGCTCATAGGTTAGTATTCTCTAAAATAGCAGCAATTTCAGGAGGCATAACTACCTCATCAGGAGTTGGTTGATTTGTAGATAAGGGTGATTTGTCTTCGGACATAATAAAGGAAATTTGAAATACGACCCTGATTATACCACGAACACTTTAAAAAGCAAATTATGCTCGAATTTTCTTTTCGATTTCGTCGGCGATTGCGGTATTTTCTTTCAAAAATTGTCGTGCATTCTCGCGACCTTGACCAAGTTTGATATCTCCGTATGAATAGAAGGCACCAGATTTTTTGATAATCTCTTTCTCGGTTCCTATATCGACAATCTCTCCTTCAAGGGATATTCCTTCGTTGAAAAGAACATCAATTTCGACTTCTTTGAAGGGTGGTGCAATTTTATTTTTTACTACTTTTACTTTCACTTTATTCCCGGTAGTTTCTTTATCATCTCAGGCCCCACTCTCGAGTTTTTCTTTTCGGCGAATATCAAGACGTTGCGAAGCATAGAATTTGAGAGCATTTCCTCCTGTTGTGGTCTCGGGACTTCCGAACATTACTCAGATCTTCATACGAATCTGGTTGATGAAAATAACGGTACAATTAGATTTAGAGATAGCTCCGGTAATCTTGCGAAGAGCTTGGCTCATGAGGCGTGCCTGAAGTCCCATGAAAGAGTCCCCCATATTTCCCTCGATTTCTGCCTTTGGGACAAGCGCCGCAACAGAATCAACAACTATGAGATCAACAGCATTTGATCGAACAAGGGCATCAACGATCTCGAGTGCTTGTTCTCCATAATCGGGCTGAGATATGATAAGTTCATCAACATTTACTCAGATCTTTTTTGCATACTCAGGATCGAGAGCGTGTTCTGCATCGATAAAAGCAGCCGTTCCTCCGATTTTTTGAACCTCAGCGATAGCGTGAAGTGTGAGAGTGGTCTTTCCAGATGATTCTGGTCCATAAATCTCGACAATTCGCCCCTTTGGATACCCACCACCTAGTGCTGCATCGAGAGCTATGGATCCAGATCCAATCATCTCAACCTTGATCGCCTGTTGATCACCAAGTTTCATAACAGAACCGGCTCCAAATTGTTTCTCGATCATCGCCAGTGCTGCATTCAACGCTTCCTTTTTATTATCTACCATAAAATATTGTTGTGAAGAAATATTACAAGGATAAGTATATGGAATTTTATTTTAATTGCAAATCTTTTTTCATACTTTTACAGAATTTGTTATTTTTGTAAAATAGTATCATTATAATGATACTCGGCGTATGTAAATATTTTAAGAAAGTAAAAACGGCCTATAAATAAGCCGTTTTCATATGTCCCCACCCCTTTTTTAAACAGTGACAGATTCTGAAACAGTGACAGCCCCCGAAATAGCGACAGATCTTGCTAATGGAAGCAATGGCAAACCCTGTTTCAAGAGTTTTGTTGCTATTTCTTGGTCTAGGGGAATGATAGTGTCATCCCCTATTAGCATAACCCTGGAGTTAGCATTAGCACCAAGAGCTTTCTCCATACCCTCCTCATGTCCGTTTTTATGACGAAGTCTTGCAGTTTGATTTATACCTTTCAAGTACTTCTCACGCAAACTTTCATCATGCTCACTTATGTCAAATTGTGGGATAATTACCAGTAATTTACCATCAGTCGGTCTTTGTTTTGTCCCGAAAATAACTTGCCCATCTGATTTTATCAGATATGTTCCATTGTCTCGCATTTTTATCTCCTTATTAATTTGAAATGCCCTATTGTTTTATTCGGAAATACGTCTTTGTCAATTTTTTTTATTTGATTTTTTTGCGGGTTTTAGGATAATAAACAGATCTTTGTTCTATAATCCTTTCTATATATGACCATACGTTCTATCAAGAAAATAATCAGAGGAAAATCTGCCACCGATGGTGCTGGAGTACGACTAACACGAGTCGTCGGATTTCATGATACTGCTTATTTTGATCCATTTCTCATGCTTGATGCTTTTGACTCAACTAATCCTGACGATTATATTCAGGGGTTTCCTTTTCATCCGCACCGCGGAATCGAGACTATCACGTACCTCATAAAGTGAGAAATCGAGCATCGCGATAGCCTCTGAAACTCGGGAATTATCTCATCAGGAGACTGTCAATGGATGACTGCCGGATCAGGGATTATCCACCAGGAAATGCCTCATACGAGCCCTCATATGCTCGGAGTTCAGCTCTGGCTGAACCTTCCGGCGAGTGATAAAATGACAGTGCCCACCTATCGTGATATCCGTCATGATACTATTCCTGTTGTCGAAACGAGTGCCTCACGTACGCGGATTATCTCTGGGTCATACGATGGAATTCATGGAGCAACAAGCGGAAATCATATTCAGATGACCTCGCTTGAGATCGAAGTATTCGCCTGACAATCTTGGACTTTCTTGACCGATCCAGAAGCTACGGTATTTGTCTACATCGTCTCTGGAGCTGGGGATTTTGGCGAGGGTGATATCGATCATAAACACGCTGTCCTTTTTGAGTCAGGTGATACTATTCATGTTCAGTCATGAAAGGAGGGGATTCGTTTTCTCCTCTTCATGGCTCGACCCCTCCACGAACCCATCGCCTGGGGTGGACCGATTGTGATGAATACGCAGGAGGAGTTGAATAAAGCATTTGAGGAGCTGGATAGGGGAAAATTATGCCAGTAAAACGAGATTGACAATATAAATTTGACTTGACTGTAGACTTTTCGGCTTTTTCGAGATAAGTAAATCTTTTTGGATTATGTCGATCTTGTATATAATGAGTTGTTGTACTTTCCTCACTTATTTGGGCGATGATTGCTATGTATCGATATACACCCTGGATCACCTATATACAAATCCCGTATCTTACATGGGTTTTAATCGCTACAGTTTTACAATTTTCTATCACATATCTCAATAAATAATATGCTCTTCAAGCTGTATTGTATAGCGCTCCCCGTTTTTTTTGCTATCGACATGATCTGGCTCGGACTTATTGCCAAGAACTTCTATCGTGCTCAGATAGGATCTCTTATGAAAGTGGATATCAATTGGTGGGCAGCTATCACTTTTTATCTCGTATTTATATTCGGACTTGTATCTTTTGTGATACAACCTGCTGTAGAAAAGAACTCACCTCTGCACGCTCTCGTTTATGGGGCATTTTTTGGTGGTATCACTTATGCAACATATGATTTGACGAATCTTGCAACTCTGAAAAACTGGCCACTTTTGGTCACTATAGTTGATCTCTCATGGGGTATAACTCTCGGTGCTCTTGTGTCAGTTTTGACCTATTTTATAGCCATAAAAATCTGAGTATGAACGATCTCTCGACTCTAATTCTTGTAGTCTGGTTGTATATGACCGCTTGGTTCATAGTATCAGTCATCCAATCTAGAAACGATGTTGCTGATGTCGCCTGGGGCCTCTGATTTGTCATGATATCCTGGCTTTCATATTGGCTCGCTCAAGTACATACTTGGCAATGATTGCTCATAAATATCTTTGTGACGGTTTGGTGAATACGTCTCGCTTGGCATATATTTAATCGGCATCGACACAAACCAGAAGATGCGCGTTATGGCGTATGGCGTAGTGCTTGGAACAAGAAATGGTTTTATGTGCGATCGTATTTCCAGGTTTTCATACTTCAATGAGTCTTGTTGTTTTTGGTTTCTCTCCCTGTTCTACTCATTAATGCAAATCAGACTATCCAATCTCGTGGTCTCTTTTTTCTCGGCGTCATAATCTGATTATTTGGTTTCTTCTTTGAGATGATTGCCGATTCAGAGCTCCAAAATTTTTTAAAACATCCCGAAAACAGAGGCAAGCTCATGCAAACGGGTTTATGGAAGTATAGTCGTCATCCAAACTATTTTGGTGAAGTTGTCCTCTGGTGGTGAGTGGGTATTGTTTCACTGAGCACCCAAGAGCCATGGGGACTCCTTTGATCCCTGACGATTACTATTCTTATACTCTTTGTTTCTTGAGTACCACTTCTCGAGAAAAAATACGCATGACGTCCTGATTTTGAGGCATACAAGAAAAAAACCAGCATATTTTTTCCATTGCTACCAAAGTGCAAGAATCTAGTGGATTAAAAATGTGAGATTGACAGTCAATAGTGAATGTCTTCATTTCATTTTTCGAGCAGGCCTTATATTAAGTGTTCCATTGTGGATGGGAAAATAAAGGAATTATGTCAAGAGGGGAGAAATGTTATTTTTCAGTTTCTAATGAATAGACAATCAGTCTTTGTTGATCATTTCAATTTACAAATACCATATTTTTCCCATCTGGTGAAAATATAGGTTCACTCGCAGAATCATACACAGTTAATTCAATTCCATTTTTTATAATAAATGTTTTTCAGTTTTTCGTCGCTGTAAATACAAAATTTTTACCATCTGGTGAAAATTTAGGTTGGTATATAAATTCATATTTTTCGCTCTCAACCCCATCCTTTATTATGAAACTTTTTCAGTCATTCAGTTGTTGTCAATCATTTTCTGCCATAAAAGCGAAGCTTTTACCATCCGGTGAATAAGTAAGTTCGTCAATGTAGCCGTATTTCTTGCTACTCTCAACTCCATCTTTTATTATGAAATATTTCCCATCTTTCTTAGCTCGAAAAGCAAAGCTTTTACCATCTGGTGAATAGGTAGGGTATCTTAAAGAATCATAATTTTTTATCTCAATCCCATCCTTTACGATGAAACTTTTTCATTCATTATTAAAATCAAATTGTTTTCAATCATTTTCAGCCATAAAAGCAAGGCTTTTTCAGTCTGGGGAATATGTAAAGTCCTCTATATATCGATAAGGTCAAAACTCTTTTGTATTACTTTGTTTCTCAACAACTGAAGCGCTTTCTATTTTCGAAACAGGAGCTCCAGTTCCTGTTTTTAATGGAGGAGGTGATACTACTACTTCTTTCTGACCACAGGAGACAAGAAGTAGAGTACATATAACGAGAACTGAAATTTTTTTCATAGAAACGAAAACTTAAGAGGTAAAAATATTACGAATGGTTTTGATTATAGGGAGAACTTTTAAAAACGGAAAAAAATGTGAAAAAATGTGAAAAAACTGCAATTTTCATGCAGTTTTTTCCCTAGTCTTATCTTTCTCAAAGTTGAATTCTAGATAAACGATTTGTCTATTTAAGAGAACAAAAGAAATCTATATAGGATTGGATAATAGACAGTGCGTTTACTGCATAGTAAAGGTTAAATAATTAGCTTCATATGATCACTCAGATTTTTTACATTTCCCCGGTCTATTAAATACTCTGCTCATTCGATATATACTTCGAGTGATCCCCATTTTTGCTGGTATTCTGCCATTTGTTTTTTCACATATTCTTCTGCTTTTTCTCGACTAACATTTCATTTTCCCGGGAGTATTTCAAGCTTGTTCATTCGTAAAAGTTCATCGAGATAAGTTACCCAGTCTTGCATAGTCAAATCCCTTTCATAGGCATACTGAAGCTCTGCGAATGCGAAGAATTGTTCACAAAGAAGATACAGTTTACGTAATTCTCCCTCCAGCAGATAATTTTTCCCTATAGTTGCTTCCGAGAGAGTTATATTTTTCTTTGTGTGATGTACCATCCCGAGAGCTGGCTTATTGCTATTCACACGATCCATAAGAATCTCTGGGGAAGTCATACCAACAATTGCGTAGTGGAACTTATTTTGGATTGTTTGAAAAAATTCAATAGCTCGGCTACTCGTTTTATCATAATCACTGGCGGTCGTGAAAAGATTTTTGATTTTCTCATAAATATTTCTTTCATCAAATCTGATGGCTCGAATTCGTTCCATGAGTCGGTCGTAGTCTCTCTTCGGAGAGAAAGTTTGACCTCATCTGAGACGGTCATCATCAAGCGCATACCCAGTCCGTGAATATTCATCGATTATAGTATTTGCCCAGGTACGAAAACTGGTTGCCTGAGGAGAATTCACCTTAAATCCAATTGCGATAATCATTTGAAGATTATAGTACTTTTTTGGCTTCTTGAAGCTATTTTGCGTATTTTGCATTTTTTGCAATTTACTGTCATCAGTACAAGTCTTGAGTTCATCAAGCTCGCCATCAGTATAGATTTTTGTAATATGCCGAGAAATACCACTCGCATCAGTATTATAAAGTTTGGACATCTGTGTCTGAGTCATCCAGATGGTGTCGTGGAAAAATATAACATCAGAGACATTAAGATTCGTTGATGGATCGGTATAAACAATGGTTTGCATAGGAGAAATTTGGAAATTTTTTAGAACTCACAAAGTCATAGTGTAGGGAGATTTTCATCAAAATCAAAAAATAATAGTGTTTATTGGGGAGAGAGATGGGACTTTTTTTCTTCAGTGTCGATTTCGTTTTTCAAACGAACTCTCGCTTCAGAAAACTCCTTGCAACAAAATATGCCATTCAAGGCATATTTACCTATCTCCTTCGTCGATAGGGTTGCTACGGCTTCAGGTCCCATCTCTCTCTTGTATCTTTTTGCTAAAAAATATCCCTCGTTTTCACGAAGGATATGTTTTTATCAAATTGGTGCCCGAGATGGGACTTTTTCTTCAGAATGTCGTACCGGTCCATTCGGACGCGGATACTCGTACTTCAGAACTCCTTGCGACGAAACGTGCCTTTGGGCACGTTTTTCCCTCCTCGCTCTTCGAGCTTGGAGGTGTCGCTACGGCTTCAAGTCCCATCATCTAACGTGCACAAAGAAAACAAAAACCCACGTTTTCACGTGAGTTGTTTGGTTTTCTTTGGTGCCCGAGATGGGACTTGAACCCACACACCTTTCGGCATACGCACCTCAAGCGTACGTGTCTACCATTCCACCACCCGGGCGGGTGTAAAAAAGTTTCTTTTCTTTGAGGTTATCTAAATCCTGTAAAGTGTATAGAAGCGATGAAATTTGAGTGCAAATCGAGTATTTTGAGGAAGCTGTACGATAGAGTACAGCGATCGAAAAAACGGAGATTTAAGCTAAAATTTCGAGTTTGTATATACTTTAATGGTGCACCCAGTAGGAGTCGAACCTACAACCAACGGCTTCGAAGACCGCTACTCTATCCAGTTGAGCTATGGATGCAAATACATCTCTTTCCAGAGAAAGCCGACGCAGTATATGGAAAAAACTCGTAATTGCAAAATTTTTTTTAAATTAGGATTGTTACTCGCTCTAGACAGAGAAAAGCCAAATAGAAATGCGTTATTTAGCGAGGAAAAAAAGATTCTTGTCACTTTTTTGCTTGGCATTCGTTTTAAAGAGGTAGACTGAGCTTATTTTTTATATTTATCCCATATGAAACACTTTTTTCTTTTTTTATTGGCTCTTGCGGGTTATTTGGTGACATCTTCGGTTTCAGCAGCGACTTCGGACCTGATGATGTGTACTATGGACTACACACCGGTGTGTGCCAAAGTGCAGGTGCAGTGTATACGAGCGCCTTGCTATCCGATTTATAAGACCTTTTCTAACATGTGTGTCATGACGCAGGAAAGCGCTGCGACATTTGCTCATGATGGTGAATGTAAGGCTACAGAGGAGTGATCCTCAGCCGTTCTTTCGGAGAGACTCCAGAATTCACTGAAACGACAGTATGACGTGTTTATCGTTCGTATTGCTGGATTTACTGCCAGTGATCGACTTGCACGATTGAATGCGCTCAATGATCGAATAGTTACCCGATTGAATACTCTTTCTCTGAATGGGGCGATTCCAAAGACACTTACACAGGAGATGATGAATGACCGCATGAAATATGCACTTCTCTTTCTTCAAAATCTTGTCCAAACCGATATATCCTACTTGACCGATGAAGTAGCGGGAATGCGCTATATTAGCCGAGATGCCAATATGTGTAGCAATATTAAATTTGCATGCAATGCACCAGAAGTTCCATTTTTTACGGATAAGGGATGTGGATGTAAAAAATAAAATACTCTTGTAATTATCCCATTATCCACATTCCTGTAATTCCAAGCACTCCAGCAAATATGGAAAATGCAAAAGCGGTCATGACCTTTTTTCCGTAGATCGGTTCGCCAAGCCTCCATGCAATACTGGCTTTTACGAGGTTATTGGAGATAACAGCTATGAGAATGGTGACGGTTGCTACGAGCGGTGCAATCGCGTTTTCACTTGCTTTTTGAGTCATGTCTTGAGTAATGGCATCTACATCAGCAAGTCAGGAGACCATTCAGAGCACATAATAGAGAATCTGGGGATCAAATACATCTTTGTAGGTGACTCCGATGGCAGAGAGGAATTTGATGAGAAGAATAAGAAGAGCGAATTTCATAGCAGGAAGCACTTCAAATGGACTTTTGAGCTCCTCTTCCATATGAACTGCCACTTCGTTTGTCTCGCTTTTGGCTCGGATAAAGTGGTATACGATAAAGCTGATCATTACTACCAACATGAGTAGCATGGGAACGGCTATTGTTTTTAGGAGGGCAAAAGCAAAAACAGCAGTGATGAGGATAACTCGAATAAGCATTATAGAAGTTGCCACGAGAGTTCCAACTATATAGGAAGATCGATTTTTTGGTGAGTCTTTACTTTTTTGTGTCATGGTTGCCGTAACGGCTGTTGATGATACCAGTCCTCAAACAGCTCAGGATATTATGATACCACCTCGATCCCCAAGAACCTTTGAGAGAATGTAGGCGATGAATTCGATAGCAGACATAGCAACAACGAAGAACCAGATTCCATAAGGATTAAAGAAATCCATCGTCCAGAGTCGAAAGTCAAATGATGTGGCTATACCAAAAAATGTTGCTATATCACTAAAAGAAAATTTTGCACTGGGAAGAAGGGGGAGTATGATGAAGGCGATAACTCCGAACTTGATGGCATTCTGAAACTCTTCCCGAGTAATCTTTGATTGAATGGTTTGAAAATGCTCTTTTGAAGAGAGGATGACCATGAGAAAAATAGTAAGCACAACAGAAAGGATATAATTTCCCATCATGGCTATGATCCCCAGAAAATAGACGATAAATGCGGCATACTCACTTGTTACTCCTATGGAATCTCTTTGAAAAGCTGTGTAGGCGTACGAAATGACTATAAGTAGCGCACTGAGTCCCATTCATGCGAGCACAAAAAGATGGGTAGAATACAGTGTGTCTATCCATGCACAAAGTGCCCCAAGGAGGCTTATCAGTGCGTATGATCTCACCCCTCAGAAGTGTATATCGTGCGTCTCATTGGAGTATGTTTTTCCAGACATTTCTCGTTCCAATCCCACAAGTCCTCCGAGGACAGTTGCTATAAAGAGTGAGAAAATGATATTTGTTTCCATGGGTTAAGAAAAATAATGAATTAAGAAAAAGTTTTGAGTATTTGCCTACTTATATTCGATACGTCATGTCTGGACATATCTCTTATTATATCTTTTTTCATGGGATTTGAAAGGCCTTTTTTTAGGGCATCACGAATATCTGAAACGCTCATCGGACGGAAGAATAGCGCATCATCTTTAGTGAGGATGGAGGTGATGCTCGGAAGCGATGCACTTGCAATAGGAATATTGTATGAGAGTGGTTCGAGAATAGCCTGTTCTGATCCCTCATAGAGCGATGGTAGAACATAGAGAGAAGCATTTTGATAGAGGAGTCCAATTTTCTCATCGTCGAGCACATTGTATATATGCACACGACTTTGAAGTCCGAGCGCTATGAGAGTCGAGCGTATCTCATGATATGATGGATCCTCTTTTCAGATAAGTATGAGATCAATGTCTGTCTTATCTTCTTTCACGAGCAGATTGTATGCTGTGAGCAGACGTGGGATATTTTTGTATTCTCGGAGTTCTCATACACAGAGGATATATTTTCCGTTGAGGTTTTCTTTTCTCAGGAACTGAGCTCCCTCATTTTCTCACACCTCATCCCCGA
>CAZRBF010000003.1:0-2150 GCA_964598195.1 uncultured Candidatus Peribacteria bacterium | reverse complement strand
AGGTTTTCTTTTCTCAGGAACTGAGCTCCCTCATTTTCTCACACCTCATCCCCGACCCTTCTCCTAGAAGGAGAAGGGAGGTTATTTTCATTTTTTACCCCCTCTCCTTTTAGGAGAGGGCTGGGGTGAGGTGTAATATGCATGGGTGGGATAATGTGAATTTTCTCCTCTTTCGTATCAAAGATCTCGATAATATCCCGTTTCAGTACTTCCCCTAGGACGATAATGGTCGAGGCTTTTTGAATGTTCATCCGGAGAAGAAACGTCTGAATAAAGCGCATAAAGCTGCCACTTAGGTGTTTTTCTGGGTAAAAATACGACACAAGATCCGGGAGTATTATGACAGATTTTCCAAAATAAAAGAGTGGAATATGAGGGGTGGGAAAAAGTACCAGATCGAGGTGTTTTTTCTGGAGTTCCAGAGGAAAGAGTGCATGTTCCATAATACCACCGCTCTTGATGGCAGTTTTTACTCGCTGTATACGAGGAGATTTCGGACTGAATTCATCAAATTCCCTCTCACTCATAAAGAGCACGTATTCATGCTCGTCTTCATTTGTATCCAAGTGATCTATGAAACTTTCTAGGTATTTCCCCATATACCCATGAGTTGATCCATATGTTCTGCAGTCTATTCCAATTCGCATGAGAAGAGTGGTGATGAAAAATACGTATTATTTTTAATAATACGTATTTTTGAGATTTTGCAAGAGATTGCTACTTATCTTCTCATCCGATTTAATAATAATGGGATTATTCCGATGGCGATACCACCAAGACCGACGATATTGGTAATGAGGTCAAAGCTTGGGATGCTGTAAATGGCGACAAAAAAGAGAAACGCTCCACTCAGTGCTGGCCAAATAATATGGGTTATGGAAGGCCAAATTTTTCCAGTAATCATTTTCCGATAGTACCACGCACAGGCAAATCCTGTCAGTCAGAGATAGAAACAAATCTGGAATCCGAGTGCAGAAATGGAGCTTTTCAGGATTTCGTTAATTGTTGGGAGATAGGATGAGGCAAATAATAGCACGAGTCACACGATCCAAATGCAGAATATAGCAATATGAGGTGTTTTCCATTCGGGATGCAGGCGAGAATATCGCTCGTGAAGTGCTTTGTCTCGACCTTTTGCAAAAAGAGTGCGAGTAAATTGTATAATCTGTGTTTCGACGGTTCCGATGGTCGAGAGAAGTACTGCAATAATAGCGACGTATCCCCAGGTTTTTCCGAAGAGCTTTTCGGCTATGGCAAAGATAATATTCGTATTATACTGCTGAATCTCTACATCCGACAGTGCCATAAGCGTTATGACGATGAAGATGAGGAAAAATATAATGAGAAAGATCATCGACCAGAAGGCAGCCCGTCCCGGGGTGCGGGTTGAATCTTTGGTTTCTTCTCCGAGGTTCATAGTAACATCCCATCCATAGTAAAAAAATATCCCAACGAGTGCGCTACTTGCAAAAAGTTCGGGTGTAAAAGCAAATGGACTAAACCAAGACCAAGAGAATGGATGAGCCGAAATAGAAGGAAATACCACAAAACTCATGATAATAATGGCGAAGAGAATAATACCCTCGATAGCCGTAAAAATCATCTGAACATAACTGGTAAGCTTCACTCATTTTACCACAATCGCACTGATAAAAGTGAGCCAAATCGCAGCAATTCCTGTCACCCAATGCACGTCATTTACAAGGTCTGGCTTGAATATGAGAAGAGTGGCATTTGCAGCTGGTACCATAGCCGAAACCATAAAAACACAGCAAAGCACCAAGAGTGCCCAACCAGCAAAAAATCCAGTGGTTTTCCCAAAAACCATGCTCACCCAAGTATACGACGTCCCCGCGCTCGCCCCAACTTTATTGAGATTAATAAAAGCAAAAGCAATCCCAAACATAATAAGTCCGCACGCTAGTATACTCGCAGGCGAGAGCACTCATGCCGTCGCAATAATCGTCGAGGTGGTAATCTCGATACTGTATGCCGGAGCTGTCCCAGCAATCCCCATGATAATCGACTCCGTCAGGCCAAGTGAATTCTTCGCAAGTTTCTGTTCTGTTGCCATAGTGACCATGATAAGAGAATAAAAAATACATACTATTTTGGATAATATGTATTTTTGAGATTTTGCAAGGGTTTTG
>CAZRBF010000002.1:33526-40127 GCA_964598195.1 uncultured Candidatus Peribacteria bacterium | reverse complement strand
GTAGATCCTCTCGACTCCACTTCGACAGTTTTGACACCAAAGGTTGTTGGTGAGGAACACTACAATACAGCACGTAATGTACAAAAAATCCTTCAACGTTACAAAGAACTTCAGGACATTATCGCCATTCTCGGGATGGATGAGTTGTCTGAGGAAGACAAACTCGCAGTAAGTCGAGCTCGTAAAATTCAACGTTTTTTCTCTCAACCATTCTTCGTTGCCGAGCAATTTACCGGAACTCCAGGAGTATACGCCAAACTTGCCGACACCGTTCGTGGATTTAAGATGATTATCAATGGAGAACTTGATTATATCGGAGAAAAACATTTCATGTACAAGGGATCTATCGAATGAGTAGTCGAGAGTTATAAAAAAGAGAAAGGGGAATAATTTTTGTTCACTATTCAATAAAACAATTAACACATGCACTTCACTCTTGTTTCTATCATCAAGAAAGTTCTTGATCTTCCCGCTATTGAATGGATAACCATCCCTACTCGTAATGGTGAAATTACTGTTTATCCAAATCATGAAGCGCTTATTACAGCGCTCATTCCAGGTATTCTTATTGTTCGAACGAATGGTATAAATACACCCTATGCAATAGGGTGAGGAATTGCAGAAATAACTCCAGAAAGCACCACCATTACGGCTGATATGGTAGAAGATGGAGTAAATATCGATATAGATACAATTCGTTCAAAAAAAGAAGAAGCCAGAAAACTTCTCGAAGAATACAAAAATAAGTGAGATTCTCTGGATATGGAAACATACATCGAACTCGAACAACAATTTCTGAGAGAGAGTGCTCGTGAACAGCTTGCCACAAGATAATCCCTATTCACACTTATGGATATTCAACAATTTCTCATACAACTTCGTGAACACGGGGTCAAAAATACTATCCCGAACATCACGGATAAAAATGCTCAGTTCCTGGGAGATATGATTCGTATCGGGAATGTTCAGAACCTTCTCGAGATCGGAACAGCAAATGGATATTCGACGATTCACCTCTGTCTGGCTTTGCGTGAAAATGGTGGCAAACTTACCTCGATTGACTATTCACTTCCTTCGTACAATGAGGCAGTAGAAAACATCAAAGAAGCACAGGTAGATGATATTGCTACACTCATTTTTGGAAATGCACTCGTAGAACTACCAAAATTCAGAGAAAAATCATTTGATATGATATTTATCGATGGTCAAAAAAAACGAACATTAGATTTTTTTGAACTCTCGTATCCTCTTCTGAAAGATGGGGGTTTTTTTATTATCGACGACGTTATTAAATTTTCGGAAAAAATGTCGAGTTTTTATGCGTATCTCAACGAGAAAAAAATCCCACACTCGATTCTAAAAATCGACGAGGATGATGGAGTGATGATGATAGTGAAATCCAAAGATATTTAACTTTTTCTTTTGATAAGTATTTCCAAAAAATCCTTATCTCCCTTAAAAAACTTGACACCTACCTTGATTTTATGTATAGAAACGAGCACAAAATCGCCTGTAGCATCGAGTTCTAGGAACTTGCGCACTGATTGCACATCCAGACTAGAATCGAGCTCAAAAACGTAGCTAGAACCGATTTTTTTGAGAGAGACAACTCAGAGTGTTCTAAAAATCACTCGTGCCCTCAGAAGTAGAAAGAGATTTTCGAATGTCTCTGGGAGTTTTTCATTGGCCTCTTCGAAGGTCTTATAAGTAAATTCGAGATCCTCCAAGGTATCTATGGACTCAATATTTCGGAAAAACCGAATCTTATCAAGCTCGGAATCAAAAAAATCCTCCTCTATAAAATATGAGATATCAAGTTCTATTTTACAATCATTTTTTGCGAGAACTTTTCCACTCCTGAGTTCTTCGATTTTCTCTTCGAGAAGTGTAAAGTAGAGGGAGAGACCTGTATCATGGGTTTTTCCTGACTGCTTGATTCCTAGAACATCGCCTGCTCCTCGAATCTCGAGATCACGCAGGGCAATCTCAAATCCTGCGCCTAGATCGGAATTATTTACGATGGTCAGGAGTCGTTTCTTTCCATCTGAATCGAGTTTATCATTATGATACAGTAGATAACAAGTAGCTTCTTGGTCTTTACGACCCACACGCCCTCGAAGCTGATGAAGTTGGGCAAGTCCAAATTTTTCGGCATCATCGATAAAAATAGTATTTGCATTCAGGAAATTCACCCCATTTTCTATGACGGTTGTCGACAAAAGAATGTCGTACTTCCCATTTTTAAAGTCTATGATCGTATCCTCGAGTTGCATTCCATCAAGCCTTCCATGAGTAACGGCAATACGTATATGTTTGCCGAGAATACCGATTAATTGATTTCTGATCGATTCAATAGAGACAACTCTATTGTGGAGAAATATCACCTGTCCACCACGTGAGAGTTCCTTTTCCACAGCCTCTTTTATAACCACTTCATTCCATTTTGTTACGATCGTTCTAACTGCTTTTTTAAGTGGTGGAGGAGTTGCGAGAACAGAAATCTTTTTGACTCAGGAAAGTGCCAAATTCAGACTTCGTGGGATGGGCGTCGCCGAGAGCGAAAGGATGTCGATGTTGGACTTTAGGGCATTAATTTTCTCTTTATCCAGCACTCAGAATTTATGCTCTTCATCGATAACGAGAAGTCAGAGATCTTTGAAAATAACTCACTCCGAAAGGATTCTGTGTGTTGCTACAACGCAATCCAGTGTTCCATCCTTCAGATGCGCAAGAATATTCGTCGCCTCTTTCTGAGTGCTGAATCGTGTCAAAACGGCAAGTCGAACTCAAAAATGAGCCAGTCGTTTCTGAAGAGATTCCATATGCTCGTACGCGAGAACCACCAGAGGAGAAATAAGGATGGACTGCTTTCCATTGAGGAAAGCACGATAGATCGCATTCATAGCAACTTCTGTTTTTCCAAACCCTACATCGCCAGATAGAAGCCTGTCCATAGGATTCAATGACTCCATGTCCGAAAGTATTTCAGCAATAGCTGATAGCTGATCTATTGTATGTTCATAAGGGAAATCTTTTTGGAAAAGTCGTTCTTGTTCTGGAAATCGCGCAAATGAAAATCCCTCGGAAATGCGACGTTTCGCATAGGTTTCGAGCAGTTCCCGAGCAATTTTTTCTACATCCACATTTGTTTTTTCGAGTGTTTTTTTCCACTCATTGGAGGAAAGTCTTGTCAGAACTGGCTCATCATTTCCTATATATTTACTCACTCGATGAATCTCCGTCAATGGAACAAAAAGCTTATCATCCGCTCGATACTCAATGAGCATATACTCTCGCCTATTCCCCCCAACATCTTTTGTAACAATCTCCCGAAAAACTCCCACTCCATGATCTCGATGTACCACATAGTCATTGGGGCGAATCTCGAGAAGGAGATCAAGGTTTTTTGCTATACTCTTCTTGGTCCGATTGCGAATAAAGATATCCCCGAGCAGGTCATCTGCGACAAAATAGTTGTCTCACATGACAAAACTCTCAAATCCCCCAATATTTACCTCCATTATGCCCCCAGAAGTGAGATTATTATACTCAAGAAAATTATGAAGAGCCTTCGTATGTTTGGTATAAAAAGAGACACTTTTGCCAAAGTTTTTGACAATACTTTCCAGGCTTTGAAGAGAATCTATTTTTATCTCTTTAATGCCCAAATCTATAGATTTATTTACTGTACTTCCTGAAAAAATAATAGTTTTTTGACAATTTTTCGCCACATCCTGAAGAGACTCCCAAAAGTCGAGATTCATAAAAATAGTCTCGGAATTTCACAGAAATGAAAAAAGTTCAATATTTTTGAAAATATCTCTTGTTTCGACATCATCAAAGCATCTATTGTCTTGCAAAGATGTTATGTTGATCGATTCCTTTTTAGAGAGAAACTGTCCGTGGATATCAAAAGTGAGTATCTCATCAATAATAGTATCAAAAAAACTCAGTGCAATAACCCTCTCTTCAAAGGAAAGTCTTATAGAAAGAGTATCTCCGTCTTTTTTATAACTCCCTGGTTTCGAAAGATGTTGAGAGTGAATATATCCTGAATCGATGAGGTCTGTAATACACTTTTCTGGAGACTTTTCCATATTTCGCTCGAAAAGAAGTATATTTTTTTGAACATGATGCTTCCAGTTTATAGACAGTTCAAAAAGTTCTTTTGTCGTTATAAACCAACCCGTTTCTCGATAAAAAAAATCTATAACCTCTGGGAGGCTGAATACTGGAACAATGGATTCTTTCGTGAAAAAGGAAAGTATCTTTGCAAAGGCCTCTGCTTCCTTTTTCGTATCAAATACCAGGAGATTTTTCCCATCTTCAAAGTTTTCTTGAAGCAAAAAAGCTCGGGAAAAAGAATTTCCCGAGGCGGTATAGATACTATTCTGGGTAAGTTTTTGAAGCATTATAGATATTTTTTGAGCATAGTCACTAAATCATCTACGCCCTTTACTCCTACCAACTGTTCTACAGGTTTTCCATTCTTAAAAACAATCATGGTCGGAATGCTCATAATTCGAAATTTTTGAGGCGTCTGTGGATTCTCATCCACATTCATCTTCATAACTTTTGCAGCTTCTCCCATCTTGGTCGCAAGTTCTGCAAGACGCGGAATCATAACCTGACAAGGACCACACCATTCTGCCCAGAAATCTACAAGAACCACCCCAGTGGAGATGTCTTGCTCGAAACTTGCATCACTACTGATAAATACATTAGCTGCCATATTGAAAAAATTTAAAAAATAGTATTATTACGAGGAAATAGGATTTTAAATTCGATGTTCATATAGCCTTGGAAAGCATTACTATACTACTGGCTTCATGTGTACGAGAAATAAAAACCTATTTGTGAGTAAATATATCTCACAGAGCCTACAAAAATATTGTATGGAAATTCGAAAAAAATCAATAACAAAACTTGGTATTTATAAAAAAATCTGTACTATACAGGCACTTTGTTTTATTCTATTAAATATAAATCAATGATTATAGATGGAAGATCTCTCGCAAATACTCTCCTTACTAAACTCCGCACAGAAATTGGAAGGCTTGCCGTAAAACCAAAACTTTCAGTTATTCTTGTTTGAGATAATCCAGCAAGTCTGTCTTATATTAAACAAAAAGAACGGTCAGCAATTCTTGCTGGTATCGATTTCGAACTTCGTCAATTGAGTGTCGATATATCAGAGACTGATCTCGTTCAATGTATTCATAATCTCAATAGAGATGCAACTGTGAGCTGATTCATAGTGCAACTTCCTCTCCCAAAGCATGTCAACGTGCAGGCTATTATCGAGGCGATAGATCCAAGAAAGGATGTCGATGGCTTTACGAGTCAAAATATTGGAAAACTTTTTCTTGGTACCGCAGATCTTATTTCCTGTACTCCAAAAGGGGTAATGAGACTATTAACCGAATCGAGTATAAAAATCAATGGGGAAAATATCGTTATGATTGGAAAAAGTAATATCGTTGGAAAACCACTCTCTCTTCTCCTCATGAATGCAGGATGAACTGTGACAGTATGCCACAAGGAAACTAAAAATCTCAAAGAATTTACGAAAAATGCTGATATAATCATCATAGCCGCCTGATGCCCAGGACTCCTGAAAAAAGATATGGTTCGTCCTAACGCAACCATTATCGACGTAGGATTTACTCTTGTAGATGGTAAAATCCGTGGGGACGCTGATTTTGAAGCACTCGAATCAACATGCTCTATAACCCCCGTTCCTGGCTGAGTTGGTCCTATGACGGTGGCTATGCTCATGGAAAACACTTATATCGCAGCAAAGCTCTCAGAAAAACTTGTTCTTTGAGCTTAAATCTCCGCTTCCTCGCTCTCCGTACAGTCGTACGGTTCACTCCGGGTCTCAATTTGCACTCAAATTACTTCGCTTTTACAAGAGCTTAAAAAAAACTCATTCATTTCCCATGAACAAACTTTCTCTTCTTCTTATTACTCTCTTTTGTATAACCTGCAGTTTCTTCATCGGTTACCTCTTTTGAAGTAGTCTTTGAGCCAAAGAATTGGAAGATATACAACAGTCCCTGCAGGTCACACTCCATCTACATGGAAAAACCCTCGATGTCGAAAAATCTCATTCGAATATCCGGGTTATAGTTGACGGGAAAGTGCTTTCCCAGAGTGGGAGCATCGAACTCAAAAAAGAATAGTTTTTTCATTTGAAAAAAGAGGAACTTCTCTTATACTTGTAAATAATTATCTCCTACCCATTTCTTATGGTATCCACTCTTCAAACTCAAGATCTAGAAATTTATAACTCCATACAAGCCGAAACCACTCGCCAAGAGTATGAACTCGAGCTTATAGCCTCTGAGAACTACGCATCACCAGCCGTTATGGAAGCGACTGGAAGTGTCCTTATGAATAAATATTCTGAGGGGTATCCTGGAAAGCGTTACTATGCATGACAAACGAATATCGATATCATCGAAAATCTCGCCATCGCTCGTGCGAAAGAGTTATTTGGGGCAGAATATATCAATGTCCAGCCACTCTCAGGTTCACCCGCAAACCTCGCTGTGTATCTCGGACTCCTGCAACCAGGTGACACCGTTCTTGGAATGAG
>CAZRBF010000002.1:15157-33426 GCA_964598195.1 uncultured Candidatus Peribacteria bacterium | reverse complement strand
ACCTCGCTGTGTATCTCGGACTCCTGCAACCAGGTGACACCGTTCTTGGAATGAGCCTCGATCAATGAGGACATCTCTCCCATGGTCATCCACTGAATTTTTCTGGGCTTCTCTATAAAATAGTTTCCTACTGAGTAGACAAAACTACTGAAATGATCGACATGGATGAAGTCGAAAGAATCGCCATTGAGACAAGTCCTCGTATGATTATTGCTGGGTTTTCCGCATATTCAAGGGATCTTGACTGGAAACGATTTCGAGACATTGCTGACAAAGTTGGAGCCTACTTGATGGCGGACATATCTCATATCGCGGGACTCATTGCTGGAAAAGCTCTCGAAAATCCTGTTCCATATTGTGATGTTGTAACCACCACCACACATAAAACACTCCGATGACCACGTGGTGCTATCATTATGGCGAAAGAGCATCTTGGTCCTGCGATAGCTCGCGCTGTATTTCCTGGAGTACAATGAGGTCCTCATGAAAATCTTATTGCCGCAAAGGCCGTTGCTTTCAAAGAAGCACTCGATCCATCCTTTGAAATCTACGCAAAGCAGGTGATAAAAAATGCTCAGGCTCTCGCAAAACACCTCTCCGATCAATGACTTCGTGTTGTTTCTGGAGGAACCGACAATCATTTGATGCTTCTTGATGTATTTGGAAGTCTTGGAATTACCGGAAAAGAAGCCGAGAAAGCTCTCGAAGAAGTGGGGATTAGTACCAATAAAAACATGATTCCATTTGATCCTCGTAAACCTCTTGATCCCTCTGGGATACGCATCGGAACACCCGCTATTACCACTCGTGGGATGAAACAAGATGAAATGACAATTCTCGGAAACATTATCATTCGCACTCTAAAAAACAGAGAAAATACCGTCAAGCTTTCAGAACTGAAGCAAGAAGTAAAAGCACTCTGTTTGAAATTTCCACTTTATTCTAAAAATTAATTTTTTTACACATGGGACTTAATGATATAGGAGATATTGATGGTGATGAGGGTGGCTCCGAATGAGGAGCCGAACAACAATCAGAAGCAGCCAAGGCAAAAGCGGCAAAATCCATCGCCTGAATAGCGCGCACAAAAAAAGATGAAAAAAAAGCTCAGCGAGATAATGACTATCTCCATCTTTGTTTGCGAGAAATTATCACCTCGACGCAGTATGATATTCTCATCCCTTATGTATTTCCACTTTTCGATGCGGGAGTCCCTTCTCATATCATTATTGGGGCTTTTTCTCTCGTGCATCAACACGCATCGGATATCATTCGTGATCACTATATAACTGTTTCTAATAATGCTCTTCTGGGCGAACAACCCCTAACAAAAAACAATCAAAATAGCATCACCACAATCTCCTCAGCCGGGCCTCAAAAATATTCACACCGTACCTTCATTTTGCCAGCATTCTCCAGTCCTGTGGAATTTGACGATGAAACCATCGATCCTGCCATCAGAAAACGCATCAACGAGTGGGTGGAGGATATATTCACTGTGGTAAGTCACGACCCTTCAGTTGTTATGACAGAACGATTTATTGGGATACTAAGCGGAAAAGAAAAAAAAGATGTTATCAAGCTCCTCTCTGGAATTCTCATATTTTTCTTGCTTCGTATCAATGTCCATATTTCTGGAGATAAAGCATCTCTTTATACAGAATTTATACTGAAAGAAGTAGAAAAAAAGATAAAAGAATTGAGATTGGAAAAGATTTAGTCTATTCTCGAAATTTTCTCTTTTTTATGATGTCAATATAAAAGTTGCCGCGGAAACGAACTAAAAGAGAATCTCATCTCAAATTTTTTTTTCTAGTTTTTGAGACAACGTACAAGATATCAATTATTTCTAAATGACGATACTCATGGAAGAATTGAGCTGGATGTAAGCATTAAAACGCTCGTTTGACCTCACATTGGCATGGATAACCAGTAAGATGTAATAGATTACGTGAACTCAAAGAAAAAGAACCTCCGAGTATTGCAAGATATTGTTTTTAAGATATAATCAAGAAATACTCTACCATTTACTACCACACCATATGATGAGACATGATGTATGTACACTATTAAAAGCTCAAACAGAAGTTATAAAAGAGCAACAAGAGTCACTGGATGAGTGATTTTTGACAGAGCTATGAGAACAACTTCATGTGTATTGTTCCAGGAAATATAATCCGAAATTTCCAAAAGTAAATCGTCCTGAGTTTCATGAGATGATGCTTCTATTGGATACTATTCGACAAACCAATAATATCAATGTAAAAAATGGGAAAGGGCACACTTTATTGAGTTTGGTGGTGTACACTGATGAGAGAAAAACTCTTGATTTACTATTATCTCATCCAAAAATAGATATCGGTGTAAAAAATGATCAAAACAATACACTTCTCATGAGAGCAGTGATCAAGGGGCAAAATATGAAACTTATGCTGGAGCCCATTCTTGCTCATGAATTAATGGATTTGAGTATATTGACTGCACGGGGCATGGGTGAATTCACGCCACTTATGCTTGCTGAAAAATATTTACAACAAGAAACAGGTGAAGCAAAAAAAACGGAGTATATTGAAGTTATAGCACTCTTAAGGGCAAAAGAGACAGGATTGGTTGAGAAATTAAAAACATCTAAAACTCTTGAAAATACCGTAAAATCTACCATTACAAAAATAGTTACGTAATTACTTTTTTTCAGTTCACTACATGGAATACAAAATCTTCGGTTGCAAGACCAATAAATACTTCACAAATCGCTGGGCAGAAAGCCCCTTACTTGATGGGAAAGAAGGGGTTTTTATTAGTTCTTGTGTGGTTACCGACAAGGCTAAATCCAAGTGGGTTCGCTTTGCGAAACAGAAACTCCGAACCTTGAAAGAGGGTGAAAAACTCTATCTCTCTGGATGTGGATCCCTGAGAGATGGGGATATTGATACAGATTTTTATAGTATATATCCTGAACTTGCGATATTTCAAGACAAGATTGAGTTATTACCAGAGGATCCACCTCAAAAATCCCCCCTACCCCCCTTATTAAAGGGGGAGACGAGCGGAGCGAGTGGGGGGATTTCTTTTGATCTTAAATCCCGTCTCCAAAAAGCGACCATTCTCGGTACGGGACTTCATACGAAGAAATTTATCGTCATTCAGACGGGGTGTGATAATTTTTGTACTTTTTGTCTGACAGTGCAGGCACGCGGACGACATAAGTCACGCTCGAGTGAGGATATCATCGCGGAAATCAATGATTTTGTCGCTTCTGGTGGGAAAGAAGTAGTTCTCACAGGGACGAATCTTGGGGCTTGGGGTGCGGGAAGTTCTGAGGATATTTCTGACTCTCGTTTTCCTGAATTATTAGAGGAGATTCTTGAGAAAACAACTCTCCCGAGACTCCGTGTGTCGAGCCTTGGCGTCGAGTTTGTCAATGATGCACTCTTGGAGCTCTTTAAGAAGCCAAGAATCAGTGGGTATGTGCATCTCTCGATCCAGTCTTGATCCGATGCAATTCTGAAAGCAATGAATCGCCACTATGATAGAAAAAAACTTCTTCAAGTTCTTTCGGATTTGCAGTCTCTTGAGCGAGAAGATGGATTACTTGTCAATATTTGAGCTGATCTTATTGTTGGCTTTCCTGGTGAAACCGACGCTGATTTCCAGGATACATTTGGACTTATTTCCAAGTATGGAATTACACAACTTCATGCTTTCCCTTTTTCTGCGCACAAGGAACATTATTCGGTTCCTGCGGGGTCGTTCCCAAATCAAATCGATGAATACACAAAAACTGAACGTCTCAATAGTCTTATGTCTGAATGAGAGACGTCAAAACAATTATTTCTTCAGGCAAATAATGGGAAGAGTTTTCATGTTTTGGTGGAGGGAAAATGAATCGGATGGACCGAAAACTACATCGAGTGTACCCCAGAAAATTTCCAACCTGCCCCGGGTTTTATATTTGAAAAAAACAAGATTATATCAGGGTCCTACAGATATGAACAATAAAAATACCCTCATTCCAAGAAGTTGGAATGAGGGTATTTTTGAATATTAAAATATTAATTTGAGCTTGCGAGAAATTCATTGAATGCTCCGGTTGTCAGGCTCGCTCCAGAAACAGTGTCAACCTTGAGTCCTTTTAGATTTTTCCCTACCACACTTTTAGAAACATTATCTGCAAATGCAGTTTGAAGCTTGAGGCTGATAGGAGCCGTTGCTAGAGGAGTTGCCATAACATTTGTAATAATGCCATTTTGTGTGGTAATACTGACTTTTATAGACTCTGGCCCAGCAGGGCTTGTGTAGGACAATTCTTTTGTTTCAGTAACCTCAGTTGATGTTGCTGGAACTTTTGTCACGGTTGCTGTTTTTGGAACAGGAGCGATTGCTTTTGGAGCTATTGTTTCCGGAGTATTCGTAACAGGAGGGATTTTTTCTGGAGTCTGCTTTAAGGGTGCATCTTGTGAGACGGGAGAAGAGGGGGTTCATTCTCTTCCTGGGGTAGCATCATTGGTGCATCCAGTAAGGACAAGGAGTGATAAAAATGCAGCAATAGAAATTTGTTTAGAGGACTTCATAAAGAAAATATATAATGAAATAAGTACGGATAGCATAAGGGAGTATCAGATAAAGTCAATTTTTATTTGTAAAAATTCTATTTTTTTCTATACTTCCCATGTTTATTTATTCCCCATACTTTTTATGATTCCTGCAACTTTTGTACTCGATATACTGAATAATCCAGAAGAGAATACTCTTGAAAACTTCGTTATAGAAGTTGAAGAACTGAGCAATCTGGATTTTTTTAAGCGTGTGCATCTTCCAGCAGATATACTCTCAGAGATAGAATCCAAGAGTCAGGAAGCCGAGAAATCGAGTTTCGTTATCTCGACCTATCATCCATTTTTTCATGCAAAACGCCTTCATATTATCTATATACACGATAAGAAAGAATTTACAAAAGAGCTTTCCGATGCACTTACAAAAATTAAAGGAGACATTGCTTTTTATACTAATAAGAAAGAACACTCAAACACTATTCTCGATAGCCTCGTTCTTACGACCTATTCATTTGAAACATATCTTTCCAAAAAAACTCCCCGAAAACTCTCACTTATTATCGAGAATCAGAGTGAGGCGCTTCGGTCTGAGCTTTTTGATCGAAGAGATCTTCTTGCTTGTGTATATCTTGTTCGAGATATGGTGAATACTCCCGCTTCTCTCAAATACCCACGTAAGCTTGCCGAACAGATTTTTAAACTTCCCTTTCGCAATACAAAAGTTATGCTCATGGAGAAAAAAGAGTTAGAAACAAGAGGATTTGGCCTTTTGCTTGGCGTTGGAGCTGGAAGTGATAAAGATTCGTGTATGGTTGTTTTTGAGCGAATCATTGACAAAAATCTTCCGACTATTGCCCTGGCAGGAAAGGGGGTAACATTTGATGCCTGAGGCCTCCAGATAAAACCTGATGATGGTATGCTTGATATGAAATCCGACATGGCAGGTGCTGCAACCGTTGCAGGTGCATTTTTGGCACTCGATAACAAAACAAATCTTCGCGCAAATCTTGTTGGTGCCATCGGACTTACCGAAAATATGCTCGGATGAAGTGCTATGAAACCACTTGATATTCTGAAGTCCTACAATGGAAAAACTGTTGAAATCGGGCACACCGATGCCGAAGGTCGTCTCGTTCTCGGGGATCTTCTTGGGTATTTAGAGGCTACATATACTCCAAGTACCGTTATCTCTGTTGCAACCCTTACCGGAGCTGTTGTATATGCTCTCGGACAAAATTACGCAGGTATTATTGGAAATGACCAAGAGATGATCAAGGAGATTCTCGCAAATCCTGCCGGAGAAGAGAGATTCTGGCAACTCCCACTGGATGCTGATATGATCGATAAGGTAAAATGAGAGATTTCTGATCTCAAAAATGTTACTTCTGGGTATAAGGCTTGATCGAGTATGGGTGCAGCATTTCTTACACATTTCCTCAAAGATACAAAACTTGTTCACCTCGATATCGCTGGTCCTGCCTATAGAACGTGCACTTATAGTTACTTTCCTAAATGAGGAACAGGATTTGGAGTCATGACACTTGTGGATTATCTGAAAAAACCAACATGATCGCACGAATAAAACAATTTCTTTCGAATATCTTTCTCCTTCCAGATGAACCTATTATTTTTCAGGAACTTTTTGTTGACAATAATTTGCACTACAAGGAATCCTTGTGAGAATATTGGCAACTTGATGGGGTTTTTGTGGCACTCGAATATACCGATTATCTCAAGAAGGAGCTTGAGGCTTATAAATATTACTCCAAAAAAGAAAAGAAAGATCTATTTCTCCCAAAGCTTATAGAGTGTTTTAATCTCTTTTGTCTCGAGGGTATTGATAAGGACGCTGTTATTACGACCGTACCACTTCATATATTCTCGTATCTGAAGCGGGGATATAATCATTCAGAAATTTTTGCAATGAATGTGGCAATAGAATCGGGGAATGTTTTTAAAAATCTTCTGAGAAAATCTCGGTTTACGCAGCATCAAGCAAAACTTGATAGATCACGTCGACTTCGTAATGTTCGGAATAGTTTTTCTTTCCGCGAGAAATATTTGAAAACTATTGTATGAAAAGATGTTATTTTGGTTGATGATGTTATCTCCACTGGCTCAACAGTTAACGAATGTGCTCTCGTTCTCAAAAAAAATGGTGCTAAGCGAGTATTTGGACTTTTTCTCGCGACAACTACTAATAATACCTAATCTTTTTATATGAAATCAAAAATTACCGAACTCTTGAAGCGATTTGAAGCACTTCGCGCAGATCTAGAAAAAGAATACGATCGACTCACCAAGCAGTACGGGTATTCTATAGAGAAGAAAAAGATAGTCTTTCTTGAGGAATTTTCACGAAAAAATAAGCGATTTCGTGAGGGTTTTTTTCGAATGGCTTTCAATGCACCAATACGACACATTCTTTCTATTCCATTTATCTATATGATGATCGTACCAGCGATTATATTGGATTTTTTTCTGACACTATTTCAGTATACAGCCTTTCCTCTTTATCGTATACCTCGTGTAAAAAGAAGTGACTATTTTATGTATGAACGACGATTTTTAGATTACCTGAATTGGCTAGAAAAAATCAACTGCCTCTATTGCAGTTATGTAAATGGACTTTTTGCCTATGCGGTTGAAATAGGCGCTCGCACTGAGCGATACTGGTGTCCACTTAAAGCAACGCACCATCCAAAATCCCCCCATCATTGGTACAATGATTTTGCAGATTATGGAAATCCAGAAGAGTGGCTAGAGAAGCGTATTGAGAATGACAGAGCTTTTTGTAAAGTGAATGAAAACTAAAGATATAGTCTTTCTTCTTTCAGATACTTTTTTTGTAATTTTAAAATAATCCCCTTGTATTTACCACCCCCATAAGCATACTTCCACCGAATTTCTTTACTTCTTTTTTTCTGTAAACACGAGGACAAAAAAATAACCTTGGTATGAGATTCGATCTATTTTAGTACTGGTAATTTACTAACAAGTCCGGTATTTGTCTTGAGAAATCCATAGATAGTGGTAATATTCCTGTTGGTGTAGATAATCTCAAATCCGTACTTAGTAGCAAGGTTTTTGGTCTTGGTTCCCCAAGCCTTGCTGACAAAAGGATCACCATAATTGATAGCAAAGAGTCTTTTTCCATATGTATTTTTGAGAGTATTATACTCTTGCATCTGGGCAAGAAGCCATTCTGCATCACCCGAACCATCCTTGACTGTTTTGTCCCAAAAGTTTTCGAACATGTATCCATCTACATAGCTCACTATTTCGTTTTTAATATTGTGTGCATTATTTGGAACAATATAGGCTTCTTTCCAATTTTCTCGGAGTTTTTTGACGATCGCTATTCATCCGGATTCCTGTCCATCATTCCAGATAGTATCGAGAAAGAGTCCATGGCATCCCATATTTTTGAGTTTTTGTTCCTCGGCAACGAGGTAATCTTGCCAAAGTGGACTGCTCATGTTCATTATAAAGCTATTCCAGGTGGTATTGTATCAAATACTCGCGCCATCGAGCCCAAGTGCAGTAAGTTCCGCAGACGTCCCATCAAATTCACCCACCGTGAGATAGCAGATCTTCTTTCCTGTATAATTGGTATACAGACGGTAATTATACGGTTGAATTATCATCATATCAAAGTTTTCGGCTGTACGTTTTGCATAGGTGGTATTGGTTCCATAATATATGCCATAATCTGCACTAGCAATAGCTGGAATGAACGCTATAATAGAAGCAAGAAGCATTGGGAGAATTTTTTTGAACATATTGACGAAGTGACAAAGTAAAAGTTTGTAGCGAAAGTATAGCACGAGATTTTTGTTTTACAAATATAAAATACGGAATGCACACAAAGTAAAAAGACCACACTTGGTAGTGGGTCTTTTTGGGTGTTTGGTCTCCAGTGAGTCCACTGCGTGAAGGCTCTAAAGGCGTTCAATGTGCAGGGATCATGGTAGAAGGGTGTCCCTAATCGTGGGGACGACATATTCATGAGTATTTGTCATGAGTACGACTTACCCTCCTTGGGGAGATTTATTATAGAGGCATTTTCGCCTTTCCTCTTTGTTTTTTATTGGTATAAGAGAGAGGAGTACAAGCATAACACGAAAACCTATTTTCGGACTATGATAGTATTCCTCTCTCCAAAGTTTTTGCAAGCCTCTGCTACATAAAGTATTCGAAGCGTTTGTGTTTTTATTTGAAAAATTTTTGTGGGAGGCGCTTGGGGTGATTAGATCCAAGGCCATTCTAGGAGAGTAAGATTTGTTAATGAGCTTTATCAGGGGGAAGTATTTGTTCCGGCCCTGAATACCTAACTATCATATCCGAAAATGAATTATATTGCGAAAGAAGAGATATTGCTATTTTTAACATTTATGTTTTTGGTATATTTATATCCTTTGTAGTCCATTATTTAAGCCAAAACTTTTTTTATAAAAAAAGTTTCTTATTTTTTCTAAAAATCTACTTTTGCACAAGTTTTGCACAGTGATGAACAAAATTATAATTCTATTTTGATTTGATTAAATAGAGGAAATCGATATATTAAACCATATATTTATGCCTAATTTTTATTTAACATATGTCCATTATCGAACACACACTACTAGATATTGTGGTTGGAGCGTTTCCTGAGGTTACGAACCCGACTATAGTCCTTGATGTCCCACCAAAAAAAGAACTCGGAGACTTCGCATTTAATATATTTCCCTATGCGAAAGTAACTCAACTTGCACCGCCCATTATTGCAGAAAAAATCGCAAATGAGCTCAAAAAACACTCAGAATATTTCAAAGATGTTTCCATAATGGGCGGATACGTGAATTTCTTCCTCACCAATACATCATGGATGGATTTATTTCATTCCCTGTCTACTCAGTCAAAATGAGCGAATAATGAAACAGTTGTGGTCGATTATATAGGACTCAATGTTGGAAAACCTTTCCACATTGCCCACCTGTGTACCCCTTCTATTGGGCAGGTTATACTCAATCTTCATCGACATCTTGGATATACGGCCATTGGAGATAATCATCTCGGAGATTGGGGAGGTTTATTTGGAAAACTCATTACCGGGTATAAAAAATATGGAAATCCAGAGAAACTCAAAGAAGATGCTATAGAGCATCTTCTGGAAATATATATTAAAATCACTGCCGATGCAGAGGCAGATCCTCTTGTAGAAGAACTTTGCCGAAATGAATTCAAAAAATTATCAGAAGCTGATCCGGAAAATATGGAACTCTGGAAAGAATTCACTTCGTATTCCATAAAGAAATCAAACGAGATTATCAACATAATCGGAGCAAAACCAGATTATGCCATTGGAGAAAGTTATTATGAAGGACTTCCTCTTCCGAAAATATGATCTCACCCAGATCTTCAATACACTATGAAATCTATCGTAAAAGAACTTGTTGATAAAGGAATTGCCACCCAGAATGAGGATGGTTCAGTTGGAGTTATATTCCCAGAAGAGACAAAAATTCCTTCATGTATGCTCGCAAAACGAGATGGCACTCATGGATACCTTGCTTCTGATCTTGCAGCAACTAAGTACCGTATGACCAATGGTTGGAATCCGACCAAAATTTTTATCTGTTCAGATATACGACAACAACTTCATTTTCGACAGTGTTTTTGGATAGCCAGACAGGCATGGCCAGAACTTCTCAAAGATGTTAATCTCTTTCATGTTGCAAACGGATATATCAGACTGAAGGAAGGGGCAATGTCGACGAGAAAAGGAATCATTATTCGCCTTCAAGATCTCATAGATGAAGGATTTGCTCGTACCAAGGAAATCCTCGAAGAAAAAGGACAATCCCTTTCAGAAACAGACATTAGTGCCATTTCTATCGGTGCCATAAAATATTCATATCTCGCTCAGGATCGTGAGAAAGATATCATATTTGACTGGGACAAAGCTCTTTCTTTTGAAGGAAATAGTGGACCATATATCCAATATTCGTATGTTCGTGCGAAAAATATCGTGGAGAAAGCACAATCCCCCCTAACCCCCCTTAGTAAGGGGGGGGATGAACGAAGTGAATGGGGGGATTTTGCGCAGAACTTGCAGCTTTCAGAATACGATCGAGCCTGTCTCCGACGTCTTTCATTCTTCGATAAGGCGGTTCAGGACAGTGCGACGAAATACAAACCTCATATTCTCGCGACCTATTGTTACGAACTTGCGAGTGAATTCAATGCATTTTATGTACATACCCCGAAAATTCTTGAAGAACAAGATAAAGATCTTCGAAATTTTCGTTTGAAACTAATTCAGAAAATAAGCGAAACTCTCAAAAAATGATTTGAACTGTTGGCGATTGAGATGCCAGGAAAGATGTAACTTATATTGATTACTCATATGATAATAATGACACCAATAATTTCTATCGGAACAGGGAACTTCTATTATTGGAAGCTCTCACTCGTTGAAAAACTTCGCTATCTTCAGGATATAGAAGGGGTTCATGGCATAGAAATCTCCTGTGTTCCTCATGGGACACAGTTTTCACATGAGGAAATTTCACTCTTGTCGAGATATACCCATAATACTATCCATCTCTGGAAATATGATTTCTCAGATAATAATTGGATGATGTATTGTCGAGAAACGATTCCAAATTTCCAACACTTTGTCTTGCATCCAAATGATGCAAATCTCGAAGATATCAATATTGAAACGGAATCATGGATCTCATTTGAAAATATGGACCCCAGAAAATCTGCATATCAAAAACCGAAAGAGATGCAAGATCTATTCAAACGCTTTCCACGAGCAAAATTCACTCTTGATATCAATCATGCGGATGAAAATAATATACCGAGAAATGAATTTCAGATAGTTCAGATGCCCTCTCAGATACACTTTTCTACCGTAAATAATCATTTCTATCCAACATACCCCGAGATAGATACCCCCCATGCACTTGCACACCTCGACCCTACCTTTGATAGAAATATTACCGCTTGGGTTTGAGACAAAACATTTATTACACTCGAATGAGTATTCCCCAAGGATAATCGAGAATATATAGAAAAAGAAATCGCATTTATTCAGAATTGTTTTCTATTCCAATAGTTTATTTACACTTTATATTTCATGCAAAAAAATCTCTACAGTAAATTTCTGGCTATCACTGTATTTTTAGCAACCCCGCTTACTCTTCACTCCACCGATATCTATCATTCATCCAAAGGAACAATAAAAATCAATGCCAATCTCAATTCATTCATTGTTCCAGGAGATACGAAACTCGGCAGTACTGTGCTTATTATTACTGCATCAACCAAACAAGAAAATATACATGTTGTCTCAAGTTGCGAACATACAGAATCTCTTCTCTATAAAAAGACTGTGGGTGAAGAAAAAATGACATATGTTATAAAACTCAATTTTCCGACTCCTTGTGAAGATACGACAATACGGATTGGAGATAGTCAAAATATTTTCACCGATACAGTTGTATCCCTCCCCATAGAACCCGCATGAAGAAGAGAAGACAATCTCATTAATACAAACAGTTCAGAACTTCTCACAATTATGAGAAAAGAAATATATCCAGTAGTGGCAAAATCTGGATCTACTCTCACAGAAAAACTTGAATATATACGCTCTCTTTATAAGAATTATTATACGATTCTTATAAGTGATATGGCAAGAGATATTCTTCAGGATCGAAATAATACCTATATTTCTCCTGTTGTAGGGTACTGACTGCCGAAAAAGGACATACTCATACCTGGAGCAAGACGCCCCTACAGAAAAGATACCACTGATGGTATTCATCATGGATGGGATATTATGGCACCACTCTGAACGCCCGTACAAGCCCTTTCTAATGGAAAGATTATCCGCATTATTAATAACTGGACTTGGGATAATTTTACTACACTCAAAAAATGAAATCTTACCAAAGATGATGAATTACAAAATCTCGATATCTTTCGTGGTAACCAGATCTGGTTACAAACTATGGATGGAAACGTAACTTTTTATTCACACCTCTCAAAAATATCACCCGATCTACAGATTGGACAGTATGTCACTGCTGGTACATATATCGGTAATGTATGAAAAAGTGGTGTGCCAGATAAAAATTATCGCAATATTCATCTTCATTTTGAGATTCAACAAAACCCTTTTGATACCAATATAAAAAATCCCACCTATCTTGATATTATGCGATGGGATTATATAGGCGAACATTTAAACAAATGACAAGTATATAGGAAGACATGAGAGATATTTAAAAAGAACCCATTATAACAATGGGTTCTTTTTTTAATTAGTATATATATATCCTCGAATAGACGGATCATCTTTTGATACACGCCGAATAGTTACTTCATTGAGTCGTCTATAATTCATATCCTTAATGACAACATCATCACCATCTACGTCTACTACCAATCCTACATGACCATAGTATGGATTATATCCTGATCCTTTAAATGTAATGATCGCACCAGGTGCAGCATTATCCCCAGTAGGAACTCATGCTGCAGCTGCATTTCGAAGCCAAGCATTCGCATTTCCATGCCAAGTGATATTTTTATGATTTGCTACAAAATATGTACAATTTCCCCAGGCAAATTTATTTCCCTTTCCTGTATAGTTCGTTGTATATATTTTTGTCTCCTTCTTTTTCAAGGAAGTTTTTACAAAAAGTTTTTTCTTCGGATCTTCTTTGATAACTATCTTTGGGGGATTTATTTTTATCGCTCCAGGAATAAGAATCTGTTGACCTATGAGGAGTTCTTGTTTAAGGGCAAGTTTATTCTGTTCAACAATTTTACCAGAGTCTATTTTATATTTCTGAGCGATACTTTCTATAGTATCACCGGCGATAACGGTATAGCTCAATCCCGATACTGGTGGTATTTTAATAGTATCTTTAGGGTGAAGTACTCTATCTTTATTGAAATCATTTGCCCAAATAATAGAATTGGTGCTTACATTAAATTTTGAAGCGATACTTCAGAGAGAATCTCATTCTTGAACAATATATGAGAGAAGTTTATTACTTCCTGTAACATCACGAGTATCATCGAGGGTACTATTGGATTTTATAAATCCTGATTCTTTTGAAAATAATGAGGAGTCCTCACTATCGCCCTCATAGGCAGTAATAATAGTTGTCTCATCATAATTACCAACCGCCGTCTCTTCATTGAGTCAAAAAGCTCAAAATGAAGGATAAATTGGAAGAATAATAACAATAAAAAGAGAAAGAAATTTGAATTTTTTTAAAAACGAAAATATTCGTTTCTTATTAAGAGATGGACTATTTCTAGCATGTCTCTTAAGTCGAGCCTGGATGTTAATTTTGAGTTTCATTCATGTGTTTTAGGAATAAAAACTCTTCTTTTTATAAGAGACCAAACTCTAATAAAAGAAGAAATCCTCCTTATGCAATGGCAGTTACTTCAAGCTTTGTTTGTTCTGGTCGAAAACCAAAAGTTCGAGCATATCGTTTCTTTGATTTCATCTTAAAAACACGAAGTTTTTCCCCTCGAAAATTTTCAAGAACTTTAAGTGATACTTTTGCTCCTTCAACTACTGGAGTTCCTATTTTAACAGTTATACCATCTTCTGTTGACACAAGAAGTGGTTGTAACTCCATAGTAGACCCTATTTCAGTGTTTTGATTATCTACCTCTATAATATCACCTACCTTAACAGTAAACTGATTTCCTCCAATTTCTACGATCGCAAACATGAAATGAAAAATAAAAAAATAATGAGATATCTATACTATATAAAGTTTTCAAGAAAAATCAATTTTATTTATCCATGAGTAGGAAGTAATTTTTTGAATTTTGATGTATTAATATTTGTTTATTTAAATGGTTGGGGATGAGGGATTCGAACCCCCGAATGGCGGAGTCAAAGTCCGCTGCCTTACCACTTGGCGAATCCCCAAAATATTGGGTTTCAATGAGAATAAACAGACTATTTTTCTTGTGCTTCATATTTTTTAGCCCGGGTATTATATGTTTTATTTAAAAATGTCAAAAAAATGTATATATATAAATATTTTTTGCATTATTTATATAAATATGTTATACTGCAAAAAATATATTGTTATCAATCTCAATAGATGAACGAACAAAAAATAATCAATAATGCCTTGCGTCATGTTCTTGATCTCTTAGAACGTGTAAATCATTATCCTTATCACAATATTAATCATACTCTTGATGTATATACACGTGTATGATATCTTACCGATAAAGAAGGTATTTATGGGGAAGATAAAACGGATCTGCTTATTGCGGCTCTTTTTCACGACACAGGATTTACTGTTCAATATATGAATAATGAAAAAATTGGTATGGATATTACTCGTAAATACCTTGAAAAAATTAAATATCCAGAATCCCGTATACAAAAAATAGAACGCCTTATCCTTTCTACTGTTCTATTTTCGGAAGCACACGATATACTTGAAGGTATAATCCAAGATGCTGATCTCGATAATCTTGGTCGTAAAGATTGTTTTGTTAAAACACTTCTTGTTCGTAAAGAACTCAATACTGTTGCAAATATGAACGTATCAAAAATAAAGTGGTTAGAAATAAGTTATAATCTTATTCGTACGTACAAATTTAGAACTCCAACAGCAAAATTTGAGCGAGATACTTTACAAAATATAAACATTGAAAAATTGAAAAATAATATTATTTCCCAAAAAAAATAATATTATTTTATTATTTTTTGAGTCCTATATAGCTCAAAAATATCAGAATAGATTCAAAAAATAAGATAGTAGATAATACCAATATATCTCAGAGAGATCCTACTTGAAAAAAATAATAAACAAGGGCTAAAAGATTAAAACTTATTCCTATGAAATGAAGTATATACCGATCTTTATATTGTTTGATTTGGATAACATAACCACTACCAATAAAGATATATGGAAGTAAAAAAATAAAGAAAAAATATCCCATAAAAGAAAATATTCAAAAGAGAATAAATAATTTTACGTAGAGAAATACAAAAATACATAAAAATATTATATATGATATAAGATTTTTAAAAATCTTATAGATTGTATAGTGATAAAGAATCGATATTCCGAGTAGAAATAGATAGTAGAGAGAAAGAGATTGAATAAAAATAGAAATAATAATACATAATGTAATAAAGCTTCATGATATAATTCCTACTATTTCTGAAATATATTTAAATTCGTAAAAATAAATAATACGCGAAAATACAAAGGTATATACAATCATATAAAATGATACCATTCCTAAAAATATATACCAAAGTGATAACGCAGGAAAAAGAGAGACTATAAAATAATTACTTACAATAAATATATAAAGAAGAAAGAAAGAAAATATATATTTTTTTTCTTCTTTTAAATAAAAATCATATATTATGACACTCAGTAGGGTAATAATAGGAAATATACTATTTATTATAATAAATAGTGATGGAATAATATTGTTTATAAAAAAAACAATCAAAAAAAATAAATAAATTATACTAAATATAATACAATTTGATCGAAAAATCAGAAAAATAGTTTCGTGTTTTTTGTGCAAAAAAGAAAAGAAAATACCAGTGATAATAAAAGATATAGTAAAAGTTATATAGTGAAATATATGAGAAAAATCAGAAAAATTATAGATAAGATTTATACTATAAATAAATCCATATAACGAACAATAAAATAATAAAAATGCCACATAATATGATCATTTTTTTAAAAATTCTACAAAATATTTTAGGAGATTTTTATTTATAATTTTATTTTTAGCATGGGGTTTATTTTCCTCAGTACTCTCTTTTTCAAGAAAAAAAGAGAGTACTTTACTAAAATAAATTATAAATATCACTGAGAGCATTCAAAATATAACACTCTCTATATAGTGTCAAAAAATGAAGAAAAAAAATGTGAAACTTATATTTATAAGAGAAAATAAGAAGACCATCTCTTAAAAGTTAAGTTGTAAAAAAATACAAAAGAATATAAATATTCCCATATAGCCTATAAAAAAAGACGTATTTTTTATTATTCTTGTGAGGAAGGTAAAAAATAATAAAATAACAAGAAAAAATATTATTAAGTAATTAAAAGATTGTTTTCAATAAATAAAAAAGTAAATGAAAAATATTGAATATATAAATATACTATACATTAAATATTCTCCTATTTCTTTGAAAGAAAAAATAATTATATCTCTATAATATCCTAATCATTTTACTATACTACTGTAAGAAAATTTAATATTTTTAATACGCTTTTCTATAAGTTTTATATTTTGAATAATAAGTTTTTTTCTAATAGAAAGACGAGTAGCTTTTTCTTTTTGAAAAAGAATGGTTGCAATAAATAAATCTTTTTTTACTAGGGTAAGTTTTTCTTTATAGAGATTTAATTCCCTTAAATTTTTATAAAAAGTAAATGAATTTGTGTCAATTTTCTTTTCTTCTTTTATCTCAGTTTTCGTTACAAAAAAATTAGTATATATATCTTTAATAATACGTTGAAATTTTAATACTATATCAGTATCCGGATTACGAATTTTCGTTCCTGATCCAAATTTTTTTAAAAGTTCATTTGTTTCATTTAAAAAATCTTGCTTTTCTATTTCTTTATTTGATTGAATAAGTTCTAATTCTATTTCTCCAATTTTAATAAGAGCATTTTCTGAAATAATACGAAGCTTATCAATATTAGTAGTATTTTTTAATTGTTTAAATGCAATAATAAAATTTTGAAGTTTTATTTTTCGTTCTGGAATTAAATATTGTCCATAGGTATTAATAATTGTTTCTAATTTTTGAATAATTTTATCTATAAGAAGATAATATTTTTGTATTTCTTTCCCAACAAACGTATCAGAAATATCAGAATATGCTGCTTGCATCTGCGTTGTTTGTTCTATTTTTTCTTCTTTTTTTATTTCTTTATTTTTATTTTGTTCAAGAAATAAAAGATATGAGGAATGTATTTTAGATGTAGTAAATAATTTTTCTTCTTCTGTTGAATTTATATCTTCATAAATAGATACTACTTGATAATGAAGATTTACTAATTTAATATATGCCTTAAAGATATCACTCGATTGAATTTGTCCACTTTTTTTATTTCCATCTTGAATAATCTCAAAATAAAATACCTTTCCTTGATTTTTATTTTCTTCTACTTGTTTTATCTCAACAATAGAATATCCCTGATTATGAAGAGCTTTTCTAGCTTCTTCCAGGGAATTATATTGAACAATAAGTTCTACTTTCTGATTGTTTTTAGCACAAATAGCCTGAAAACTTTGCATATTTTATTTTTTTATCAAATCATATATTATTTTGATTGCATTTTTTGCTTGTAAAGAAATAGTCTTTTTTTGGCTTGCTTCAGCAAAATATATCAAACCTGTAAGTGCACTAGAGAGCATATCTCTATGTTGTGGATTTTTTATAATTTCAGTAAGTTTATCCCCTATTTCTTTTATAGAAATATTTGAGTTTTGTTCAATTTTTTCAGGAGATTTAATATTCATAAAATTTAAATATTATCAAATAAGATATTAAAATCGGTGTTGTAAACTTCTTCTTTTTGTTCTTTTTTGCGTATCTCTTGAATTTTTTCTGTTTGTTTTTCACCGGTGGCTATTGAATCTTTTTCTTCGATTATATCAATGAGAGCGGTGAGTTTTTTGTAGAAGAGATCA
>CAZRBF010000002.1:5520-15057 GCA_964598195.1 uncultured Candidatus Peribacteria bacterium | reverse complement strand
ATCTTTTTCTTCGATTATATCAATGAGAGCGGTGAGTTTTTTGTAGAAGAGATCAAGATATTCGTCGTCAAGTATTTCGAGTGATTCAAAGTAGAGTTGTTCTTGTTTTTTATCGAGAGAAAGACGATAAATAACTTCACGAATTATCTGCCGTTTTTCATTATCTTGTGAGAATTTTTTTAAGAGACTTCAGAGAAACATTTTATTATTTCTTTATTATTAAAGATATATCTTATATAGTATATCACTTTTATAGAAAATAACAAAATATTTCACACTGTTATTTATTATAATATAGATTAAATATTTAATAGATAATAATATATAATAATAACGTGTAATAATAAGAATATGTAATAAGAGAGGAAAGACTTTAAAAAAGTTTTTAACATATATTTTAAAGGAGTAATGAATTATAAGCACTATAGAGAGCTAATTTATATTTTTTTACATTTATTTCATAAAAAAGAAATAAATCATTTGACTTGTATTTTTAAAGAAATTCGTACTATGAAACATGTAAAGAATATTTATTCTATTTTTATCATTCGTTTTTAAGATATGGCAGTTTCTCACAAAAATTTTTTTGTATTTCTCATTTGTTTTCTCTCATTTCTTCTCTGAATAGTTTTAAATAATATATTTCCATTACGAAGCTTTGAAAAAAAAGTTCAATCTTTTATGGAAATAAATTTATGAAATACAAATACTTCTGAAATTCAGGTGAATACAGGCTCAAAAGAAAAAATTCCACTTAATTTTGATCTTTTTTATGAAGTATATAAACAGGCATCAGAAAATTATTATGGATTTGATACTCTTTCTGAAAAAGATCTTGTTTCTGGCATGATAAAGGGGTTTATAGGTGCTTTTTGAGATAAACATAGTGAATATTTTAATATTGATGAAACAAAGAAATTTAATGAAATACTCTCAGGTGATTTTGAGGGGATTGGTGCCGTGATTGAAAAAAGTGATTATGGTGTTATTATAGAGCGTATTATTGCAGGGTCTCCGGCAAAAGAATCTGGACTTCTTTCAGGAGATATTATTACTAAAGCAAATAATGAAATTTTGAAAGATATTACTCTCACAGAAGCAGTATCTAAAATACGAGGAAAAGCAGATACGACAGTTGCACTGGAGATTATTCGTCCTGGGCAGAAGGAACTTATTACAAAGATTGTTACAAGAAAAAGAATAGATATTCCATCGGTGGACGGAAAAATCATTGAATGAACCAATATTGGATATATAGCACTTTCTATTTTTTGAGAAAAGACAGCAGAAGATTTTTCAAAAATACTCATAAATTTAGAGGATAAAAATGCAACGGGACTTATTATAGACCTTCGTGATAATGGGGGTGGGTATCTGGAAACAGCGGTTTCTATACTCTCAAATTTTATAGAAAAAGATAAAGTTCTCGTAACAACCAAAGAAAAAAATCCATTTCTTAATAGATCATATTTTTCTTATGGAAATTCCCTTAAATCACTTCCAATAGTCGTTCTCATAAATGAAAATTCGGCATCGGCATCAGAAATTACAGCGGGAGCATTAAAGGATTATAATCTGGCTATACTTGTCTGACAAAAGAGTTATGGAAAAGGATCAGTACAACAGCCATTTAATCTCAGTGACGGAAGTGAGATGAAGGTGACAGTGGCAAAATGGTATACCCCAAAAGATAATATTATTGATAAAATAGGAATAAATCCGGATATTGAAGTAAAATTTTCGAGCGAGGATTATGAGAAAAAATATGATCGACAGCTCGAAGAGGCTAAAAAAATACTTTTAAATTTTATTAAAATAGGGGATAAACAAAAAACAGTGGACGAATATAATAAAAATAAAGAAGCACTTTTGAAAAAATCACTTGAAACCGCTACTGGAAATATAAAAAAGTAAGAAATAAAAAATTCCTGAATTTTCAGGAATTTTTTATTATTTTTTGAGTTCTGTAAGATAGAGATTACTTGCCTTAACAGGATCCATTTTATCTGTTATGACATTATCGATAACGATATTTGGTCCTGTTTTACAGTTTCCTTGGCAACCACACTCTTCTATAATGCTTTTATTTCCTATATCATATTTTGCTTTTTCGGCAAGAAGTCGTTTTAGAATATATGAGGAAAATCTGCTTGAACATGTTTTTCCAGTACATACTTTTACTATCATAAAAATTGGTTAATAAGAAATTAAATTTTTATACCCCTCCAAACTCCGTGTATATTACAGCTAAGGCGTACCTCATAGTCATCTATTCAAGGGTTATTAAAAACAAGAATTGTTTCTTCTGGTTGGGTTTTGAGTTCAATAATCTCCCCATCTGTTTCAAAAAGTCCAATATACTCAATAAAGTGATTTTCCTCTATCTCGTGTGGATTATCGGTTGAACCTATTTGAACAATGATCTTATCTCATTGTTCTTTATAGAAGGGAATATGGCTCGATTCTTGTTCGGTGATAAACCCCGAGAGTGAGATTTCTTGAATAGGTGAGGGTGTTTCTATAAAACCATCTTTTTCTTCCCCACAATGAGGACAATTCCATGATTCATCAATATCTTCAAATGCTGTTCCAGGGGGAATATCCTCTTCTCAAATAAACGGATTATATATGTAAGAACAGGCAGTGCAGGTAAATTTTTGCATAAAATGAAACGGACATGGTGGTAAACTTTCGTGTATGAAAATTGACTTTTCTTATTTTTTCTTATAGTACTACACGGGAGAAGAGAATTATATCCCTTTCAAATTTCAAAAATTGATCCAAATTTTTCTATTCTCATTTATGAAAAGAATTTACTCTGTAGAGAGTATAGAGAAAAATATATTTTATGCAATATTCTATTTTATCTTCACTATCAATACTTAATTATGCAAACCCTTATAATAGGAATATTTTCTGGTGCCATTGTGTCTGGTGCAGCGGTATATATTCTTTTTCATTTTTTTATAAAAAAAGAAGAAACAAATGATAAAGACCGCCTTGATACACTTTTTAAATCTGGACAAGAAGAAGTAAAAAATCTTATAGCAGAGGCAAAGAATCAAGCGGCAGAGGAAAGAAAAAGAATTGAAGAAGAAAAAATAGAAGTTCGTGAAAAAACAAAAAAAGCAGAGGAAATTGAGGCAAAAATTATGCAGAAAGAGGAACGGATTGAGCAAAAACTCGAAGAAATAGATAAAAAACAAACAGGACTCAGAGAAAAAGAAGACGAATTAGAAAAAGCACGACAAAGTGCAGAGGTTGTCCGAAAAGAACTTCAATGAAAACTTTCAGAAATATCGAAACTGAGTGTAGAAGAAGCAAAAGAACTCCTTCTCAAAAGAACAGAGGAAATTTATGAAAAGGATATTATGGCGGTAATTGAAAAGAAAAAAATAGAACTTCGGGTAAAAGAAAAAGAACTTTCTCGCGAGATTCTTATTAAATCTATTCAACAGTATTCAGGAGATGTAACGGCTGAAATGACACAAACACTCATCCATCTGGAAAATGATGATATAAAAGGGAAACTCATCGGAAAAGAAGGGCGAAATATTATCGCTTTTGAACGAGCAACGGGAGTCTCGCTTATTATTGATGATAGTCCCGATACGGTGTTTATTTCGAGCTTTGATCTCTTTCGGCGATATATCGCCAAGAAATCTCTTGAACAACTTATTGAAGATAAACGTATTCAACCAGCTCGTATTGAGGAAATTGTAGAACAGAATCAACAAGATGCTGATAAGGTTATCTATGATCTCGGAGAAAAAGCCCTCAATGAGATGGGGATAACTGGAATCCCAGATGAGATTATTCCACTTATTGGGAAGCTTCGATTCCGAACAAGTTATGGACAGAATATTCTTATCCATTCAAAAGAAGTTGCCTATATTGCTGAAGCCATTGCAAAACAAATTGGTGCCGATGCTTCTTTGGCACTGAAGGGTGGTCTTCTTCATGATCTTGGAAAAGCACTCGATCACGATATAGAAGGAACACACCCAGAAATTGGAGGAAAAATTGCCCGTAAATATGGTCTATCTGAAAATCTCGTAAATATTATAGAAGGACACCACGATGCAGTTCCTCAAATATGTATCGAGACAAAAATTGTCCAAATTGCTGATGCAATCAGTGCCGTACGACCAGGCGCACGTCGAATGAATGCCGAGGATTATATCAAGCGTATTCAGGAAATGGAAAATATTGCTATGAGTTTTTCATGAGTCTCTAAGGCATATGCACTATCAGCTGGTCGTGAAGTTCGAGTGTTTGTTGATGCAATAACCATTTCTGATTATGAAGCAGAACAACTCGCCCAACAAATAGCCGGATCTATTGAGGCAAATCTTTCCTACCCAGGAGAAGTGAAAGTGAATCTGATTCGCGAAAAGAGAGTTGTAGAATATGCTCGATAAAATCAAGTACCAGCACTTTTACCTGGTACTGGTACGAAATTTATTTTTAAATATATTATTATGTACCCCAGAATAGAACTACTCGGAATATCCATATATACATTTGGACTCGCTCTTTCCATTTCATTTATTCTGTTTTTCTTCATGCTGTATAAGCTTTCGGAAAAGTTTGGGATTAATGCAAATTTTTTCCTTGGGAATGTTCTCTGGTTTTTTCTTTCCATGTTTTTCTTCTCAAGATTTTTTTATATCATTGCCGAATGGAGAGATTTTTGATTTCTTTGGAATCAAGGGGTATTTAAATTTCTCTTCATGTCTGACTATAATTTCTCTCTCATGGGGGGTATACTCGGTTTTATGGTGGTGCTTCTTTTTCAGCTGAAAAGATTTAAGATATCATCACGTAAATATATAGATGCCATTGTTCTTGCTTTTCTTTTTGCTTCAATTATTGGATTTATTTGAGCATTTTTTGGTGGACAGATTTATGGTCGTCCGACAGATTCATTTATAGGAATAACATCAACGAGTGATATGAATAATACACCTTACTCATCTCCCATGTTTCCTCTCGCACTTCTCTACTCTTTTGCTTCTTTTATTCTCTTTTTCTGTCTCTATCTCGTTCGTAAATTTACAAAAATCGAAGGATTGGTGGGATATATTGGAATTCTTCTCTTTACGAGTATATTATTTACCGCAGAGTTTTATAGTGGAGGAACGGATATATTTAAAGCATATATGTTTTTTAATTTGAACCAAATAGGTTCGTTTTTTCTCTTTCTTCTGGGGATAAAGTGACTCTACAATATATATAAGGAAATATAATATACTCTCATGATAAAAAATATTCGTCTTCATGATCAAGTTCTTTTTTTCCTCGGTTCGACAGGTGTCTTATCGGGGATTTTTTTGACAAATATTTTTGGAGAAAATACTCTTTTTTTCCTGCTGCTCGTCATTATCTTGTCTATTCAAATTCTTTTCTTTTTCCGTTCATTCTTTTTCTATATAGTTGTATTTCTTTTCTTTTTTTGTGTTGGTGGATATCTGAGCATGGAGAGATACTCTGAGATAGATCACATAAAAAATCTCTTTCAGAAAGAAACAGTATTTTTTACACAGGAAGTGAGAATTCAGTGAACTCTTATAGAAAAGATTTCTGAAAATGATAAAAGTGCGCGATATATATTGCGGGATATAACTCTCGGTCAAACAAAATTTCCATACAAAGCAGGAATACTTATTTCTTTCCCAGATAGCCGAAGGAAATCCATCGATGACATTATTACTTTTACGGGCAAACTTTCACTTGCAACGAGTAATGAAGTTTTTGATTATAGAACCTATCTTTTACTCGATGATGTTTATGTGACCACGAGGGCGACTTTCCCAGATAAAATAGGGATGGATCCATCGAATAAGGGTTTGATTTTTATCCGAGATATTCGATCGAGACTTCTTTCTCTGATAGAGACCATCTATCCATGAGAGAGTGCGAAACTCCTCGAGGGGATACTTATCGGTGAACGGGCGAATCTATCACCCGAAACTAAGGCCCACTTTAATAATTCGGGATTGACTCATATAATTGCCGTAAGTGGATTTAACATCACCATCATCCTTATATTTCTCTCATTTCTTTTTCGATCTTTCCCTATCTGGATGCGGATTCTTTTAGCACTTCTTTGCGTTGGATTCTTTACCATTCTTGTTGGTCCTCAAATATCCGTTCTCCGAGCAAGTGTTTTTGGTCTTATCTCCTATATCATCCTCCTCTCCTGAAAGAAAATGCGAGCATTTTCCCTTCTTATTGCCGTTGCAGTTGGTTTTGTTATACTTGATCCACTTATTCTCAACTACGACGTGAGTTTTCATCTCTCCTTTCTTGCTGTTTTCTGACTTCTCTTTTTTGGTGACTATTTTAACCGGATATTTTCCTTTCTTCCGAAGTGGTTTGGATTCAGGGAATCGCTTGCAATGTGTCTTGCGGCCATGGTTTTTACCCTCCCCATTCTTCTCGTAAATTTCGGACAAATTTCCATTATTTCGCCTATCGCTAATATCGCCATAGTTCCTGTCATTCCAATCATTATGCTTATAGGATTCTTGAGTTTAGTTTTCTGACTTTTCTCCGCGTATCTTGGCGTACTTATTGGCTTTCCGACCTGGTTTGGACTTACTTATATCCTCAAGGCTGTTGCCTGGTTTGGAGGACTTTCCTACGCGGCAATACATGTCGATCTTGGCGCCTATAAATATGTTTTTGAAATCGGGTATTTGATGTTGATAGTATTTTTGGTATTGTATACGAGGGAGGATGAAAGATAAAATTACTTTTCAAAATTTTATAAATATCGAGATATTTATAAAATTTCATGAGGAAATTGGGAGAAAGATGAAAAATACGATATATACTCTCTTAGATACCTTTTTCTTTTGACTAATACTTACTTTTTCATATAATCCCACGCATACGCGAGTCGTATCCTATATTGTAACGTGTCTCTATGTCTTTTATAAAAGAATCTATGAAGGAATTTGACCACATTGTTTGGCCAACTTCTTCAGAAACCCAGAAGTATTTTGTTACTGTAGTCTCTATGATTACGATTTTAACGGTGTTTCTTTTTGTTGTTGGAACTGCTTTTTCTCTTGGTCTTTTTGCAGCCAAGAAACAAATCACTCCTATAAGCATACAGCCGACCTCATCATCTACTGCTCCAATAGGAGATCTTAAGTTGGATAATGTAACAACCTCGCCTGCTCCTGCTGTAGAAACTACTCCCACGAAAACTCCAGCAGTTACACCAACCAAATAATTTTATTCCCTTTGTATTACAATTGTATGTTCGATAGTATGAATACTGCCCCAAAGGGTGAATGGTATGTTATCCGGGTTATTTCCGGAACAGAAGATAATGTTCGCTCATCACTTATGCAGCGTCGTGAGGCTTTCAATCTCGAGAATCATATTCTCGAAGTTTTTGTTCCAACACATGATACCATTACTGTTCGCGCAAATGGAGAGAAGATTAAGAAACAAAAAAATATTTTTCCAGGATATATCCTTGTCAAGATGGTGGTTACGAATGAAAGTTGGTACATTGTCCGAAATACTCCAAATGTTACTGGGTTTCTCTGAGCTGGTACCATCCCAGTTCCAGTAAGTGGTGCTGAACTTGATAAATTAAAATGAGCACTTGCGGAAAAAAATACCGCCTTCAATATCAAGTTCCAACTTGGTGAATTTGTGGTTATCAAGAGTGGAGCATTTGAGGGAAGTGAAGGAAGGATCATGGAGATCAATGAAGAAAAGGGTCTCATAAAAGTAGAGATCAATATTCTTGGTCGTGATACCCCTGTCGAGATCGATTTCACTAATGTGAGACCTAAAAAATAAAAACATATAAGTATTTATCTCTAGAGTTTAGAGAGGTCTACAACTTGGTAACTTGTCCTGTATTCATATGCGTATTTTTTCGTATATTTTCATTGCACTCTCGACGATTTTTGTCATCAATATCGCTCTTTCTTTTTCGCTTCCAGCATATAGAAACACTCTTGTAGAGATAAGAACGAGCCTATTTCCAGCCTCTGCTCCATCGGCAGAAGATCCCGTTGTAATAACAGAGAAGAATTTAGAAAATGCCCGTTTGCTTGAATCACTTGATCGCATTGACAAACATATTGAATCACTTACTGAAAGAAAAAGAACAACAACTGGAACGGGTTTCATAAATACTGCTTCCGGAGTAATCATTCAGGAGTGAGGTACTATAGAAAAAGATACAAACATCCCAATCTCTGGATTATTTCTCGCAAAAATTATGCCAGAAATTATGTTGAAGAAAATTGAAAATTTTTGATTTTTTGATATACATGTTATGGGAAAGCTATCTTATAGCACCTATTACGATGATAAGAAGAAGATAAAAATATATGCATTCTCGGACACATATGATACTCTGCTTCTCAATATGAAACTCACAAGCAGTGTTTATACTATTAATGAGACTGATCAATTTTTCGGATATACCTTTTTTCTGAATCCAACCAAAAAAGATCCAAAAGACGTATCCATACGATTTGTCACTGCTCTTGAGGGTCGAGCAATTGGTGTCGAGGTACCAAAGAATTATTATCAAACATTTAAGAAAATGCTCCTCAAAAATAAATAATATTTTTCTATTTTTTAAATTTCTATTTTTATGTCAAAAGTAACAATTCTTACTAAAGAAGGTCTCCTGGAATTTCAAAAAGAACTTCAAAATCTGAAAGAAGTTCGCCGAGTAGAGGTTGCCGCTAAGCTTAAAGAGGCTATCTCTTATGGAGATCTCTCAGAAAACTCAGAGTATGAGGATGCTCGTAGTGAACAGGCACAACTCGAGATTCGTATTCTTGAGCTCGAAGAAATCATGAAAAATCATGAGATTATTGACAATAAAAAGGCCAGCAAGAAACAAACTGGAGTAAATGTCGGAAGTCTCGTAACAATCACTTCTATAGATGATGGAAAAAAAGAAACTTTTCGTATCGTGGGTTCTACAGAGTCCGATATTTTTGAAAACAAACTCTCCAATGAGTCACCCATTGGAAAAGCTCTTATTGGAAAAGACATTGGTGATATAGTAAAGGGACAAGCTGGTTCTGGTGCTTTTGAGTACAAAATTCTCGAGATAAAATAATCCCGTTCGCATATGCATATCCCAAGTCATCTTTTTGCTCACTATATCATACTGATTCCTATTTCTGCCTGGTTTATCGCAGTAATCCTCAAGGGATTTTATGGGCTTCACATGAAAAATTTCTCCGTTTCTCAAACGCTTGGTTCTGGTGGGATGCCAAGTGTACACTCGGCTCTTGTTACGAGTATTACCACAGCTCTTGGGATCAAGTACGGAGTATTTTCTGATATTTTCACGATTGCCATCGTATTCTCTATGATCATCATTTACGATGCTATTAACGTCCGTTTTGAGGCAGGTCTCCACGCAAAAGCACTGAACGAACTCAACTGCAATCATGATAAACCTACGAATTATAATTTCAACGAATCCATCGGACATCTTCCCGAAGAGGCTTTTGCATGAAGCGTAATTGGAATCATAGTCGC
>CAZRBF010000002.1:1873-5420 GCA_964598195.1 uncultured Candidatus Peribacteria bacterium | reverse complement strand
CTCACGCTTCATTCTGAGAAAACAGGAGAAGATGGACAGACAACCAAATTTCTGTTCAAAACACACGATGACAAGATGATCGAGGCAGTTATTATGCGTCATCTCTCTGGACGAAACACCTTGTGTGTGAGTTGTCAGGCAGGGTGTCCTATGGGGTGTACGTTCTGTGCAACGGGGAAGCTTGGACTCATCCGAAACCTCGAATTTCATGAGATTATCGACCAGATCATGGTAGCGATTCATCATCTCGCAAAGGAGGATAAAACCCTTCGAAATGTCGTATATATGGGAATGGGCGAACCACTCTTGAATTATGAAAATGTGAAGCGGTCTATTCAGATTGCTTGCGGACAAAAGAAACTTGATCTCTCGAATCGTCGCATTACTGTTTCGACATGTGGAATCGTTCCGGGTATCCTCAAAATGGCTACTGATTTTCCTCAGGTATCGCTCGCAATATCTCTCCATGCCCCAACCGATGAAGCTCGTAAAAAAATTATGCCAGTCGAAAATACCTATCCACTCGATAAGCTTATGGAGGCGATCGACGAATATGTTGCTAAAACAAACAAACGTATATTTTATGAGTACATAATGATCGCTTGAGTTACTGATCGACTCGAATATATTGGAGAGCTTGCGAAGCTCCTTGAAGGGCGTTTGGCGCATGTCAACTTTATCCCCTATAATCCAGGAGAAGGGTTCATGGGAACTGGCTACCAGCCAACCTCCAAGATTATGATCAAGAAATTCCAAGAAGGTCTTGAAAAAGTTGGGATTCCTTCTACCATTCGACACACTATGGGGGATGATATCGATGCTGCCTGTGGGCAGCTTGCCCTGAAAGAAGAAGGTATTAGTCTCGCAACCGAGACAGGAAAAAGCCTGGGAAGAAAATAATTTGAGACCGGTCTCATTACCCTTTTCGATATGAATTTTCGTCAAACAACTTATACAGATTGCTCCCTTATTTATGCTTTGTTTTCTGGGGAAAAAGAGGATTTTCTTAAGGCACTTATTTCTCTATATGAGAAAGATCGATTTGTGATAGTGAACTACCTCTATTTTGCGAGTGCTATGAAATATCGTCTTTTCGAATACCAAGAATCAACAGTACATCAAGACTACAAAAAAGCCCTCCAGAAATCCACATTTTTCCTTGCGGACGGCATAGCTCTTCAGGTGTTTACCTTTGTGTACAAAATGTTCTCTTTTGCACAATGACCCTGGTTCGTACACAATCTCAATGGAACTGATCTGACACCATATTTTCTTGACGAACTCCCAAAGCATGGAACCGTTTCGGTATATCTCTACAATCTCTATGATCCACGTATTGGAAAGACAGAGGAATGGATAGAAAAAGCAACTCAGTCATTTCAGGTACGATTCCCTGAGGTAAATCTTGTTTGGAATCACGCAGAACTTTATGCTGAACGAGGGTCGCATATATTGCATGAAGATATTGAGGAGATAAGTAGTAAAGATACGGCGCATTTTAAAATTTTTCTCAATTGTACAGGTTCTCCTTTTCAGGAAATATGGGCAGAGAAAAATCGAGAATTTCTGGAAAAACACGGCTTTATTGTTCTCAATTCCTGAGGAGTTATAGACTTTATATCCGGATTTGAAAAAAGAGCACCGGGACTTTTGGTGAAGCTCAGAGTATTTGAAACCTTCTGGCGTATTCTTTGTAATCCTCGGAAAAATCTCCCAAAATTTCTCAGTATGTTTTGAGTGTTCAGGGTTATGGGAAAAAGCTTCCTCTGATGGATTCTTGGAGTATTTAGACAAAATACTTAAAAGTCAATCTCTTCTTTTTGAATTTTTCAATTTTTGTGATACAATAGAGGAAACTATTACTGAAGACTATGACCACAATCGAAATTATTAGCATTCTCTTGAGCATTTTCGCTATCCTTGTCATCATGTTTCTCTACATGAAAAGACGGATAGATTTTCGTCGTTCTATCGATATGGTTTTTTTGCGCGTACTCATCCCAAAAAAGGAGAGTGAGCAGGATGAGCGGAAGGAGACGACCAAGGACTTCAAGGAGCAGATTAGTCTTATGGAACAACTCCTTGCTTCTTTTAAATCTCTTCATTCTGGGGGTCTTAAATCCAAGATTTTTGGTCAGGACTATATTTCTCTCGAATATGTGGCGCACAAACAGGAGATTTATTTCTATGTCGTCGTCCCAAAAAAGGCCAAAAATCTCATAGAAAAGCAGATCAGTGCTTTTTACAGCGATGCGGTTATCGATGAAACCGAAGAGATTGATATATTTCAAGATAAAAAGGTGGTAAAGTGAGTTGAGCTCGTTTTAAAAAAATCTTTTCATTATCCGATCAAAACCTATCAGAAACTCGAGAGCGATCCAATCAATACTCTCCTCTCAACTCTCGGGAAACTTGGTGAAACCGAGGCAGCCTCTATCCAGATTCTTCTCTCGCCGATTTCGGACACTTGGCAGAAATCTGTAAAGAAGACTGAGAAACACAAAGAATCACATCTCTCATGGAATCCTCTTTCTTGGGTAAAAAGTTTTTTTAGCATCCTTCTTTCTTCCCCAAGTGAAGAAAAATGACAAGATTCTCACGAAAGCGAAGATGAAGATGGGGTTATGAAAGAGAAGCGAAAGAAGACAGGGTACGAGGTGGTTATTCGTATTATTGCCACGGGGGATGATGCATATCTGGTAGAGTCAGAGATGAAGAATATTACTTCGTCATTTTCTCAGTATAGTATCGCTCTCGGAAATAGCTTTAAGAGTGAAAAGAAAACGAATCTGGATGGATTTATGAGACAGTATATCTTCCGACATTTCCCTTTTTCTATCGCACGAAAATCGGTTCTCAATATCGAAGAAATCGCGTCTATTTTTCACTTTCCTCATACCAAGTACAATAAAACCCCAGAGATTCGGTGGCAGAATTTTAAGATAGTCAAGGCTCCAGTAAATGTTCCAAATGATGGAATACTTCTCTGAACCAACGTATATAAGGGTGTTACCAAGGAGATCCGAATCAGAAACGAAGATCGTTTCCGACATTTTTATATCATCGGGCAAACGGGTACGGGTAAGTCATCGATTATTCAGTCCATAGCCAGGCAGGATTTTGCCCTCGGAAACGGGGTATGTATTATGGATCCGCATGGAGAGCTTGCTCTTGATCTCCTTCCATTTGTTCCACGAGAACGTGCGGACGATGTGATCTATTTTGATCCCGCCGATATGTCTCGGCCGATGGGTATCAATATGCTTGAGGCGACAACTGACGATGAAAAACAGGTGGTAGCACAAGACTCTATGAATATCATGATCAAGCTCTTTGGTCCTGAGATATTCGGTCCCCGTATTCAAGATTATTTCCGAAATGGAGTACTCACTCTCATGGATTACCCAGGCGGAGGGGCCCTCACTGATATTATGCGACTCTTTACTGATGAGGATTTTCAGAAAGAGCGTCGTCGTACGCTCAAGAATCCAATAGTTAAGGCGTGGTGGGATTTTACATATGCGAAGATGGGTGAGCGAGAAAAGGG
>CAZRBF010000002.1:0-1773 GCA_964598195.1 uncultured Candidatus Peribacteria bacterium | reverse complement strand
GGTGCGTAGAAACTCCCCCTTAATCCCCCTCAGCCGAGGGTGAAAGCGATCCCGAGAACTCGGGAGAGCAGGGGGAGTTGCAAAGAATTTTAGTATTCGATATATCATTTTCTTTTATGAAAAGCTTCTTCACTTTCCTGTTTCTCGTCCTCTCTATCGGGAGTGTTTTTGCCGAGGAAACAAAAATACCTACTATTGGATCGTACAAATTTTACACAGATAGTGTGGATGGTTTTTGTAAGCCCACAAGTACAGATTTGTGGAGTGATTGGAAAGATAAAAGTCTTATAACCATCGAACAAGTAAAATACGCTGATATAACCAAAAAAGAAGAGGGTGATGAAGCATATAAAAAGTACCTTGAGAAAATAAAATCAGATCCTTCTAAAATTGGACTTCTGTCACTGAAGATGGGGCCAGTATTTGTCGAAAAAGCGTCATATGTTTACAAGGAAACCATGTGAAGGATCTATGCATGTGCTGTGCTCAATGCGAAAATTCGCATCATAGACACTCTTCTTTCGAAGATACCAGTCACACAGTCTAATCTTAAAGAGAATTTTACAAACCAGCTCACGCGCATAAGAGATAAAGAAAAAAAAGAAGGATGTCGAGAGATAGAAATAGGTAATAATGGGAATACTATAGGCAATGGGCTATCTATCAAGAAAATATTGCTTGATAATACCACGTATCAGTACTGTAATTATCGGCACTATCTGTATTATTTGGAGAATGCATCAAAAAACTCTCTTGATACATATTATAAAGCCAGTAAATCTACCAGTGCTCAGAATACAAATCTTCTTCAAAATACCGATATGGCTGCCATGCAGATCGCCGGGTCTGCGAACAAGATTGCTCAAGAAATCGCTCATGCAAAGGAAGTATATCCACAGGCAATGGTGGCTTTTAGTGAGTTTGAAAAAACCTACGGTTCACATATAGTCCTACAGTTTATCCTTCAGGACTATGTAAGTCTCCGAGATTCCCTGAAAAAGCTCTTAAACCCAATCTGACAGGTGATATACAAGGCCTCCAACGCGCAAAGTCCAAAATAGTAGGACTGTTCATTGCAAGATAATTGTCATCATTCTCACCTCATCCCCTGACCCCTTCTCCTAGAAGGAGAAGGGAGAGAATTCCCCTCTTGAGGGGTGCCTGAAGGGCGGGGTGGTTTTTTACCCCCTCTCCTTCTAGGAGAGTCCTAAAGGATTGCCTTTGGGAAGGTCGGGGTGGGGTGTATTATTGGGGGAGTGAGCAACCCTAATATGTTCTGTTTAGTAATTTCATCATATCATCCTTGAGTCTTGCAGTGTAGGTTACGGGAACTTTTTTACTCGGATGGGTGAATCCTATTCGCTCGGCATGGAGCAGTTGTCGTCAGACCCCGTACATCCTCTTAGCAAAGGCATTTTCTTGCTTATTTCCATAGGTATTATCGCCAAGAACTGGACATCCAAGAGACGCAAGATGGACACGAATTTGGTGCATTCGCCCCGTTTCGAGTGTGCACTCTACGAGGGAGTATTTTTCATGAATTCCCGTCTCGAGCACCCGGTAATGAGTGACAGCTGTTTGTCCACCGTCGTCATCTATGACAATCTTATTTTCTCGCTCGGCATGTTCGAGGCGTCGAAGCTTTCTTCTGATAATTCCTCGTGTTTCTGGCGGAGTCCCCAGGCATACTGCCAAATAGACTTTTTCTATTTTGTTTGATTGAAGTGCCTTGAGCATGACATCAAGTGTCGGTTTGGTTTTGGCGATCATGAC
>CAZRBF010000001.1:5695-41626 GCA_964598195.1 uncultured Candidatus Peribacteria bacterium | reverse complement strand
ATTTTACAAAGTATTTTTCAATTGATTCAAATTCTCAATATGCTCATGAAGTCTCATTTGTTAAAAATCAATTATCCCTCCAGTTCCCTCATATACCCCTCCAAAATTACAATATTTTCTCAAAGTAATGTTTTCTGTTTCATAAGACGCTGTTCTTGCAACTGCAGAGCTGGTCGAAAAGTATCCAAGCTTTCAGTGATCTGCCCAGAAATGGATAATATGCTTGTTTCGAGAAGATTATATTGCTTTTGCAAAATCAAGCAAATATCCTGGATTGGTGGAAGCATTTCTGTACGAAGCCAACGATCGTAGGTGTGAAAATCGAAAATATTATCATACCCTTGTGAATGAAAATATTTTCTCAATTGGGTACTTTTGCATACACAAATATCGGCTTCTCTGGATATACTTTTCAGAGTTTTTTCAATCTTTGAGAGAGCTCGATCAGAAAAATGACTCTTGGATACTTGGAATAAATATTCACAAGCTTCATCTTGTAAATTTCGTAATCTCCATGAAGCATCCTCAATAGATCGAAAAGCTTGATGTATATACATCTCACGAGCTTTCGTAATACGGAGTATGATTTGAGCAAAAAGAAGAAAAAATCCACTGATCGCAAAGACTATGATACTTCCTATCATATAAACAATAATAGAAAATACCATAGCAAAAATTCCAATAATATTCATGAGAAGGAGATAATCTTTATCCATATTTTTCTGATATTCTCGTCTCTCTTTTTGAGAGTGAGCAAATATGCCGATCATAATGAGCCCAAAGATAGACCAGATAAATGCTTTGAATGGTGAATTAAATGGTATAAATACACCGAATACTGTGGCCCAGATAACAAAGTAAGAAAATATTCGTTCCCAATTCATATCTACATTATGCCATGATCGAAAAAAGAAATATCTTCGCAAATCATCATACAAGAGACTTTTGAGCTCTTTTTTATCAATATGAAGTCTCGATTCTCCAAAAAGTGGTTCCTCGAAAAATTTTCATAATTCCCTAATTTTTCAGTAAATTAGAGACGAGTCTGCATAAGAAGTTGTTCATCCAAATCCTATAATATACTCTTTGGTAAATACGATATAGGCGGACTCTAAATATTTTCTTGTATGCAATAGAGCGATGTACACGATGAAAAGTATATATATAGACATCACAGCCATCGGAAATATCTGACTCACAAAAAATCAGTATTTTTCATCATTTGTTTGTAGAGACAAGAACGGCAGGATAAAAAATCCAAAGAGAAGAATAACACCAACAAGTAAGTGAATTCGAACAATTGTCTTCATTTTTGAGAGAAAAAATCTCTGAATAGAAAGCCAAAATTCTTTATAGCTGATCCAGCTATAAAAGCAAAAACCCCGTGAATTAAGAGTCTGTTGAAGTTCCAATGGGAGATTCTGAAGAGAATAAGACATAAAATTATTTTACAAAGTATTTTGTATGGTATTCATTTTTCCCTCATCCTACCACAAATCCCCTCAAATATCCAATTATTTTTGGAAATATATCGAAAATCCGTATACTTACGACCAATTACCAGTAACTATGCAAAATATGACCCAGTCTCAAACTATAAAAGAAACACTTTCATCAGAAAAGATTAAAAATCGTTTTCTTACTTCTGGGATTAGTCACTTATCGTTATTCTGATCGTATGCTCGAGATGAAGCAACAAAAAATAGCGATCTTGACCTTCTTATAGAGCTCTCGAAAGACAATAGAGTTACCCTTGGGACTCTTGAAGATTTACAGGAAATACTCGTGAAAGAATGCAAGGTAAAAAAAGTGGATTTTGTAACAAAAAGAAAAATAAATCCTTATTTGAAGGAATACATAGAAAAAGATCTTATAACGATTTTTTAACATGGAAAAAAATATCCAATATTACGAGTACGAGATCCTTAATGCCATCGATAAAATAGAGCGCTACGTTGAAGGTATGGATTTATGAGCATTTTACGACGATGAGAAAACTTTTGATGCATGCTGTATGCAATTGCAACACATCTGAGAATGCGGACTCAAAATCCGATCTCTTACTTCTCAGGACTACAAAAATATCCCCTTTAATGAGATGTCTGGATTTAGGAATCGAATTTCACATGACTATGCCTGAATAGACGAGGAAATTGTGTGGAGTAGTATCAAATATTCTTTACCAGAATTAAAAAGGTTACTGAAAAGTTAATTTTTCAATTTCTCGAAATATTCTCTCAGAATAGGTCTATTTCTCTCAAATCCCCCTATTTGCTCATCCATTCTTACCAGCTGAAGCTCGAGTGGAGCACGAAGATTCTGATCAATCGTTTCAGTAATCTGATTTACGAGTTTCTCTTTTGTTTCTTTCAGAATCTGAAGGTTATCTTCCATAAGATTCAAGATCTGTTCCAATGGTTCACGGACTTGCTTACGAATCCACGAGTGGTAGATTTCGAAATCAAAGATATCATGGAATTTAGAGTCCTTGAGTAGTTTCTCAAGTTTATGAGAATTGATTATGCTCGAGTCTGCAGAGCGAGAAAGAAGCGAAAAAACTTTCTGAAAATCATAAAATCCAGTTCCATTTTCCAATGAATCAAGAAGTTTCTGCTTCTGACACTGGAGGATATTGGAAGATTTTTCGATGGAGGAAAATAGTGAGTTGATGCTGTTTTCGGTGTAGTGAGTAAAGAAGGTGATGAGCTTAATTATGGAAAAGAAAAGAAAATTAATAAGGAAACTGAATATAGCTAATGGTATGAAAAAAAATATATAAATGAATATTTGCATCAAGTACTCAAATTGTTTTAAAAAAAATACATAAATCATTACTGCACAAATAGGGACAACAAAGATAGTAAGCGGAAGATATAAATCCATAAAAGAACCAGCAGTCCAACGATGTGAAAGTGTTACTCAAAATATTATTATCACCATATATATAAGCCCTGCTGCACCGATATCTCATTTACTTTTATCCTCCAATGTCCACATAAAAGACTGATAGTTATCAATATCTTGTGTCTGAACTTCTAAAAGAGGTTTAAAAAAGATACTTCATAATACGACTATTTCTTTATTTGGAGATTTATAATCGGACAATTTTTTATTAAAAATAATTGAATTTTTTAAAAAAATAACTTGAATACTTTTGGCATATTTAAGAGAGAATAACAGAGAAGATTTTAAGATAGATAAAATAATTCCCAAGAGAACTATCGCCAATATATATTGAAAAATAAGATTATTTTTTAAAAATAACCAAGAGTAAAAAGTAAGTGGTATTATAAGAAATGTGAAAAAAAGAAATACTCCCCAATTTTTTTCAACCGCAACTACAAAATATTTTCCTATTGAGCGAAAAAAATCAACAAAACTCACCCACTCATACAAATAAAACCCCCTTTCATCCACAACTTTTTGGATTTCTGATGGAAGTATGATGGATTTTGAGGCTTGTTGCCTGGAGATATTTCTGGCTTTTGACATGATGTTATTTTTATAAAGTATTTCGAATACTATTTAATCTTCCCTCATCCTACCACAAATCCCCTCAAATATCCAATTATTTATTACTAAAACAACTCCTCCAGATTATCCAAACTATAGTACTGGTAATACTTTTTATAATCTTTGAGCTCAGGAATATTCTCTGATTTTGCAATAAGTGACTGTTTTACTGCTCCAGTAATCTTCGTACCACTGAGCTTGCACTCTACAAAAACTACCTCTTTGGTGCGCGAATTCAGACAAATAAGATCTATCTCATTCCCACTCTTATCCCAGTAATTTCCAATACTCTCAAAATCTATGATATATCTATTTGTGATATTTTGAGTAATCAGAAGATCTTTCACGAGTTTTTCAAAGGCAAATCACTGGAGACTGGTTATATCGGCCAGAATATGATCTTTGAGGGTTGTATATTTCTTAATCTCGAGAAGATTGCTGTTTTTATAGATATATCGAAACCAAAAAATGAGAAAATTATCTTGGATTTTATATCTATTGAGGGTTGTTTTTTGTGCGATAATAGGGGTAAGTTTCTCAATATAATGATATACTTTTTCAAGATTCTCAAGATAGAGTCCAAGGGAATCATAGTTCATTTTCGTATAATCGGCAATCTCTGATCTCTTATTGTATCCATTGGCAATAGCTTCCAGTATGGAAAAATACACACTGGATGTTTTTCCAAATTCGGTCAGCAGAAGATCGGATCATTCTCTCAGGAACATAGAATTTTCCGTAAGATACACTTCACTCAGAATGGTTTCGAGTAAGAGGTTCTCTCAGGGTTTAATAGTGTCCAATACTTCTAAATACTTTGGAACTCCACCAAACAGTGTATATATATCGAGCAGATTCCTACTCGAAAACATATCATAGTCACTAAGGATATTTTTAAGTGTCACGACTTCAAATTCTTGCACGTCAATTTTTGCAGTTGCTCTGCCGAAAAGTGGAGATTTTTTACTCTGAAAGATATCCTCCATAAGAGTAAAGAGTGATCCGATCACGAAGAGTTTTATATTGGCCCCTTCTTTATATTTATCCCAAAATTCTTGAAAATCATCAAAAATACTTTCATCAACATACGTGAAATTTTGAAACTCGTCAAATACGACACAAAGTCAAGGATGCTCTTTTCCATACTCAAATAAAAATTTGAGAAATTCTCTGATGGAATGGAAGTGTATGTCATAACCTAGATATTCTTTGAGAGTTTCGGAAAAACTCTGCAAAAGGTTTCATTCTTTTTTGTTAGACACAAAAAAATACAAGTATTTTTGATTCTTGCTCGTAAAAAAATGATTCATAAGACTCGTCTTACCAATGCGTCGCCTCCCTAGAAAATATACAAGCTCCGAACGGGATGAATTGGTTATTTTTTGGAGTATCTCAAGTTCTTGTTTTCTGTTATAGAATTTCATTGTATAAATTTTAACTGTTAAATTTTATACAACTATAGCAGATACTCAGGAAAAATCAAATTTTATTTCAAAAAATCACTAACTAACTCTTGCTTCCCCCATTTTTTCTGCTACAATTTACAGACAATTTGTACTTCTTAATTTTCCATTTATGATCCTTTCTCGAACGTATATAAAGTATCTGGTGGCTGGGTGTGTCTTACTCTCACTCGCCTGAAGTATCTCGGCGCAAGAAGTAAACACAAGTACTGTTGTTGAGCGCATAACAACTAAAATAGAATGAGCGATCCATGTAAAGTGAGAGTCGTACCGTGAAAAGTACATACGAGCGCTCACGAAGCTCAAGAAAAAATATACATGAAATGCTACAATTCTCGCGATAATTGATGCGGTTATCGAGAGGCTCAAGGATCCGTCTATCGGAGAAATGGATGATCTTATCGGGAGTGAGCTCGGGAGAACGGGGGCTGTAGTTCCTCCAGTGCAACCAACTCCAGTACCAGTTCCAGTACCTCCAGTACCAACACAACCAACTCCAACACCAGCAATGCCTCCCGCACCAACTCCAACTCATCCAGCAGTCGGAAGTTGCTCTATTTTTCCAGCGGATAATAGCTGGAATCAGGATATCTCGGGACTCAAGGTTCATCCAAACTCGGCAAATTACATGACATATATCAAAAATCTTTCTGGAAACCAATTTCTGCATGCTGATTTCTGAGGAAATGGAGAATACGGAATACCCTTTGTAACCGTCGGAAAAGATCAGAAAAAAGTGCCCATTAATTTTACTGACTACGGTGACGAAAGTGATCCGGGACCATATCCTATTCCTGATAATGCCCCTGTAGAGTGAGGAAACTCGAGCGATGGTGATCGACATGTTATCGTCGTGGATCAGAATGCATGTATGTTGTATGAGCTCTATAATGCACACAAAACTCAGACTGGTTGGGACGCGAGTTCTGCTGCAAAATACGATCTGCGCTCCAATGCTCTGCGCCCAGATTACTGGACTTCCGCCGATGCAGCCTGACTGCCTATATTCCCAGGACTTGCTCGATACGATGAAGCGAGTAAGAATGAGATTCGTCATGCCTTACGTGTCACATTCTCCAAAACACAACGCGGGTTTATCCACCCAGCCACACACTATGCCTCAAGTATAAAAGATCCGAATGCTCTTCCTATGGGTCTCAAACTTCGACTGAAGGCCGATTTTGACACTTCAAAGTACACAGGGGAAGCTCGGGCTATTCTCGAAGCACTCAAAAAATACGGACTCATCGTCGCTGACAATGGATCCAATTGGTTCATAACCGGAGCATCCGACACGAGGTGGAACGACGATAATCTCAACCAACTGAAGAAGGTTCCTGGCAGTGCGTTTGAAGCAGTATATACAGGAGAGATAATTAAGTAGTAATTACTTCCTACTTTTCCCACAACTCCGAACCCGATTCCATCCGAGATACATTCCTTTCAATGCTCCATATTTCCCTATCTGTTCTCGAGTATACTGACTGCAACTTGGTTGCATCTTGCAGATTCTGCGAGTATCTGAGGTTCGCCAAAAGGAATGATCTCGACTGAAGTAGATCTGGTAGAGTTCTATGAGTGATATAGCAAAATTCTTAAACATAAAAAGTGAAGGTTAAAACTTTCCAACAATAATCTTCGCCCCTACCCCCTTCCACTGATCTTGCATAGATTCGAGTGGCTTTCGTTGGATCTCCAATCGTTTGAGTTGCGTTTCAAGTAGAATTACAAAAGCTGGATTCTGAGTCTCTTGTATCTGATTTTTGAGAGTAAAAATAGAATCCTCGAGTTTTCTGAGCGAAGTACTCTGTAGTTCTATCATCTCATTAATGGGTTCAAGAATCTGACCCTTGGTCCAAAGATCGAATGTCTCATAATTAAATATACTCGTGTATTTCGAACTTTCAAGTGTAGATTTTAGTTTCTTCACAAGATTGATCCCTGTCCATGCTTTCCCGATAGTCATACTAAACTTATCCACCACTCATTTGGTTCACTCGTCCCATGCTCATTCATTAGCACTTTTAAGACTTTTTACAATCATATTTTTCGACGAAATAAGTTCACTTGCGAGTATTTCAAGCTTCTCGAAAAGTCCTTGGATTTTCATCTCTTCGCGTCATTGTACTATCACGATCATCTTCATGATACCAACAAATATCCACCCGATGAGGAAAGAAAGTATCCACCCGAGAGCGTAGAATACTCGTATGGAAATCCAGTATGCAGCAATGAGTCAGAAAACAATCACGACAAAAACGATTGCTCCATCTCCAACGTCTCAGCAATCAGGACCCCCACAGCTATTTGACTTTCCACATCCATCAAAGCTCCCACAGCTGTCTAACATAGAAGTTTCTTTTTTTGTCTTCTTCTCCTCTTTGCTCGCACCCCACGTAAATACCCGGGCCTTGAATTGCCCAATTTTTTCGTCTATCTTAGATGGCATCATGAATTCTTCTTCAAATTCGTCACCCCATTCACGAATCTGTTCGCTCATTGTATCATACTCCTTATAAGGAACTATTTGACCACCGATTCAAAGATGGGTATCGGTAAATACTATATTTGAAATATGAAGAAAGGTCCACGATCGTGCAATCATGCGAAAGATGATCACCAAAAATATGAGAGTATACACTCCAGTGAGTCAGATAATCGTCCAGATAAATCTCGTGTCTCAAAGGACATAAAAATCGTACAATCCTCCAAGGATTACGACTATTCCAAAGGGCACAAGAAGCCTGGAGAGGAGCCATAGATAGTCCCTCGCAACCGTCTTGCGAAGCTCTTCAAACGATATCCAGTTATAGAGATAGAATCCCCTGGATTCAACGGACTCTCGAATGAGCGAATTTCTTGAGGAAAGCTCTGGTGGGATGGAGATGGGCATGGGATGGACTAATAATGAGTAAATAGTATGATTATAGTAATTCAGTACGTTAATACAAATTATTTTAAACCCTCACCTTCTCCAACTCCTTCAAATGCTCCTGAAGTGACATTCTCGAAATCTCAAGAGCAGCTTTTCCTCAAATATTCTCCGTTGAAAGCTCCTGTGATGCTATCTGTTTTTCGAGTTCTGCGAGCTCGGTTGCATGATGAGAGATCCAGGATTGGACAAAATGAGTAAATTCTTGCGAATAGTCAACAATCCATTGAAGTTCACTATCAATCATCTTCATTAATCATCCATTAAATATACGCATAAGCATACCTATTTTCAATAACTGTTCTTGGGTGCCTTTGTGGTATTTTGAAATCAAAGCATAACCTTTTAGAATAGATGAGATAGATTTTTTAATCCGCAGGATAATGTCCGCGTCTATTCAGTGTTTATCAAAATCTTCTTTGATAAGAATTTCAAAATTTTTATTTTCAGAAATGATAGAATCTCTGCTGTCAAGATAGTAAAAAATATTTTTATATAAAAATATCTTACGGAGCTTTATATATCAATAAAAAGCCAAAGAAAAAAATAGAACAAAGAGAACTAGGCTCGTAGAAAATCATCCATCTTTTACTAAATCAGAGTGTCCAAATATTACATCAAAATATTCTCACATGATAGCGAGACATATAAATAATCATATGATTATTTGAATTAACGGAATTATAGTAAATTTATAAAATGTTAATGTTGTTAATTGAGATGATTTCATCTTCTCATAGGTCGTATTTCACATAAGGTCAATGAGTAATAATGTCTGAAATTCAGTATATTTATCCTCAAGATTATTAGCATCCATATCTTATGGTTATTACTTTTTAAAAAATCTCACCCCAAATTAAACCTTCACCTTCTCCAACTCCCTCAAATGCTCCTGTAGTGATATTCTCGAAATCTCGAGTGCTGCTTTTCAACCAGTATTCTCTGTCGAAAGCTCCTGTCATTCCATCTGCTTTTCCAGTTCTGCAAGTTCTGTTGCATGATGGGAGATCCAGGATTGAACAAGGAGAGTAAATTCCTGTGAGTAAGCGACAATCCATTGAAACTCTTTATTGATAACCTCTTGTCATTCTCGGGATATTCTTCCAAAATATCACTTATGGTTCAATATATATTCATGCGAGACTGATATAATCCGATATCATTCAAGGATAGAGACTATGCATTTTTTGATATCCCACAAAATAGCCACATCTATTCAACCATTATTTACATCGTTTGCTATGCTTGTTTCGAGCTTTTCTCTTTCGCTCACGATAGTATCTTTCGATTCAAGATAACGGAGAGTTTTCTTATATACGGCTATTCTGCGGAAAGATTTATATCCTGTATGAATTAATCCTATTCAAAAGGCTACGAAGAATAACAGAAATGTAAGGGACTCAAGAGATTGTTCAGAATACACACGATAACATCAATATAAAATAGGCAAAAATCATCAAAAAATATGAAAAATAGAGAATAAATGTATGGTAATTTTAGAAAATAACCACTCCGAAAAAAGAGAAGATTTCATATTGGCGTATGCTTCATATCCTATAATGTCAATAAGAAATAGCCCTTGAAACCGTTTATATTCCAGATGATTTTGGCGAGTGGTGACGTATTTTTCTATGTCTGGTTCCATGTAGTGTTGTTTCATATTCAAATTTTAAAAATAAGATTATAATCTTGCTCGTACCTTATCAAGATTCTCGATATGCTTCTCGAGTCGAACTTTCTGAAGATCTAATACTCATTGTCCTGAGAGGCTCTCCGTCAATTCTGCCTGCTTCAAAATAGATGTATCAAGTTCTTTTAATTCATTGGCATGGTTTGTAAGAAAGGCTTGTATTCATTTAGAGAAAATAGGAACAGCGCCTTTAATCCATTCTTGCTGAGAAACGATAAAATCTTTAATTATATCTGCAAAGTGCCAACGAATAAAACGAACCATCATCGGAGGTACACCGGATCATTCTTTGCCAGATATCCTTATATCCTTATCAAAATCAGTGAGAAGTTTTTGGAATGTTTGTACTTTTGTAGAAATGCCATTAATTTCATTGGCAGTATCTGTTACCAGTATAGGATTAATTCATGTTTCCCTAAAATCGTTCTTTCCTAATTCAAGAAAGTGATCAAAGGAATCTTGAAGAGCCATTTTTTGTTCTCCGATAACTCTCATTTGATATACGGTATAGTTTATAATACCTTCAATTTCATTTTTTGGTGGTAAAAAGAGCAAAAAATAGATTCATATAATCCAGAAAGGTAATGTCAAAATACTAGATCAAAAGAGCCCAGATATAAATCCTCCAAGATACAAAAAACTACATAGAGCAAGAGCGAAGATTCTATATTTTATTACCTGATACGATATACTTCGATCTGATAATTTCAGAATAAATCACTCTATCTGAGGATTAGTTCTATCATTTATTCATCATACCATAACACATAAGTTATTTTTAAACCCTCACCTTCTCTAACTCCTTCAAATGCTCCTGCAAGGAGATTCTTGAAATCTCAAGAGCTACTTTTCATCCGGTATTTTCAGTAGCAAGCTCCTGTGATGCTATCTGTTTTTCGAGTTCTGCAAGTTCTGTTGCATGATGGGAGATCCAGGATTGGATAAGTTGTATTAAATTTTGTTGTCAAAAATTCATCTCCTGTAAAATAGAAGTGGTAAACTTTACTTGTAAATCAAGAAATTTTTTAGAGTTAACTATCAATCAAGAGAATTCTTTGCTAATTCCAAGTTTTTTTACAGATACTACATAGTCTGTGATATTGTTACGAATAGTATCAATGCTCATTTTTATTTTCATTACCAATCAATTATCAATACCCATCTCATTAATATCCTTCTCTATATATCATGTAAGTTCCATAAATTGTTCTTCTATAAAATCTTTTTTATTTTTAATAATTTGAATTTCTTGATTAAATCTATTGATCATACGATCATATCTGAAAAAAATAGTATAAAAAATCCATACTGCATAGATAATAGCTGCGATAGAATATCACACTAAACTCAATCCAAAGAAATCCCTACTTAAATTCAATATTCCAGAGATAATAGACGATACAAAAAATATTACAAATAAAGATAATAGCAATATTCAAAAGTGAACCAAAACAAATTGAAAAACATCTTTTTGTTGTAAGTCTTTTATTTCTTGTAGAGCAGTATTAGATAGTTCTTCCATATCCTTAAAAAAATTATTTTTAAAAAAAATCTCTCCCGAGAACTCGGGAGAGATTTATATTCCAATTACTGTGAAAGTTGTTCTGCAAGTTCTTCCTGATTTTTCTTGGAGATAGTCTTGATGTTGTCAAGTTTGGTCTTAGCTTCAGCAAAAAGAGTTTTCTCTTTGTCAGCTTCGATTTTCACCTGAGCTCGGTATGCATCGATTTCCTCGAAGTGATTCTTGAGCTTGGTGACATTTTCGATGAATACGGACGTCGAGAGAACCGGCTTGGAAGACATCTCTTCGGCTCGACGACTGGACTCGATCGCCTTGTCAGTGAGTCCTGAGGACATCTTGTCGATGGTTTCACCCATAACTCCTATGGCCTTAATACTTGCCTCGAGAGCTTTCTGTGAAGAGGTTTCAATGAGGGCAGTAGAGAGGAGAGTTTTGAATATGGGTCGTGACGAATTCATCGCAAGAGAGAGCTTTGCGGCACTATCAAGTCGAATCAGAAGACGTTTTCGAGCAAGCTCGAGGTTTCCGATGAGGACTACGAGGTTGGACTGAAAGAATTCCACATTTCGGAGGAACATATCATATTTCATCTTCTCGTCTTCGCTGGTTGCCAATTCTCCTTTTGATTTGAACTCCAGAATCTTTTCAGCGAGAAATTCCTTGTAAGCAACGACCTTGCCGATATTGGCTTCGATTCCATCGAGAAAGGATTTTTGCATATCGATCGAGGTATTCAGACTCGTATATGCTTGGTCAAATCCGGAGAAAATAACTCCGATTTTCCCTTCGAGTGATTTTACATTGAAACTTGCCTCGTCCCACTTAGCATCGAGTGTTTTTGCGAGCCCGCTGATGAGTGGAATAGATTTCGCAATCTTCATAATAGTTCCGTCATTGTCGATAATCTCCTTGTACACTGCCTGAACGGAGGTATTCATGGTTTGGAGTTCCTCATTTACATTCATTATCGGATCCTTGTCGATGATCTTCGCAGTTTCGGAGATAATACTATCGAGTGGAGCAGTAATCTTTTCTCCGATGGATCGAAAGTCTTTTGCCTCAGCAAAAGTTGCCTCTACTTCGGCTCGTTCAAGAGCACCGAGAGTCATAATCTTCATTTCTGTAACCGCAGCCTGAGTTGCTGGATCCTGTGTTTTTACTTGTGTATCTGCCATATGAAAAAATGATTTTAAAAAATAAGCGAAATCAGTATATACTATGGTGAGAGGTTATGCAAAAGTTTTTATCTTATCTTTTTCCTTCTTATATGTCTTATATAGAACGAAATATATCCTCACACTCTGTCAGTGATAAGAGAAAAATATTTTCCACCCCATTTCCGAGAGCATATTTATACCCTGGATACTTCGATACATCAAATGTAGCGGGGAAATGCCCGTGGATCGTATTTTTGACATAAATTCCTTGAAATGGACCATATTTCCCGGTCATCTTCTCTGACCAAATCCAATACCCTTCTTCGTTTTTTTCGTATTGAAACATAGAAATTATGTGGTTATAAAATGTTTCGTTGCGTCTATAAAAAGAGCGACTTTTTGTTCGAGTGTACCAAGACTCGCAGTCAGTTCTATCTCTTTGGTTCGAAGAGGCTCTATGAGTAAAGCCCCATGGCTTTGATACTCGATTTTTTGTTCTGAATCATTTGCCAGAGCTTCAAGTTCATGGATATTCTCTCGAACTTTTCTACGAAGTTCCACGAGATTAAAAACAACTCCAGAAAGAAGAAAAAATGAGTGTTTAATCTTTCTAATACTTTCCTCTTTTTTCGACTTCGTCAAAAGATAATCAGAACTCAAAGTCTGAACGATAGAATCAAAATCATTCGATATAGATGTAAGTTCCATTCCTATGGAATCTGGTTGAAAAAAACGCTTTCCGAGCGAGGTGATCTGAGAATTCTGCCAATCATAATCTATGAAATAGTCTGTTCAGAATGAACCATTACAGAGAGATACTATATCCTGAGATTCACTCGTTGTTTGAATATGGAAACCCTGAAAAAACGGTGACTCAAATGGAGTAATAGTCACAGGAAAATGAGCCTTCACCAATGAGAAAAAACCTGGTTCTATCAAATGGAGCGAGAGGATATCGGGAATTTCTGTTGGAATAAATATTTCGAGCATATCTTTTGTTATGGCTAAATACTGATTTCTTTTCCTACTCGAATCTGTTTCGTTTCAGGATTTCTCCTAATAAAAATCTGATTCCCATTTGTAGTGCCATCATAGTATTCATATTCTTTATTTGGTACAAAAAGCGAATCAATACTCCCCTTGATATTTACTACTTTTTGAACTCAGGTTTCTTGGATAAAGTAATTACTTCCATCTATTACGAGTGATTTTCCCACCATAGAAAGGTCCAATTCAAATGGAGCATCCACCCAATCTGATTCCTGAAAAAAAGTTATCGAGCCATCATCCTCTTGGATAAAAAGCTTTTTTCCATCAATTTCTGCGAAAAATACATCAAAAAAACCTCCATCATACTCATATCGAATAAGTCCATGAACAAAGATATTTTTGCCTTTATATGGAGTAGTTGAACCTACTATGAAAATACTCGGAAAATCAATAAACTCGCTCTGTTGTCAGACGATAGTAAGTTCCCCTGTCCCAAATTCTAAAACAGTATGGCAGTATACACAACTCACTATTCGAGCATATTTTGCATCAAATTCTATGGGACTCCCACACGAAGGACATTGAAAAGATGAGGTCATGAAAAAGAGGGTTATAAATTAAAACGTTTGTATCCACGCATATAGTACTGGATAATGACTGGTTTTTCTAGGGTATTTTCCTCAATAATTTCAGTTGGCATATAGTCTGTATCAAAATAGTCACACCTGGAACTATTGCAGAAATTTACATCTACGAGTCTATCTACGTTCTTTGAAGCAAGAATAAATCCCCAATCTCCGAAACTTGGAATGTATCTATGATACGGCCTTGTGTTTTGAAATACAACTTTCATCGTTTTCTCAACACTCCAAAAACTTTCTTTCGAGAAAAAGGCATTGCTTGCTTGAGTGACAAAAATTCATGAATCTCGAAGCAAAGACTTCGTCATTATATAAAACTCCTGAGAATAGAGCTTAGCAGTTCCAACATCCCGTGGATCAGGAAAATCTGCTACGATGAGATCGAATTGATTAGCTGATTCCTTTTTTACATATGCAAAGGCATCTCATACGACTATCTTAACACGGGGATCGAGGAAGCTTGACTTATTGAGTATAAGGAGTTCTTTTTGACTCTTGGCAAGTTCTACCATCCGTGGATCAAGATCAACCAACGTGATAGATTGGATATTTTTATAAGCAAGCAGATTTCTTGCTGCTAAACCATCCCCACCTCAAAGGACAAGAACATTGATATTTTGTTGTGTAGCGAGAAGTTTCATCGGCCAATCTATGAGTGACTCATGATACCTTCCTTCATCGAGAGAGAGAAACTGGAGGTTTCCATTGAGGAAAAGTCGTACATCTTCTCATCGCTTTGTGAGCACTATACTCTGATAAGGAGACTGTTCATGAAACAGAATTGGCTCCTTGTAATATGATCTCATAAAGAATGATTCGAGTCGTTCTCCCATGAAAAGCAAACTTAGCAAATATATTCCAGCCAATAAACAAGTAAGTAGATACCACATAAAAGCATTTTTTTGTAGTACCCTTCGTATTGCTATCAAATATAATCAAGCAGCAATGAGATTTAAACATCACACAAATACCCCAGTATTGTATACTCACAAATATGGAAGAAGTACAAAAGGAAATATGAGGCTCGCAAGGAGAGCTCCTATATAATCAAATGTAAAAATATTTGAGACATCCTCTTCTCTTGAGGTACCAAGAATCTTATATATATGCATCACAAGAGGTATTTCTATACCTATGAGGATACCTATAAGAAGGGTAAGTATGGTATAAAGAGAATAAAAACTCAGTTCTACAGAAAAAAGATACGTATAACCAAGCTTCAAGAGAATAATGGAACTTCCTCCGAGAATCGCGAGGATAATCTCTATCCAAAAAAATGATTTTAAGGCCTTTTTTTGAAGATATCGAGAAAGATAAGCTCAGATACCCATGCCTGTCATAAACAACCCAATCGTAAGAGAGAATTGTGCCACGCTATCTCCTATCAAGTACGAACTCAAAGTTCAAATAAGAAGTTCATAAAGAATACCCGATATAGCTATGAGGGCGACGATAAAAAGAAGCATTGCGGATAAGGATTTAAAGGAATTATATTTGAGAGAGAACTTCTGATTTTTTCTTCTCATAATCCTCCTGGGAAATGAGTCACTTATCCAAGAGTTCTTTTATTTTTTCCAGTTTAGAAGCTGGCGATACTGAAACCTCCTGGGTATCGATTTTACCAGATAAACTTCCAGCCATAGAAGCACCCATTGCCATGCCCATACCAGCACCCATCATATCACCCATTGCACCACCATTTTCGGCAGCCTTTCAGGCGATATTGAGCTTCTCGATATTTGAGTAATTATGCATGGCACTTTGATTAATATTTGCAGTCGTATTAATGGCTGCAACGTCGGCACTCTTAGAAGTTACTTTATCGATGAATCCCTGAGTTTTTTCGGTGAAATTTGTATTTTCAATACGGAAATCTGTGAGAGAAAGACCAAATTTTGCAAATTCTTCCTTTGTGGCTTCCATGAGATCCTTTGCAATCTCTGGTCCATATTTTGCAATCTCAGTATATGCAATAGATTTCTTTGCGAGTATAGAAGCGATGGTTCCAACGAGACGATCGACGATTACCATACGAATGGTATCTGTAGAAACGCTCTCTCTATTCGCCACATAATTGACCCAGAAGTTTTCTATATCTGTGATACGAAATGTAAAATTACCAAAAGCACGGAGTTCCACTGGGAAATTATAAATCGGGTCGATATATGTAATACAGTTCGGAGTTCCCCACTTTTGGTTCGTAATCTCGTTGGTTTTAATAAAATACACTTGTGCCTTATCGTGAGTCTCCATCCCACTCATAAAGTTTTTGAGACTGGATAAAAATGGGACATTAGAAGTGTCAAGAGTCCATTTTCATGACTCTGTTTGAATCGCCTCAACCTTACCATTATGAATAAAGATAGCAGAAAGACCCGGATCTACTACGAGACTCGAGCTGTTTTTTATCTCGTCAAGGTTCTGACTCCATTTTTTTATAAGAAAATCTGGTTCTGGATTATCCCAACGAATAACATCGATAAATTGATCACTGAAAAGATTATTGAACATTCACATAGTTGTAATTGTTATGATTTAAAAATAAATAATTATTTAATAGCCGCAGCAATTATAATAGCCACTGCTATGAAAAAACCAGCAAACATAACCGCGAGAGCGATATTCTCATCTTCGATGAGTTCTTTTTTTACATTCACCTTACAGGTCACAATATAAAAAGCTACCCACATAATCGCAAGTCCTATACCACAAAATACGACACTCAAAATCACTTCATTCATAAGAATTTCGAGTGTAAGTCCAGATGCTGCCATAATATAGAAAAATTATAAAGATAAAAAATATTTAAAGATTATTTTCCCCCAGAGGAACCTCATCACCAGGATGAGCCTCAAACTCCTCCAGAGGATCATCCTGATGGGGAATCATCTTGAGTCCCTGTATCCACATCCCCATGGAGATTGATCGGAGAGAAACTTTTCATATCTATCTGGGATGAGAGAGGCGGAGGAGTTGATAGATTGACGCTACTATATAAAACCCCTATAGGTATAAAAGAGCAGACGAGAATGGTTAAAAGTATTTTCATAGGAAAAAGGTTAATCTTTTTTTGCAAACAAACTAAAAAATAGGAATACTGATACTCATAAAATAATCCAGAGTAAGAATGATAATTGTTGATATACCATATAGTCACCATGGAACTCATACACTTTCCCCTGTAATACATCTTTTAGCTCAGCATCAGTAACGTTCCCTATATTATCCTTAAGCTTTGATATGCCCGTTCTATCTGTCTCATCTTTTACAGAAAAAGCAAAACCATTTCTCGTCCTATACTTATAGCAAGTCCAAGATTCTCCATCATCACTGCAGGTTGTAGTACCGAGATTATCAGTATGTTTTCCATCGATAAAATAACTCTTTCCAAGTACGAGATTATGTTCATCGACTAAAGTTTTGCCTCACCCTACGAGAGCAAACATATATACAAGTATTCCCACAACAAGTCAGATAAGTATACCTGCAGCTGCTTCGCGAAAACTGAAGTTTTTAAATATTCATTCAGAATTCATTCATGGGCTCTTTTCTGAGACTGTCTGCTCTTCTTTTATATCAAAGGCTCAAAATATTTCTTTTTTTGAAACTATTCGAGATACATACACGCCAATTTCTTTTTGTCGGAGAGAAGACTCTTTTTCTACTGCATATTGCACTCCGCCTCGTTCAAAGCTTATAAGTTCCACTTTTTCTCCGATAGCATAAGACTTCGAGTTTTCACCATAAACACTCTTAATAGTAACAGTATCGAGTTCATAATCTGCAACAATACTCCCATCTATTTTCACAAAATCTTGTACTTCTAGCCCAAACGTAGGGGTAATCTTCTCCGATAATTCAAATTCAATCTCTGTTTCTCCTGCGTAAGTAGAGGTACTTTCTGAAAGATAGAGGAAACTATTATCTTCTCCGAGTAGCATCCATTCCAGGTATTCAAGTCTTCCGCTACTATCCACTCCACCATCAATATATTCAGACCACTTTCCATCATATTTGACGTACCCAACAATTCTGTATTTTTTATCATCAATAACTCCAGTATATCCAATCTTCAGTCAAAGAAGCGATGCTTCTGATTTATTTTGCAAGATAAATTCTGTATGACAATACGGGCATTTTATAGGGAGATTATTGATATCTTTGGTTGATATCTTTTTTTGTTGTTCTTCACTGAGTGCAGAAAAAGCAATCTTTGACTCACAATGCGGACATTTGAGGGCTGTTCATCCTATGTACGCTTTTTTTCATCCTCCCTCAATAGAAACTTTCTTCTGAAGAATAGATTTGTATTTTGCAGCATACATATTTCCAGGCTCCTTTATCAATATGGCCTCATTGAGTTCATTTGCACGAACATAATCCCCCTGAGAATAGAGAGAGTAGACCTCCTTGAGTTGTTCTTCTATTGTTTTAGTATTTTCTGTGGTATCCATTCAATAAAATTATGAATATGACTGCATTATATGAATTTTATTCTCCAAAAGCAAATATATTTTCTATATTTCCAATTTCAAACATTAACCAACTATATTACTATGAACTTTTATTTGAATATTCTCTTCTCAAAATTCTTGTTTAAATATCTCGAGAGTTCCAAGGGTCTTTTGTTCATCTGTGCAACTCAATAGATCAAAAATAGCATATCCAGCTTCTGGCCATGTGTGCACACAGAAATGTGACTCAGAGAGTATGAAAACACCGGTAATGCCTTGTGGTGAAAATGCATGAAAATACGAAGAAAGTACTGTTAAATCAGCAGACTCAATAATTTTTTGCATAAAAATTCTGAGCAATACTTCAGAATTCAAGACTTCAAAAGAAATATTTTGAATATCAACACGATATTGAGTGGTCAGAATCATAATTTCAGATTGAATTATAATGAGTGTCTTGTAAAAAAATCATGAGTAACGAGTATATAGAGATATCTGGATTTTTCCAAAACATTTTTTTGCAAATCTCCAAAAACTCATATACTCGAAATCATAGCCCCTCACCCCCCTCTTCTATGTTCATCAATTTCAGTCGCATCATCACCTGGATGTTTAAGTCATTTGACATAGCAGGAGACACGAAGCTTCTCGAGAAACTCGAAAAAGATGGAACCCGCTTTCTTATGATCATAAAGAAGCACTGGATATACTCGATTCTCATATCTTGGCGAGTTATTTTTGTTATATTGATCGAGATTTCTAATGTGTATCTGCTTGTTTTTTCACACCCAGTGACAGATCTCACGACAGAAATTATTGCAACCTTACTCACTATAAATGTCATATGGTGGCTCATCATCGTTATCATATATATTCGTCGTTTTCGTCGCATCCAAGGTAATAAGCCATACGTGGAAGATATATATTTTGCGATTGCCAAGAGTAAGCAATCCGATGCGGCTTTTGTGAATTTTTTCAATCAAACGATACTGCTTTTATTTTTATTGATAGGTATTACTATTTTTACTGTTGTAAGTAGTATCCAGAACATTTTCTCGGGAGATGCTTACTTTTCTTTTGGGATCATAAATGCTGTGCTTCTCATTATCCAGCTTGGACTTTTTTATAGCTATCTCAATGTGATGATCAACCAAGAAATGGACTTCAAAGTCGTATTGCCTGGCCAGATTCTCTTCTATAATCAACTCTGAATTTTTGGAGACAGCCAGTCTATGAATGCCGAAAAGATCAAAACTATCAATTCAAAACATGCAGGATTATTCGGAGCTTTTATAAATTATGGAAATATAATTATACTCACCGAGGGGGATCAGGCAGCCAATGGACAGATGAATATGGATTATGTTGGAGAGCCCCTCGATACAGTAAAAGAGATACAAAAAATATTGGTCAGTGATTTTAGTAGTATGGAAAAAGATGTGAATATACTGTTAGGGAAATTTAGTGCAGAAATTGGAGTCGATAATATCGATACTCCAGAAAACAAAAAGCTTCTGAGAGAGTTCGTCAAAAATAATGATGCTTTGATCCAGGATATCTTCAAAAATGGTGACGCCGAGACCAAGCAGGAGGTACGTGAACTTTATATACTTATCAATCAATAATTATGTGAAATCTCTCATTTCTCCTTATCTATCTTCTCCTCTCGTTCCTTCTCACTTTTATTCTCATACCACCGTATATCAGATTTCTTCACAAGTATAAACTCGGAAAACAGATACGCGAAGAGGCGCTCATGGGAAAGGCAACCGAGTTTGCAAAACTGCATAAAAATAAAACAGGAACTCCTTCTATGTGAGCAGGGATTATACTGGTTTCTATATTCTCCCTCGTGGCACTATCTGTGGTGGTGCATTTTTTTGCTGCAGACATACAAAGTATGTTCAATATAAAGATAAAATATAGTCTCTGGAACAGAAATGAAACCTACCTCGCACTCTTCACTCTTGCTACTGTTGGGCTCATATGACTCGTAGATGATTATCTGAATGTTCGCGGGATTGGTCGAACCAAGGGGCTCTCTGCTCGTGTAAAAATGGTACTTCTTATGATATTTGCAGGGATCTGAGCATACTGGTTCTATGTCAAGCTCGGTCATACCGGACTCCACTTCCCTTTTGTCGGAAATGTCAGCCTTGGGGCGCTCTATATTCCTCTCTTTATATTTGTCATCATCGCCATGGCCAATGCGGTCAATGTAACTGATGGACTTGATGGGCTTGCAGGTGGACTCCTCCTCTTCAATTATGTTGTCTACGCCTTTATAACCTACACTCACGGACTCTTTATCCTCTCGGCAGTTTGCATGCTCATCGTCGGGGCACTCATAGCATTTCTCTGGTTCAACATAAAACCCGCGCAATTTTACATGGGTGACGTATGATCTCTCGCGCTCGGAGCCAATCTCGGAATCATGGCTATGATGACAGATACACTCGCTGTTCTCATTATTATCTCCGGAATCTACATCCTCGAGATCTGTTCGGTCATCATTCAGCTCACATCTAAGAAACTCAGAAATGGGAAAAAAATCTTCCGAATTGCTCCATTTCACCACCACCTCGAAGCCATCGGATGGTCCGAGGAAACCGTCGTTATGCGTTTCTGGCTCATCGGAATGATCCTCTCAAGTATCGGACTGATTGTGAGTTTTGTTATGAAGTAGTCTTAGTCTCAATTCTGTCCATAAACCTTGCAATAAAACACACTCCCTCAAGCTTGAAGGAGTGTGTTTTACAAAGTGAGACTATTACCTTTTTACATTCTTCAGTTTTCTCGAAAGTACTTGCATATGTTCAAAAAATATTGATCAGATAATTTTACATAGTCATCGCAGATCAGCATGGTATTTGGTTTCAATGGTACGTAGTCATGTAGTGATCATATCTATATTGGATATATTTCCTGGTATATCTTGCAGATTATTAAAAAGAGCAGTAAATACCGAATGATCTCCTTCATTATTATGCCATCCAGCTTCTAGAATATAGTTTTCTATTATCTGTTTCCAGGAAAGTTCCAGATATGCATAATCCCCATTTTTCAGATGTTCTTTAATAAAATTGATTAGGGGAAGAAGCACGATATTTGCCATGTGACCACTTCAGATTCACACATCTGCATTTCCGGTCGACGAAAGAGCTCATCCACCAACCTTACGTACGAGTTGTTCAAAAGTCTCTATAATATCTGGGAGAGCATTTTTTGCAATTTTTGGATTATTTGCGAGAAATGACATCATTTCACCTATATCCATAAGCCCCTTTTCCCACCGCTCTTGCTTATATTTTTCAGCAATCATTTCGTGCGATCCCTTTAACCGATCTTCGAGATAGACAATATAGGCACTTTTTTCAGAAAGATCTTTCTCCAGCAGTTTTGATCTATTTGCCTCTTCAAGCGCCATAGATTCCCACTCATAATCCTTGGACTGTATAGCCTCTTTTTCCTTCTGGGTAATCCACTCCTCAGGCGAAACCTGTTCGTTCAAATTATATCAGAGCTTACTTAAAATAGACAACAATCGAGTATTTTCTGCCATTTGCTCATCTAACCGTGTATCTGGTAATGCTGAAGTTGTAAGAGTTTGTGTTTTATTTTTTGTCTCCGTACGCAAACTCGCGGTTGAATGCTTTTTCTCATGCTTTAATCGAGCAACCTCATTCTCAAGTAACTGAATTTTGCGTGACTGAATAACTATTTTATGACTATTTTCTTCGAGAAAATAGTTCATGATCATCTGCATGAAGAACACATGAAACTCAACTCGAAAATCTAAAAACTCAAAAACAGGATCTGAAAAAAGTGTGACAATCTCAGAATGTTTGTCATGAAAATCTTGAAAGAAAAAGGTATTATCATATCTGCAATTGTTCCCCATTAATTTGATCAATGTGCGTGTAAGTCACTCAATAGCATCAAAATACTTCAATGCAACCATTTTTCCATTAATACAGTCTAGACGAGGATGTCTTATATTGAACACAACTCCAGTAACCGTTTCATCCGTTATTTTTTGAGCATCCTCAAAATATTTTGTATAGAACGTACGTAATCTGGTAAACAAATCCCCAAGAAATTCGTCCCAATTATCTGCAGCAGATACATAATTTTCAAAAGGACCCTTAAAGAGTATTCCAATCTCACGTTGTACACTTTTTTTCCCACCGTATCAGTGGGCACCCTGCATAGACAATTGATTGCTCCTCATTTTTTTACCCTTAAACACCCCCTGAAGAGTTTCGATTATTTTTGTTTTCGCATGGAAAGAAATCGGGTATGTCGAAAGTACTGGTATACCCTCTGCCTGTTCTGAATTTTTAACAGTAGCCTTCATTGTAAATAATGTAACTAGGTAATATATTCTATAGCTTATAATGATTATTCATATTTAATCAAGTTTTTATTCAGTAGGACATAAAAATTTTATGATTTTCTAGATCCCACAACTGTTGGTCGGATTTGAAACGGGACAATAGAATCAAAATTTGAAATGTACTTGATTTACTAAAATATTTGAGTATAGTGTAACACTCAATCGATCTCAACCGAAAATATTTATTTCGAGTTAACTTTTAATCAGCCATCTCCTTTTTACACAGAAAAATGAGTGGCAATTTTAATTCATGTCTTCCTGCCTATGAAACAAACAAATCAAAAAGGATTTACTCTTGTGGAACTAATCGTGGTCATCACAATTTTGGTGATTCTTGGAACTGTCTCTTTTCTCTCTTTTCAAGGAATGGCCGCAGATGCCCGAGATTCACGACGGAGTTCAGATCTCTGAAATATACAACAGGCGATAGATCTCTCTATAATCAAAGGGTCTCCTGTTAATATATTTGTACTTGGCACAGGATCCACTATAACACACACTAATACTGGACCAACAGTTGGTGCAAATGGAAGTCGTATACGGCTCTCTGGGATAGAGTGATATGGGGCACTCTCTGGAACTTATGTCGGTGGTGATGTCAACTACAATGTACTCTGACTCAAACAAGAAAACTTCTCCGATCCTACAAAAACAACTACAGCGTACAAGATAGGAGTTACGTATTATAATGGCTCTTACTATGAACTGGCTGCAACCATAGAAAATGGCTGAAGTCCGAAGTCATTGATAGATGGAACATATGTCCCAAGATTATGATCCAATAATTATGCGGGGGTTATCAATAGTGGAAGTAACGTCTTTACCTTCAGTGGAAAGCTCGCAATAGAGACAGGATTTAGAGTAAAAGACGTTGTAGAGTTTACGAGTACCGGGGGTCTCTTCACGGTAACAAAAATTAATTCTGATAGTATAGAAGTAAGTCCGACATGGAGCACGAGTCAATCTAATACTGTTCATATCAATGCTGACGAGACACCACATCTCATCAAGAGATGGGGACCAAGTTATACCGGAGATAATTACCGAATCGATACAGTAAATCTCAAAGGTGCACCGTATGACATAAATTAGTAATGCTTCTACTTTTTTACTCTCCCATATATGAACACAACCAAACTATCAGGATCACCTGAGAATATATCTCATGCAAAGAAAAATACCCTATCACGATTCCTCGTCGTAGGGGTCTCATTTACTGTGGCAGCCATTCTGCTGACTTCTTGTTTTGCCTCTTCATCAAAAGCAGATACACTGAATTCATGAAAAATTGATATCACATATGCTGAAAAGTCTCATAAGATAAAGAATAAAAAAGAGGCTCCATTAGCAACTGCTGTTTCAACCAAAAAAGCCAACAAGAAAAAATCTTCAAAAACAGTTCCCCAGTCCCCTGCTCCAGCAGTCGTTCTCTGAGCTACAAATACTTCAGAAACCCTTTCTTTCACCTCTGCTCTCGATAAACCAACTCCTGCTGGTTATGAGCGCGTTTGGGGAAAAGAAAACATGAGCCTTACGAGCTCTGGTGGGATAAAAGTATTCTTCCCAGCATGAAGCTATAGTCCTGAAAATAGTCCTATTCTTGGTGGAGGAGGATTCATCTATAGCATAGGAAAAACCCTTGATTCTGCAAACATTTCATTTAATGTCATGTTTGATAAGAACTTCAAGTTCAACAAGGGTGGAAAGTTTGGATTTGGATTCTGTACAGGAACCTGTCCAACTGGATGAGCACCCGTTGGAGATGACTTTTCTACTCGATTCATGTGGAGAACCAACGGTGATATAGAAGTATACGGATATGTTCCAACCAAGACAGAAGCATACGGTCAGAGCTTTGGGCGTTGATCATTCCGATTCACTACTGGAAAGTACTATAAAGTAAGCCAGACAATCAAGCTCAATACTCCTGGAGTAAATGACGGGGTCATCGTTATATATGTCGATGACAAAGAAGTATTTCGCGACAGTGCGGTGACCTTCCGAAAAGCTGACACCACTCATATAACTAAAGTAATATTCTCCAATTTCTTCGGATGAAATGACGCCACCTGGGCAACACCTGTTAATACGAATGTAAACTTTAATAATGTTGTTCTTACTCCTCAATAAATTTGAACAATTCTGTATAAAAAGATCTACCAGGAAGGTAGATCTTTTTATTGATACTCTGATGTATTATTAGCGTAACGTTACATGTGGCTCACCATCCTTTCTTTCTTCAGAAGCATTTGCTATTGCTACGGTTTTATCTTTGAAATATCAACGAGCAATCATGCTCAAGAATTCATCTCTATCATTAAGTGATGTGATTATTGCCTCATAGCTGAGACTAGGTTTAGCAACCATCTCTCTCGCAACAACAAATTCACCTGTCCTTTTTTCATTCTCACTTTTTGCAGTTGGGATTTCTCAATCGCTTAGTTTCTTTCTAAACGCACGCATATTGGCTAAGTACTTAACATCCGATTCATTCAAAACACTCGATACTGGAGCAAAAACTCGTTCTCTTATTTTCCATACAGTATTGTGTGGTAAACGAGTGCAATTATCTCAATCATTCAGGTTCTCTGGAGTGGTCATAGGGGTGGGGATTATCATATAAATATCTATTGTCTATTCTAATCCATTCTGAAAATAAGCAAAAGATTTTTGGAGATTTTTTGCCCCTTGATATGGTGCCGTTTGGTGAGCAAGTTGTTTCCCACTTGACTTTTATAGAAATTCCATACTATTCGAGGGTTCTTGTTCATTTACATCCATCAAAAAAGAAAGGTTTTTTATGAAAATTACCGTTATTGGTAGCGGATACGTCGGACTTGTTACGGCTGCTTGTTTTGCGGAGGTGGGACATAATGTCTTGTGTTTGGATCTCGATGCCAAAAAGATCGAAGACTTGAACCAGGGAATAATACCCATCCATGAGCCCGGTCTTGACGATTTCATCAAGAGAAATATGATCGCTGGGCGAATTTCTTTTACGACAGACATCCAGTTGGCGGCTGAATATGGCGATGTGCAATTCATCGCTGTAGGCACTCCGCCAGGTGAAGATGGGTCAGCTGATCTTTCGCATGTCTTATCGGCTGCAGAAAATATTGGACGGTATATGAATCGATATACTGTTGTGGTCGATAAGTCGACTGTTCCAGTTGGAACAGCAGATAAAGTTCGAAAAACAATCGAATCGGCGTTTTTTACCCAACGCGGTGAACCGGCTTCTTTTGATGTCGTTTCAAACCCAGAGTTTTTGAAGGAAGGGGCGGCTATCGACGACTTTATGCGACCAGATCGAGTGGTTATCGGAACTGATTCAAGTCGTGCTCTTGAGGTTATGACGGAGTTATACAACTCTTTCGGCTTCGGTCGTGACAAAGTCCTGAGTATGGACATACGGAGTGCGGAACTGACAAAGTATGCTGCAAATGCCATGCTCGCAACCAAAATTAGCTTCATAAACGAGCTTACAAGTCTGTGCGAAAAAACTGGTGCCGATATTACAGCGATCAGAAAAGGTATGGGAACAGATAGACGTATTGGCATGGATTTTCTCCATGCAGGTCCTGGCTATGGTGGGTCTTGTTTTCCAAAAGACGTCAAAGCCCTCATTCACACGGGTCATGAATATGGAGTAGATCTCCCAATTCTGGACTCGGTGGAGGAAGTCAATGAGCGCCAAAAGTTGGTTCTCGCTCAAAAGGTGATTACTCATTTTGGTGATATCGTTGGCATGAAGTTTGCGATCTGGGGGTTGGCTTTCAAGCCAAACACTGACGACATGCGCGAAGCTCCATCTACCAGTGTTATCCGAGAACTGGTCAAGCGTGGTGCTACGGCTGTCTGCTATGATCCCGTTGCCTATAAAGAGGGAATGAAGATCTACAAAGATGAACCGGCAGTTTCATTTGCACGAGATGCAATGAGAGCTCTGGCAGATGTTGATGGTCTGATCATCGTCACGGAATGGAAGGAATTTCGGGGCATGGACTTGAATGAGATGAGGAAACGCATGAAAAAACCCGTTATTTTTGATGGACGAAACATCTACAAAGACGTGAACACTCCTCGGAAGCACGGATTTCTGTACTTCTCGATCGGTCGTCAATAACCAATCAATCCCTCGGACCACTTGCCTACCAGGCAATGTCCGAGGGATTTTTTCGAGCGAAAAAAAGACCAAGCGGAGCTTGGTCTTTTTGGTGCCCGAGATGGGCACATTATAACGTTCAAAAATTCGCTGTAAAGTAAATCTTGATACGTTCTATAGTTGCTGATACACTTGATGTGTGCAGCATGAGTGCAACGGGTTTTCCGATTATCTCAACTCCGCCCGATATAGGTTCATCGGGTTTTATTACGATAATGCTCATTTTAGTGGCAGCGAATATTTCACCACTCAAACCCATGCGATCTTTTCTTTGTAGTTCGGTTATTTTGTACACCCCTTTCTTGTAAGTACTACTTCCTGGAAGTGTAAACCAGACCACCTGTCCATCTTTCATGTGTGCCACTGTATCTTTTGGAAGAGCAGCCTCAATATAAAAATGATCTTTTGGTATGAGTTGAAAAGTTATCGCCCGTACATCCGACGCAACGGAATAGACATAGCAATCGCACTTGGCGAGATATGTTGACCCCTTGGTTTGTTTTTGTAGTTCTCCTTTTTGTTTTTGTAATTTCGTGAAATTTGGGCCCCAAGTATTTAGGAGAGTTTGTAGCTCTACTTTTGCTTGTTGAATTTGCGTACTTATGGTCGCAATCCCAGACTCTTCAGCGAGAACTTTTTGTTTATCCAACAGAATCAAACTACTCGATATAAATCCCTGCTTCTCAAGATCTTTCCGTTTTTGGAGATATGCACGGGACTCTTCGAGCATAGCTTTTTTGTTCTGCAGATCGACAGATTGTGCTTCAATTTGATTGCGAAGGATTTGCTCTCTTTTTATGGCCTCATCTCGTTTATCCTCGAGCAATCCAAGGTTGCCAGTCAAGTTCGGGTCGACTACTCTTGCAAGTACTCCCCCTTTCCTGACCTCGCTTCCTTGCTCCAAGATATCCTCAACCAATCCCTTAGTCAAAGGAATCTCCTGTGTGACGATACGCGTTGCAACCGTGCCTGTTTCCACATGGTCCAGGATTCCATAGTGGATATAGGTTACACCACCAAGCAAAGCCAACACAATCATGCTGGTATGGAGGGAGGTAAATCTAAATGGTTCCTTTCTTTTTTTCTTGGGAGTATGAGATGATTCTTTCAGACCGTTTTTTTCCAGTATTTCCTGTATACTGAGTTGTTTCCCTTGATTTTTGATCTTGAGCCGGAGCAATGTACCAAAGTCAAGAGTGGGACGGTTACCAATGATATGGAAAACCATACATTTTTCATCGTCTTTATCGCGTTTTGTGAACGCGATTTGTGTCTGGTATCCCCAATATTTTGTGTCACAATCGGGGATATAAAACTCTATCCATACGTTTAACGTATCTTCAGAAGCGTTATACAGTCCAAGACCCGTTCCAGTTTCGGCAAGCCAGACGACTTTTAGTTCTTTGCCAACATTCCCGTTCTTGTCGACCAGGAATACACTTACCCAAGAAATCTTGGCTCCTCGTATCTTCTGACCTTCCGAGGGTTCTGGTAGAGAAATATTACCGCTCATTTTGACCTTCTTTCTTTTAAATTAATGACTTAACTATGACCACCAGTTCTTGGAAGCCAGGCACCCATATAACACCAGTTTTTATACCTATAAACATGACGATCATAGTTGCAAGGATAATAAAAGCCGAGATCTCTTTTGGAGCTTCTGGATTTACCATCTTTTTATCCTGACGCGTCCAAAAGGATCTGGCCGAAACCAAAGCCCAAAGCTTTACCAGTGATAGAACATTTTGTATGTAGATCAATATGACAGGATAGAATGGGGACCATCTTTCCTTGGTTGCCATACAGACAACAAATGTCGCGAGAGAACGAGTGGCCACTATCCAACTTATATACACATAGAGATAATCAAACCCCCAGGCATTCATAAGAAAAGCAGTGGATATCGGACCTATAAGTGGAGTCCAGAACAGGTGACGATCTGCCCAATTCATCATATATCGAGTAAAACCCAATTTTCCCATCCCAAGTCTGAGGAGCCTCTGAACATTGTTCAGGTTATTTCGACAGTACCGTACAGCAAGTGACGGATGTTGAAATGACCAGATATTTGGGAGCTTCTCGATGAACCATTTCATCTTTTCATGACAAACTACGTAGAGATCTGGATTATATCGAACATTCCATCCTTTCATAAGTACGAAATAATATGTACTCTTATCATCCCCAGTATCTGAATAAAATTCCTTTTTAGGAATGAGGAAACCAGTAAGATTAATGAGATCTTCCGCTACGAGCTTTTGAAATTCCCTATCGAGTGCAATAGTCCCGATTATCATGGAACCACGACCAGTCAAGACATTGGGACTTGCCTGCATAACAAAACTCCTTGCTGGACCTTTTGTGTATGCCATGAGTGCTATGACCCAAGGACTGTTCGAATAGACCTTCACCTTATTATGAACCGTGACTCCCCCTATCTTGTTTTCGACAGAGAGTGACCTGGCCACATCCACAAAAAAACAATGACGCAGTTCTTTGGGTATTTCTGAATCGCCATCTACGAACCAAAACACTATTTGCTCTGGTGTATAGTATGACACATTTCTCGCAGATGGAATAACATCAAAAAGTTGCTTGTATGCACCCCGCTTCTTATTGACCTGAGGAATGATGATGACCTCGATTCTGTCACTCGAGTACTCACCAACGATTTCCTGAGTAGTTTTCACATCAAGCCAGAATTGTCCCCCTTCTTTGGACTCATTAGTCGCGAGTATGACAAATGTTGCCGTAGCACCATCTTTCGTAAAAGCAAGCAAAGCTTCCAGATGAGACGCGATGGTAATGCGTGATACATCAGGGTCAATGCTATGGAGAAACATTGCCACAACTAAATGGCTAAATTCGTTATTTGTTTTGGTTAACACTATCGCGCTCCTTTCTAGAAATATACTCCTTGCACTGCCCGAGAACGAACATGTAAGCAAATACACACGACCGAAATACGAAATAGAAACCGAACCCCCAGATCAATAAATCTGTTTGTCCATTCTCTACCAAGACCTCGCGGAACTCTCGAGCCTTATTAAAGCTAAAGTAGAACACTTCTATCAGAAACCAGAGCATGAGTATCTCGGCATACCATGGTACACGAGACACCTCAGACTTCTCATTATTAGACATTTAGTCCCCCTTTCATCAAAAATTTGTTGATAATAAACACTAAAAAACGAGAACTGCAATATATGGTTTTTTACAAAAAAAGCAAATTTTTATCTTTACACACATCCAAAAAAAATCACACAAAATCTTTTGCAAATTTTCAATAATCAGATACACTATCTCCGACGATTTAATCTATAATCTACCAACTTATGTGAATGCCTCATGTAAACAATGTTCCATCGAGTACAAGAATCTCTTATCTTGAACAAGGTGAAACAAACACTCCTGCAATGGACGTGGTAGCTAGTACTGTGCGGTCCTATTATGATGTACTCACAGAGTATGAAAAAGCAAGAAAAGATCTCCCTACTTCCGTAGCAATTAATGCTCAACGTGCGGAAGGAGGTTGATTGATGATTCCTACAAAGACCATCAAAAATAAAAGAAATGTAACACTTAAGGACTCAGACTACGATAGATATTTATCATCTTTAGAAGTAATGGAAAATCTCCCTACCTCCGTGGAAATCAATGCCAAACGAGCAAAAGAAGGATGACAAGACCTGCCACCTTCATGAAAAACCTCTCAAGCATCAACTCATGTGTGGAAACATTAAATGAGTCAAAGAATATCATAAAAATTCACCCGTTTCGGGTGAATTTTTTGTTGAGATCATCTTGTTTAGTGTTTTTTGGTTATAAGCTCGACGTTTACTATCAGATCCTGAGCATTTTTTACTTCAATCCTTCGAGACATCGCCGCGGTAATCTCGGAAAGCTTTTTTATAATTTCTGGTGAGTTGGTTCTGTCTATAAATATAACCGCCATATTCCTGTCCACGTGTTTATATGCAAAAGTCATATCTGGGTCGAGGGGCTTTACTGTATCAGCTATCATTCTCATAAGAGCCTCTCTTCCATAGTCCCCGAGTAGGTGCATGACAAGATTGTTTGGTAGTATTTCAATCGCATGTTCAGTAAAATGTTTTCACGATATTTTTAACTCTTTTTCTAAGGCTTCTTTTGTTTTCTTGTAGGCCAAGTGATTCAGTAACCCCGTATCAGAGTCTGTATAGAGCGCACTGATCTCATTGTTGATTTCTCGTATTCACTGAAGAAATGCTCATCACAACAAAGGAAAACCTCCTTCCAATAAATTAAAATATTTTTTTGCACTTTCTCCATGTGTATCAAAACTGCTTTTTCCTGGATCGAGTTCAAAGATCATCTGAATCCCATCTTCTACAAAAGAGTATCAAAAACAGCCTGGATCTGCTTTATCTATGCTCACCCCATTGACACCATAGACTACATTACAATCTTTTTTCAGGTTTCCTATTATGTATTTATATTCACCGATAGCCTCATTTGAAATACACAGAGTGATATTGAGTCACTTTGGTCCGATGAGTGTAAGTTTCTTTTTTTCTGAAAGACTCGTTCTTCATTCTATTTCTCGGATCATATTTACAAAATCTTTACGAACACTCTCTACAAGATCTTTGATGGTATCGTCGGTACGGAGTTTGTCTGCAATAACGTACGCTGCATTTTGTAATACTGTTTCCATAAAAGTTTCAGAGGTATCAATGGTTCTGAGCGTATTGTCGATCGCCAAGATCGGCTTAATGGGTTTAAACGGTATAACTTCTGCCGATTTATTAGTGGGAGACACTTCTGGCAATACATTAACTGGTTGAAGAATTTCTTGGTCACTTTGTTCCACCTCGAGCACAGGTTGTAATACTGGAGCCACGGATTTTGGAGATATACTACCTACAAGCCTTTCTACCTTATCTCACATAAATTTTGTAAGTTTCTTTACTCAGGTAGCCTTCATAACTGCTGAAACAGATTCACGTAGTGTTTTTGGTCTATGGAGAGGACTCATGTTGTGGGAAATAATAAATAATAAACGTAAAAAAACAAGAAATGCAATATACGGTTTTTTTTTGAAAAAGCAAGAAAAAAATTAATGAAGGAGGTACGATACGTTCTGTGTACCATTGGAAACATCCAATATATTAGATGTAAAAGAACTTGGGGAGAAATTAGACAAAGAAAAAATTTGACACTGTATATTTATTACATATAGTGCACCCGCCCCTTAAACAAATTTTTTAGGAGAATATAACATGACTTTCTTAGTACAGGATGAGGTTGATGTTCTTTTTCGGGATATTGTTGGTGACAACGATGATCCGGATAATCCGGATTCACGTGCCCTTTCAAAAAATGTACTTGCGGACTTCTTATCTTCAAAAGCAGAAACTGTCAAATTCATGAAGCAGATTTTTAACATTTATATATTGAATGGCTTTACGAATGCTCAGGCGTTCGAACTGTTCAAGCTCGAAATCATGAATGACAAAAACTACATTCAAAAACTCCAAGAGCAACTCAAGAGCAAATCTTCGTCTTGAGTCCAAAGCCCTTGGATCGAGACCCCATACTCTGGGGTCTTTTTTATTGCTGTTGCATCCATTCCTCTATATCGGCGCGAATCTCGCTCACGAGCTCCAAGTCCTTGATATCGGCGATTTTAAACTCTGGAACTCCGCTCTGGCGGACTCCGTAGACTTCGCCAGGACCTCGAAGCTCCAGATCGATCTCTGAGAGTTCGAATCCATCATTGGTGCGCTCCATAGCGCGAAGTCGCTCGCCGGTATAGGACTTGGTTGTGAAGAGATAGCAATAGGATTGGTCACGCCCTCGTCCGACACGTCCCCGAAACTGGTGCAGTTGCGAGAGTCCAAAACGTTCAGCTGCTTCTATGCAGATGACGCTTGCATTCGGGTTATCCACCCCCACTTCCACCACCGAAGTAGAGGAGAGAATATCGATCTTTCGCTCATAAAAAGCCTGCATAATCGCATCTTTTTCCTTCGCTTTCATCTTCCCATGGATGAGTCCCACTCGAAAATCGGGAAATACACTTTGGAGGATCTCTTGCATATTGACAGCGCTCGCGATATCGAGCGTCTCGGATTCTTCCACGAGTGGAGAAATCCAATAGACCTGCCTTCCTGCTTGTACCTCAGTAGCTATAAAATTATATGCTTCATTGCGCTCGGTCTCTGCAAGCACCCTCGTATGAATCGGCTTGCGACCAACTGGATACTCAGAAAGCACCGAAATATCCTGATCTCAGTAGATAGTCATGGAGAGGGTACGGGGGATAGGGGTTGCAGTCATGTTGAGAACATGCGGCAATCCTCATGTTTTATGAGAACTGTACTGCTCCAATGCACGTCGTTGCTCTACTCAGAATCGGTGTTGCTCATCGACGATGGTCAGGGCGAGATTTTCAAATTGCACCGTGTCTTCAATGAGAGCATGGGTCCCGATAATGACGGAAATATCCCCATTTTTGAGGCGTAATTTTACATCGGTTTTTTGCCGGGGAGTCAGTCACCCGACCAGAAAGTCTGAGGTAATACCAAAATCTGCAAGCAGATTCATAGAACTTGCAAAATGCTGACGTGCGAGAATCTCGGTTGGCGCGAGAATAGCAACTTGGATTCACTTTTTGTTCTTCCGACCCTCGAGTATTGCATGAATGGCTGCGATCATGACGACGATGGTTTTCCCGGTTCCGACATCCCCCTGGAGGAGTCGTTGCATGGAAAACGGACGTTCCATGTCTTTGAGAATCTGGAAAAGAACCACTTTTTGACCATTGGTCAGAGGAAACGGAAGACGCGAAATAATATCTTTCACTGTTTCAGGATTCATGGGAATCGCGATTGCCCGTCCTGCACTCGTGCGTTCTCCATCTTTTTTCCGCATAATTCCCTCATATTGGAGAGAAAATAACTCTTCATAGGCAAGTTCGGTTCTCCCTCGTTCAAAATCCGCTTTGGACACAGGAAAATGAATAGCAGTGAGATTTACTGACTTTGTCCGAAATCCTTTCTGTTTACGGATTTCATCAGGAAGTACTTCTGGGATTGTCCTCAAATATTCTCGGATACACGACATTTTCCCTTCAAACCAAGCGGATGGGATATAGTTACATTCCGGATATACAGGGACTATCGTAGAGCCTTCATCTTTTGAAAATTCTATATCGGGACTCGGGAAAGAGAGTTTTCCGTATTCGTATTTGGGCTTTCCATATATCTTGACAGTATCGCCCGCATGAAATTTTTGGAGCATGTACTTTCTGTTAAACCATACTGCCTCTGAGAGAAACCCTCATTTATCGCAGAGAATCGCTTTCGTAAGCTCTTTATTATTTCTTGTACGTTCAGTCGTAATAGATTCGATTTTGAGCCGGAGAGTATTTGGCTCGCGGATATTCACATAGCTAAAAAGCTCCAAAACATCCGACTTGTCTTTGTAGGTCCGAGGGTAGTGGCCGATCAGATCTTCCACTGTCGAAATACCGCCTTTTTGGAGGCGTTTGATGTAGCTATCGGTGGTATGAAGTAGGGCTTTGGTAAGGAGAGTCATAAGAATATGATGAATATATGCCAATGAATAATATGGAAAACGGAGAATAAAACAAAAAAATATTCCATTGTCTTGCTTTTTCTCTTTTTTGTCTATACTTGCGTACAAAAGACCTCGCACAAGAATTCTATCTTTTAGAGCTACCAAATATGAAAAATAAATGAGTCGAAGATATTGAAAAACTCTCTTCCAAGCTGACTCTTGATGGAAATTATGCTATTATTACGTACGAACCAGGCATGTCTTTTCAGAATATTCTCAGAATTTATGGAATATCTGAAAAAAGAACTGATCTCGTTCGATCACTCCTAAACGGAAATGGACTTATGTATAACAATGATGCATTACTTCTTTCGAGTGGGAAAATTATACCTCACGGGAAAATTATTCAAATGCCAAAAAGAGTCATTTCACCAGAAATACTCAAAAATGCTGATACAAAACCAAAAAATGCTGCCTTGTCAGCTGCTAAAAAACATGCCCTCAATTCAAAACCAATATACCCACTCCAACCACCATCAAAGGCAAAAAAAAAGGAACTCTCTGTTCGAGAATCTTTTGCCATACTCATGAGTGATCCAAGGTCTCGCTACATAGCCTATGGCTGATGCGCTGCTTTGGCTATAATGATATCCACAGGAGTGTATGTCGCACTTACGGATGAAGATACCCCCACGAGAAATCGAGCAACTTCTGAAGAAATTACCTCAAGAGAAACAAGATCTCCAGAGAAATCTTCTCGATATTCGCCCAGAGAGGAGGGAACAGAAACAAGAATTGCTCGTATAGCACCACCTGCTTCATCTACTAAAACAAACATTCCCCTTACGCAGAAATCACCCCCATTAGCAGAACCACCTATCGCAATACTCGATCCGAATAAGCCTGTAAGGGATATGAGTAATGTTGGTACAATAGCTATTTCTGAAAACTCTTCGCGAGAAGAAATCGCACGAGCTATTCGTGCGTTCAATGATGTATACTCTCCCCCATCAAATGCAAAACATAAACCGTAGCTTTTATCTATAATGTAAAATATTTCTCTTGGCCACCAAAAAAGTTTATTCTAATACGCTCGCACAGATCGCCGGAAAAGTTGCAACCGCACTTATCTCCATATTTCTCATCAAAATTCTCACGAACTATCTGGATGTTGCAGGTTACGGACTTTATTCGAAGGTATATAATTATCTCTCGATCTTTTCGGTTATTGCAGATCTCGGACTCTACACTATTACCGTTCGAGAGATTAGCGAACACAAGAACGACCATGCAAAAGTACAGAGCATTGTCGGAAATATTCTCACCCTCCGAACAGGATTCGGGGTGATCATCATCCTCCTTTCGCTCGCCATAGGATTCTGGCTTCCAGGCTACAATTCACCCATGGCGATGGCGGGGATACTCATAACCTGAGTATTTACCCT
>CAZRBF010000001.1:0-5595 GCA_964598195.1 uncultured Candidatus Peribacteria bacterium | reverse complement strand
GAAGCTATTAAGAAAAATCCACCTCACCCTAGCCCTCTCCTAGAAGGAGAGGGAACTAAAAACAATATAATCTCCCCTCGCCTTCTAGGAGAGGGGTCGGGGGTGAGGTGAGAAAACCCTGAACTTCTCACTTACGTCTCAAAAGCCTATAAAATACTCCTCATTTTCGGGGTTGGAATCGCGGCATTTCTCTTTATGAACGATGCAAATGTTATAAGTTTTATCGCCACTCGTGAATATATTGAACATACAAAGTATACATACACGTCACTCGATGCTATGCAGGTGGTGGTATTTATATTCCTCTTCTACTTCCTCTCTTCCCTCTTCACCTACCTGCTCATAGCCCACGATGAACAGAAAAAACTCTTACGAATCAACTTCATCATCACCATCGCGAACTTGGTCGGAAATCTCGTACTCATCCCCTATTATTCATTCGTAGGATCCGCTTGGGTAACACTCGTATGTCAGATTCTCCTCCTTGTCCAGACCTACCGTGCAACACGCCACCTCGTTCGCTTCAATTTCCTTCCAAGTTTTAGCATCTGAGTCCTCTCATTTGCGGTCATTGCTAGTGGTATAAATTGATATCTCCTCCAAATACTTCATACCGGCACCTTTGTCACCCTCATTATCTGTACAGGAGTATTTTCCCTCATCTATCTCGGAGGAATAAGTTTACTCTTTTTGAGAAAAAAAGTATAGAGATTTTCATTTGCAAAAAACGAACTTCTTTTTATACTGTGCGCGTCTTACTTATAACTTACCAAAAATATGGACTACAATAAAGCAAAAGAACTCATGAAACTGCAACAAGAAGCCTCAAAGATCCAAAACGAACTCAGTAATATCCACATAGAAGCAGAATCCGACGGAATCGTGGTCACTTTTGATGGACAGATGAAATGTGTTACAACAGATATCGAAGGAGACTGGGTTCCTGCAGAGATCCGTGAACGTCTTAAAAAAGCATTTACTGAAGCAAACAATAAAGGACTCAAGAAATCCCAAGAAATTGCCGCAGAAAAAATGAAAGGAGTGATGGGGAATATGGGGCTCAATATTCCCGGTCTCAATTAATTTATCTTCATGGAATATTTTTTTCTTGCTATCATAGTCACTATACTCCTCGTCGGAGTGTTTTTGACTTTCGGATACCCGAGCAAAAAAGCTCTCAAAAAAGACAAAAAAAGCTATTATGAGAAGGAAATTCAGAAAGTAAGTACTCTCCCCTCTCCGACCGAGCAGATTATGCGGTACGATATGATTATGCATCATATCCTAAAGGATTACGGTTACTCTGGAACTGTCGGAGACCAACTCAAGGCAAAACCAAGGATGATCAGTAATCTGGACGCTATCTGGAGTCTGCATAAACTCCGAAACAAGCTCGCACACTCCCTGGAAACCGTTTCCGAGAGCCTGCTCGAAAAAAAGGCCCGAGAATTTGAAAAAATAGTCCTGAATTTATTGAAATAAATTGCCCTCACCCCAACCCCTCTCCCAGAGGGAGAGGGGAATATTGAATTTTATAGATTATCTAGATTATATATGGCGAAAACACCGAAAATTATCATAAAAACTCCCGAACAGATCGAGGGGATCAGAAAATCCTCTCGTCTTGCTGCGTCTGTTTTGCGGATGATAGAACCCTATATAAAACCAGGGGTTTCCACCGAAGAGCTCGACCAAATCTGCAACACTTTCATCCTCAATAATGGGGGTATTTCTGCCTGTATCGGGTACCACGGATTTCCGAGGTACACTTGCATATCCCTGAACGACGTAATATGCCACGGAATCCCATCCAAAAAAGAGATCCTCAAAGAAGGGGACATTATTAACGTAGACATTACCACCATAGTGGACGATTACTTCGGAGACACCTCGAAAATGTTTGCTGTCGGGAAGATATCAAAAGAGCGAGAAAAGCTTATAGAAATAGCACGAACATGTCTCGATATCGGGATCAAGCAAGTGTACCCCGGAAACAGTTTCGGAAATATTGGCTTCGAGATCGCCCGACACGCAGAACGCCATGGCTACTCTGTCGTCCGCGAATACACCGGTCACGGAGTCGGAATCGCCTTCCACGAAGAACCCTATGTTTACCACAAGGCACCCAAAGATTCCTGAGAGATCATCGAACCTGGGATGATATTCACCATAGAACCCATGATCAATCGCGGAGCCCACCAAACCAAACTCATGCCCGACAAGTGGACCGTCAAAACCAAAGACGGCAGCGACTCCGCCCAGTTCGAACACACCATCCTGGTGACTGATAGTGGATATGAGTTGTTGACGGTGTAAAAAAGTTTGACTTGTATTAGAAAAAAAGTATAAAGGTATAATATTTTGATAATCTTTATATCATAATTTTACATGCTATGTCTTTAGATAGAATTGTTTCAGATGACCCGTTTGTTATGAAAAAAACAGAACTGGAGATTGCAATAATGGCGTTTCCTGTTGATTCACCTATTCGTGCAAGTTATACACATATTCAGGAGCATATTCGGACTAACCCTTTACTAATTAATCAAGAAAAATTAACAAATATACATGCTAAACGCGAAAGGATTCTTGATAGAATGGAAGCAGCTATGCTTGATATAGGAAAAAATAAATAATAATATGAAATTTTCTGAAAAATAAAAAAAACCGTTCAAAGTTTGAGCGGTTTTTTTATAATAACTTATTACCTCTTCGCCACCACTTTCACTATAATCCCTTCCACATCCACCTCTCTTAATATATCACCTCACTAATTCACTTTCTCGTAATTCCCCTTTCCAATATCATCATAAACAAGATCAAGATTGGTTTCAAGAAGTTTTTCAAATTCCTTGTTTTTGACAGTCATATTTTTTCCGATTCTGTCGGTTTTTGTGCGAAGAATGACCGGTGTATAGATATCTTTTTTGATAAAAAAGAGAAAAATAACACGGCCTGGTATATCTTTGGTTGTTACATAGACCTTGATGAGTTTCGTATCTCGCGCGCCAGATCCAGAGATGTTTTCCCCAAGATTTTTTCTGGCTTTTTCGTAAGCTTCGATGATGGTCGCTCGAGAAAAGTGTTTTAGTGTAAGAGAAAGTTCTTTTTTCTCAATAGTTTTACAGATTATGAGCATAATACGGGGTTATAAAAGCTTCGCAATAGCATCCATTTTCTTTTGGATCTTTGGAGTTACCATAACCTCTTCCACCTCAGGTTCATTTTCTCGGTATATAATACCAATGTTTAGTTGCCCAGCAGTGTATGATTTCATGCAATACGTAAAAAATGCCTTCAGGGTTATACCATCTGTCTTGGCTTTTGATAGAGCTAGTCTCTTGAGCTCACCATCCGTCTTAAAAGACACTTGTGTAATCATAGTTTAAAAGTTATCTATTAGATAGCTCTAGTATATCTAAAAACTAGAAAATTCAAAATATTTTTATTTATTATCTCCTACCTCTTCACCACCACCTTTACCATTATCCCCTCCACATCCATTTCCCTGGAGATATCACCTTCTAGGAGGCTATTATCAATAACAGAGAGTGTTTCCGAAGTAATGTAGTCTGAGAAGAGAGAGAGGATCTTCTCGATCTTGTCGCCATGGAGCGCAACTCGTATACGATCAGACACTTCATATCCAGCATCTTTTCTGAGATCTTGGATAACTCGGACAAGGTCGCGTGCATATCCTTCGAGTTCGAGTTCTTCGGTGATGAGAGTATCCATTGCGATTACCATTCCCGTTCCACTCATAACATCGAGCGAAACGCCTGCGAGTGGTTCGTAGGCAATTTCGTATTCATTTGGTTCAAGGATAAATCCCTCCGATAATCCCCCTGCTCCGTTTCACTCCGTTTCCCCCTTACTAAGGGGGATTTCTTTATTACCTCCCTTATTAAGGGGGGTTAGGGGGATAAGGATTCGTCCACCATCCAGTTCTTTAAAATTTCCAGATTTTGCTTGGACAATAACATCTTGTACGGCTTTTCCGAATCGTGGACCGATGAGTTTGGCATTGGGTTTGCAGATAGTGCGGGCAACATGCGACATGTCTTCGGTTTTTACTTCTTTCACATTCAGTTCCTCTTTGATTATTTCCTGGAAGTATTCACTCAGATCCTCTCCGATCGTGATGGAAGAGAGTGGCTGACGGACACGGATTTTCTTCTGACCGCGAAGTGCGAGACCAAGAGTGATGATATCACGAGCACGTTTCATATCAGACTCAAGATCATCAAACATATGAGCTCGGATTCCTTCTGGGAATCTTTTAAGATGTACCGATTCAGCTCCGGTAAGTCCGCGATACACCGCATCGGCTATCATCGGAGTAATGGGGGCCATGACTTTGGTGAGGGTCATGAGTACATGATAGAGTGTCTCGTATGCCTCCATCTTATCTCCATCATTTTCTGACTTCCAGAAGCGGCGACGAGATCGACGAACATACCAATTGGTAAGATCATCCATAAACTCTGTGATCGCACGCGTTGGGATCTGGAGATCGTAGGATTCAAATCCTCCTGCAACCGTTGCTACGAGTCGATTGAGACGTGACATGATCCAGGTATCAAGGTTATTTGTGAGTGGGAGTGAAGGAAAATCCCGATATTCAGCATTGTTAATTCGAACCGTTCCACGATACCCTTGCTCCATAGTGAGATTGAAGAAATGAGTATTGAAGGCTCGGAAAGTACCACCGTGAGCCACAACCAATATCTTCTTTCCTGGATATTTTGAGATCATCTCATCAATTGCTTTTTCTATACGAGACTGATGATCGTCTTCTTTCTCCCCTCCTCCGTATTCATATGCAGCTCGATAATGATGTGGACCATCAAGATCTTTTCCTGTTTTGGTTTTGTACCAAGCCTCAACTTCTTTGTGGCTCATTCCGGAACATTCCCCTGCATTTCTTTCTATAATTTCCGGTAAGGTGATAATATCTCCAGCGCATCCTATTTCACGAGCTACGATTTGTGCTGTTTCTTGTGTTCTTTGAGTCGGTGATGCGATGATAATATCAAATTCTCTTCATTCTTGCTTCATCTGAACCCCAGCTTTTCGTGCCTGTTCACGACCGGTATCGTTCAGAGGAGAAGTTTCGCCTGCATCAGAGATACGCATCCCAATATTTGCATCGGTTTGACCATGTCGCATAAGTGTAATACGAGTTCCCGATGGAGTCCAGTTATCAATATTCGCATAGGTTGTGAAGAAGCTGTACGTATTCCAAAGAGGAAGAAGCACTTTTTTTACAATCTCCTCGACTCCTGCCTCAGAGAAGCGGTGGTCATCCGCTTTCACAACCGGTAAGGAGAGCATATAGAATCTGAGTGCATCAGCCCCTTGACGCTCGATGAGCTCCATAGGATCTGGGTAATTCTTGAGAGACTTACTCATCTTCTTCCCATCTTCTGCAAGGATCAGTCCATTGACGATGACATTCATGTACGGCGTATTATCAAACAGTGCCGTTCCAAGAATGAGAAGTGTATAGAACCAACCACGGGTCTGATCGAGTCCTTCGGCGATAAAGTCCGCTGGAAATTTGAAATTATCAGTCCCCTCAAATGGATAGTGTTT